>JBFGCA010000053.1:0-29799 GCA_041567315.1 Thermoanaerobaculia bacterium | reverse complement strand
CTGGGCAGCGCCAAGCCGAAGGCCCCCGTTTACCTCGACCAGGACGGCAGCTTCTCCAAGCGCTTCTCGGTCACCTCCCTCCCCGGCCTCGTCATCTTCAAAGACGGCGCCACCGGCTTCACCGGCAAACTCCCCGACGCCCCCGACGCCCTGATCTCCCAGACCGTCGGCTAACACCTAAAGACTGCCGGTCGGGCATGTCCCGGCCAGCCGGCACGCGATCGCGAGGGCGGCCAGGAGGGCCTCGGCCCTGACCTGGCCGACTCCGCGAAGCTGAAGCCCCTGGCCGCCCGCGCCGAGGAGCGCGGCCAGGCTGTCTTTCTTCCGCAGGAGCTTAGAGTGGGTGGCGGCAGAATCCGCGCGTTCCGGGCGAGCAGGGCGGGGCCAGAACCTCGACACCGTTTCCGTCCTTCCCCAGTGGAGGCGCCTGCGCCCCGCTTGCGGCGCCCGGAGATCTGTCATCGTGCTCCCGACCAGCGCGTCGCCCGGCCATCGCCGGCCCAAGCTCCTAGACCAGATGCGGGTCGTTTTGCGCGCCCGCCATATGAGTCCGAAGACGGAGAGCAACTACCTCAACTGGGTCCGCCGCTACATCCTCTTCCACGGCAAGCGCCATCCGGCCGAGATGGCGGAGGCCGAAATCAATGCGTTCCTGACCCACCTGGCCACTGAGAAGCCTGTCACCACCTCGACCCAAAGCCAGGCCCTCTGCGCCCTGCTCTTTCTCTACCGCCACGTGCTCGGTGTCCAGATCGGTGAACTCGACGACCTGGTGCGTGCCCGAAGGCCCCGCAAGCTGCCGCTGGTCCTAACGCCCAGTGAAATCAAGCGGGTCCTTGGCTGCCTGCGGGGCACACCCCGTTTTGTGGCCCTTGCCGGTGCCAAGTTGGTAGGAGGGACCGGGTCGCCGGCAAGGTCCGCAACGAATTCATGAACTGCCAGTATCATGCGACTCGCTATGAGGTGGGAGGATGGGGTGAGTCCCGTTGTGGCGACATCACCGTTCGGCAACAACTCGAGAGCTATTGCGAGGGCAGGGTGCGCTACTCAACCTATAGGTGGGAGCCGCCGAACAACGCGGCTGCGGCGGAGCGGCTCGCCGGGCGCTAGTCGCCCAACCGTTGGGCG
Source organism: Thermoanaerobaculia bacterium (assembly GCA_041567315.1). Lineage (GTDB taxonomy): Bacteria > Acidobacteriota > Thermoanaerobaculia > Multivoradales > JAHEKO01. The sequence goes on along the minus strand of JBFGCA010000053.1, from coordinate 28,671 downwards.
CCTCTCGGGTGAGGCTGTAGACTGACGACGATGGGGCCGCGGAAGAAGGTCCTCGATTAGATCCTTCGCGGGACCGCTGATTCTAACGTTCCGTTCCAGGGCCTCTGTTCCTTGCTTCGTGACCTGGGATTTGACGAACGAACCAAAGGGAGCCACCACATCTTTACGATGGAGGGCATCCCCGAGATCCTGAACCTGCAGCCCAAGGGAGCCAAGGCCAAGGCATACCAGGTTCGACAAGTCCGGAAGGTCATCCTGAGGCACCGTCTTGCTGGAGGAAGCGATGGGCAGTGATCTTCGATACGAGGTCATCATCTACTGGAGCGATGAGGACGAGGCCTTCATTGCCGAGGTGCCTGAGCTGCCAGGCTGCGCGGCGGATGGTAAGACGTACGAAGAGGCGCTCGCAAACGTGCAAGTGATCATCGATGAGTGGATTGAAACAGCAAAGGAACTCGGCCGCCCCATCCCGGCGCCTCGCGGGAAGCTGATGTTCGCTTAGGTTTCGACGCGCGAGACCGACGTCGAGGTTGAGCCTTCTGCTCCGCCATCTCCGGGTGGTCCTCCGTGAGGGCGTGGGGCGACGCCTGGATCGACTCCGTGGTGCGCAGCCTGGCGGAGCAGCCCAGCGCGCGCGAGCCTTCGCTGGCCGCGCTGGCGACCTGGCGGAGCGAAGGCATCCGGCTCACGAAGACGGGCGCCGATCTCCTGGCCGCGCGAGGGCACTCCTGGGAGGCGGGAGACCAACGAACCTGGATGGCGGGCGGCGGGCTAACCGGCGCTGGCCCGGCTGACTGGCCGGTCCGGCTGTGCTAGCATCCGTCCGTTTGTCGCGCTGGGCGCGACGCTCAACTGACCAGGAGAAATTCCGCGCTGCCGGTGCGACCCGTGCGTCCCGTCCGCTGGGCCCTGATCGTGGGTCTGGCCGTGGCCGCCGGGGCGGTGGCGGTTGCCACTCGCTGGCTGGGCGGCAACTCGGGCGAGGGGGTGTGGCTGCGGCACACCGTCGCCTTCAGCCCGGCGCTGGCGCGCCACCCGTTGATGGGGGTGCTGGCCGGCGATCCGCTGGCCGGCGTTCAGCTGCCGGTCGAAGGGGCGCTCGAGCCCGGCGAGACGCTGGGGGGGGTGCTGGCCGGCTACGGGCTGGAGCCGCGCGAGGTGGGTGAGGTGGTGGCGCTGGTGGGCGACCACGCCGATCTGCGGCGGCTGCGGCCTTCGGACACCTACGCGGTCTATCTGTCGGAGGAGGCGAGGCTGGCGGGGTTCGAGCTGACGGTGGCCGGCAAGGGACGGGTCAGCGTGCGGCGCGGCGAGCCCGGCTGGGAGAGCGCTTGGCGGCCGTTCGTCCGCTCGGTCGAGACGCGGTCGCTGAGCGGTGAGCTCGTCTCCTCGCTGGAGGGGGCGATCGTCGAGGCGGGCGGGCGGGCGGTGCTGGCGCCCAAGATGGCCGAGGCGTTGCAGTGGGACGTCGACTTCCACCGCGATCTGCGGACCGGCGACCTCTTCGAGCTGCTCTACGAGGAGGTCTACCTGGACGGCGAGTTCTTCGACGTCGGCCGGTTGCTGGCGATGCGGTATGAGAACCGCGGCCGGCTCCTCGAGGCCTATCTCTACGGCGAGGACGACGGCTACTACGACGCCGAAGGCCGCCCGCTGCGCAAGATGTTCCTGCGCTCGCCGCTGCGCTACTCGCGGGTCACCTCGCGCTTCAGCCACCGCCGGTTCCATCCGGTGCTCAAGCGCTACCGGCCGCACTACGGGGTGGACTACGGGGCGCCGACCGGCACCCCGGTGCGGGTCACCGCCAGCGGGGTGGTGGCGTTCGCGGGCTGGGACGGCGGCGGCGGCAAGACCGTCAAGGTGCGCCATCCCAACGGTTTCCTGACCGCCTATCTTCATCTGTCGCGCTACGCCAGCGGGATCCGCAGCGGCCGGCGCGTGCGCCAGGGCGAGGTGATCGCCTACACCGGCTCGACCGGGCTGTCCACCGCGCCGCACCTCGACTACCGCATCCAGCACCGCGGTCGCTGGATCAACCCGGAGACCCTCAAGAGCCAGCCGGCCGAGCCGATCCCCGAGAGCCGGCTGGCCGACTACGTGGCCTGGCGGGACGCCCTGCGCCGCGCCCTCGAGGGCGAGGGCCCGTTCGAGCCGCCGGCCGGCGAGCTGATCGCCGCGAGCGTCGCGGCGCCGGTGCCCGCGGCGGGCGCGCGCTAGCGGCCGAGCGGGGGCCGCGAGTGCCGATGGGGCTAGCAGCCCGTGGTGGATGTCCGCCCGGCCGTCTGGCGGCGGGGCGGAGCCGTCTGCGGCGTTACCGCTCCTCGACAATGACTCGGCATTGCCTGCGTCGCGGCGCCTGGCATCCGGCCCCGCCGCGCTCGCCAGCCGACCCGACGGACTTCCACCACGGGCTGCTGGGCGCCCGGGCGCGCGCCTGGTGCCGGGTCGACCTGGCCGGCGGCACCCTCGACATCTGGCCGCTGGGCCTGCTCCATCCCGGTGCCCGCACCGTCAACCTGGCAATCGACCTGACGGTCGAGGTCCGGCTTACCCGGTCGACGACCTACGCGGTCCGGCAGGACGGCCAGGAGGTGGAGGCCGGCGCGGTCGAGGGGCTGCTCGACCGCCCGCACACGGCGCTGATCGGGCTGGCGCTGGCCGCCCTCGGGGTACCCCCGGTCGCCGTCGAGGTGCGGAGCGCTTCGCCGCGGGGCGGTGGCCTGGGGGCCAGCTCGGCGCTCGCCGTCGCCCTGCTGGCCGCCGGCGAGGCCCTGCTCGGCCGGCCGCCGTCGACCCCCGAGCACCGCGCGGCGGTGGCCCGCGACCTCGAGGCGCGGTTGATGGGGCTGCCCACCGGCCGCCAGGACCACTTCCCGGCGCTGCTGGGCGGCGCCCTCGAGATCCGTCACGAGCCCGGCGGCGAGCAGGTCCGGCGGCTGGAGATCGATCTCGAGGCGCTCGGCAACAGCCTGGTAGTGGCCTACACCGGCGAGAGCCATTTCTCGGCCGGCAACAACTGGCGGATCGTGCGCCGCCGCCTCGACGGCGAGCCCAAAGTGACGCGGGCGCTCGACGGCGTCCGCGACGCGGCGGCCGAACTGCTGGAAGCGCTCGAGACCGCCGACCTGGCCGCGGTCGGTCGCCAGATGAGCCGCGAGTGGAGCTGGCGACGGCAGCTCGCCGACGGGGTCTCGACGCCGCGAGTCGAAGAGCTGCTGGCGGCGGCGACGGAAACCGGCGCCTGGGGCGGCAAGGCCTGTGGCGCCGGCGGTGGCGGCTGTCTCGCCCTGCTCTGCCCGCCCGACCGCCGGCTGGCGGTGGTCGACCGCCTCACCGCCGCCAGCGCCGAGCCGCTCCCGGCACGGCCTGCGGCTGACCCCCTCCTGGTCGAGCCCATTCCCGGCGCCCCCTGAAGGGGACACGGCCGTCTCCCTGGCACCCCGCGGACACCCTCCTTAGTACCAAGGCCCCGCCGCACCTTGCCGATCGGCCACCACCGGCCTCGAGGCTCCTCCTCAGCCCTGTTGCAGCTTCCGTAGGCGGTGCAGGAGCCGGCCGGGGCGGGGTGCGACAGGGGCCTGGAGCCGAGCGCCTTGCACGGAGCCGCGAAGTCCGGACCCCGTACAGCGCGAAGGCGGCTAGGAGGAGCCGGCCCTCCCCGTTGGAGTCCTTCAGGGTCGGCTCCGGTCCCAGGCGTGCCCCGCCCCGGTCGGCTCTCGCCACAGAACCCTCAGATGGTAGACCTCAGGCCTGGCCTGGAACAGCCCTTGCACTTTCCTCCTTCGCCAGCCCGTCCGGGCGCCGCCGCCCGCGAGCCGGCACCCCGAAGAGGAGGCCCGACATGAAACGTCAACACGCCCTCAAGCTCTCCCGTACGCTCCCCGCCCTCGGCGCGGCCGCGGTGCTCGCCCTGACGGTCCCCACCACGGCCCAGTCGCAGACCCGGACGGCCAAGCCCCGCGGGGACGCCCCCAAGGTCAGCGCTCCGGCCCCCAGGTCGGCGCCCCCCACCACCCGCTCGGGTGGCGCTTCGTCCACCCGCCGGCTGCCGGTCGGCCGGGGCTCGTCCTCGGTGCGCGGCCGCCACCACGGCGGTCATCACCACGGCAGCCGCTCCAGCTTCTATCTGGGGATCGGCCACTGGGGCTTCTACCCCCACTACTACCCCTACTACTGGCCGTACTGGGGTCCCTACTACGGCCCGTACTACGGGCCCTACTGGGGCCGCGCCCCCTACCGCTACGGCCGCTACGGCTACGACGACGACCTCGGCGCCCTCGACCTCAACGTCAAGCCCAAGAAGACGCAGGTCTTCGTCGACGGCCAGTACGCCGGTCTGGCCAAGCAGTTCGACGGCTACCCGGGCTATCTGGTGCTCGAGGAGGGCAGCCACCAGGTGACCTTCTACCTGCCCGGCTACCAGACCGAGAGCCGCGTCTTCCAGGTGCGGCCGGGGCTGGTCTTCGACGTCCGGATGCGGCTCCGGGAGGGCGAGTCGACGCCCCCCGATCAGGTCGCCAGGCTGCCGATGCCCGAGGAGCGAGGTGAAAAGGCCCCGCTGTCGAGCCGGCGCGCCGCGCCGCCGCCGGCCAACGGCGAGGACGCGCCCTCGACGCGCGACCTGCGGCGCGAGCCGAGCCGGCTGCGGCTCACGGTCGAGCCCGAGGACGCCTCGGTCTATCTCGACGGGCGGCTGCTGGGCTCGGGCCGCGAGCTGGCCGGTCTGCACGCCGGCCTGCTTGTGGAGCCGGGCGAGCACCAGCTCGAGGTGGTGCGGCCGGGCTACGAGTCGCGCAAGCTGGAGGTCTTCGCCGAGCCCGGCGAGGAGCTGGACCTGACGGTTCGGTTGACCGTCGCCGCGGCCGCCGCGGCGGCGACCTCGACCTAGCGCGCCCTAGATCGGCTCCCGCTCGCGGGTCTTCTGCTCCATCTTGAGCAGCCAGGCCTTCTTCTTGGGACCGGCGATGAAGCTGCCGATCCCCGAGCGGTTGGTCACCACCCGGTGGCAGGGGACGACCAGCGGCAGCGGGTTGCCGATCAGGATGGCCAGCACCTGGCGGTAGGCGGTCGGGCGGCCGGCGGCCTCCGCCACCTGCTGGTAGGTGCGGGTGCGGCCGAACGGGATCTTGGCGGTCTGCTTGAGCACCCGCCGGCCAAAGGCGTCGAGCCCGGTGGCGGTGAGGTCGTAGCCCAGATCCAGGTTGCGGCGGGCGCCGGCGAAGTACTCCGAGAACCGGCCCAGGACCTCGTCCATCTGCTCGGTGCGCTCGTTGCGCTTGAGGTCGGCGAACGGCTTGAACTTCTTGCGCTGCCGCCCGATTGGGGTGATCACCACCCGGGTCAGCACCGAGCCGGTGAGCTCGACGCCGAGGACGCCGATGGGGGAGGGGATGAGGACGCGCTGCGGCTTGGGCCGGGGCGTGGGCTCCGGCCCGGTGGGGTCGACCGGGGCTTCCGACATCGCGGGGGAGAGTATCACGCGGGTTGGAGGGCGTTCGCGGGTCAGTTTGGGCGGCTGGTGGCGAGAGCCGGCCGGGGCGGGGCCCGCCTGGGACCGGAGCCGGCCCTGGAGAACTTCACGGGGGAGGGCCGGCTCCTCCTGGGTCGTTGGGGACTGACCCACGACCGCTTCGAGATGGCGTTCTGGCGCGGACTGAGGGGCCGGTAGCGAGGGGGCCGCAGAGGGGGCCGTGGGGGCGGCCGGCCGAAGCGACAGATCAGGGGGTGACGCGGACGGGGACGGTGGTCCAGCGGGCGGCGGCGAGTTGGCCGCCGAGGTCGGCGTCGCCGCGGTAGGGGCGGGCGGGGATGCGGCGGACGGGGAGCTGGAAGGTGGTGGCGCCGGCGAGGGGGAAGGGGGCGATCCGGAGGGCGCCGCCGGTGAAGCGGGCCTCGAGGCCGGGGCGCCGGACGGGTTGGGGCCAGCGGTTGCAGGCGGCGAGGGAGAGAGTGTCGGCCAGCTCGAGCAGGCGGTAGTCGCGGAACAGCTCGCGGGCCGGCACGCCCGCGGCCTCGACCAGCTCGGCGCGGCGCTCGCGGAGCTGGGCGAGGAGCTCGCGCCAGGGGTCCTCGCGGCGGCGGCGGTGGAGGGCGAGGGCGTGCTGGGCGATGAGCGCCGCCGCCCAGGGGCGCTCGCCGGCCCAGCGCTCGACGCCGCGGCGCCAGAGGGCGAGCCGCTCGGGGTCGGGGAGGGTCAGGAAGTCGTGGGGCCGGCCGGTTGCGGGGTCGACGCGGGGGGCGGCGTCGGTCTCCCGCCAGCCGTTGTCGTGCTCGCGGACCGCGAACAGCAGCTCGGCCCGGCGCGGGTGCTCGGGGAGGCCGCCGGTGCGCCACAGGGCGAGCAGCTCGGCGGCGAGACGGGCGTGGTCGGACTGGGTGACGACCAGCAGCTCGGCCTCCCCGGCGACGACGATCACGGGGGTAGACTACCGGCATGCCCTTCCTCCGCCCCGAGCCGTGGCGCGTCAAGGTGGTCGAGCCGATCCGGCTGCCCGAGCCCGAGGAGCGCGAGCGGCGGCTGCGGGCGGCCGGCTTCAATCTGTTCGAAGTGCCCAGCGAGGCGGTGTTCATCGATCTGCTCACCGACTCGGGCACCGCGGCGATGTCGGACGACCAGTGGGCGGGGCTGATGCTGGGCGACGAGTCCTACGCCGGGGCCCGCAACTACTACCGCTTCGAGGAGACCGTCCACGAGATCTTCGGCTTCCCCTATCTGGTGCCGGTGCACCAGGGCCGGGTGGCCGAGAACCTGCTGTTCTCGACCCTCGTCGAGCCCGGCATGGTGATCCCCAACAACAACCATTTCGACACCACCCGGGCCAACATCGAGATCCACGGCGGGGTGGCCCTGGACCTGGTCTGCGCCGCCGGCCGCGACCCGGCGGCCGAGCACCCGTTCAAGGGCAACATCGACCTCGAGCGGGTCCGCGAGCTGTTCGAGAGCACGCCGCGCGAGCGCATCCCGCTGGCCATGCTCACCCTGACCAACAACTCGGGCGGCGGCCAGCCGGTGTCGCTGGCCAACATCCGCGGCTACGCGGCGCTGTGCCGCGAGTTCGCCATCCCGTTCTACATCGACGCCTGCCGCTTCGCCGAGAACGCCTACTTCATCCAGCAGCGCGAGGCCGGCGAGCAGGACAAGGAGATCCCGTGGATCGTGCGCGAGATCTTCGACCTCGCCGACGGCTGCACGATGAGCGCCAAGAAGGACGGCCTGGCCAACATGGGCGGCTTCCTGGCCAGCCGCGACCGCCAGCTGATGGAGACCGTGACCCAGCGGCTGATCCTGATCGAGGGCTTCCCGACCTACGGCGGGCTGTCGGGCCGCGATCTGGAAGCTGTGGCGCGGGGGCTGCGCGAGGTGATGGACACCCGCTACCTGGAGTTCCGCACCGGCCAGGTGGCGGCCTTTGGCGAGGCGGTGGCCGCGCTGGAGATCCCGGTGATCCGGCCGGTCGGCGGCCACGCCGTCTACGTCGACGCCAAGGGCTTCCTGCCCGACATCCCGCAGTCACGCTTTCCGGCCCAGGCGCTGGTGGTCGCCCTCTACCGGGAGGGCGCGGTGCGGGGGGTGGAGATCGGCAGCGTGATGTTCGGGCGCCGCGATCCCGAGACCGGCGAGGAGTCGCTGCCCGAGCTCGAGCTGGTGCGGCTGGCGGTGCCGCGGCGGGTCTACACCAACACCCACCTGCGGTTCGTGGTCGACTGCCTGGAGCGGATCCGGGACCGCAAGGAGACCCTGCGCGGCCTCAGGCTCACCTACGAGGCGCCGGTGCTGCGCCACTTCACGGCCCGCTTCGCCGAGCTCGAGGTGGCCCCAGTAGCCGCTCCCTGAGCGGCCCTCCAGGGCTGCCCGGCCTGCTAGCCTGAGGCTGGCATGAAGACCCTGGCCGTCGATTTCGGGGAGCGGCGGATCGGGCTGGCAGTGTCGGACCCGGAGGGCCGGGTGGCGGTGCCGCTGGCCACGGTCGAGCGGCGGAGCGACGCCGCGGCGGTGCGCCGCGTCGCCGACATCGCCCGCCGGGAGGGGGTCGAGCTGCTGGTGGTCGGCGAGCCCCGCAAATTGGACGGCAGCCGCGGCGAGGCGGCGGCGCGGGCGGCCGCCTTCGCCCGCAAGCTGGGCGAGGCGACCGGCCTCGGCTGGCGGCTGGTCGACGAGGCGCTGAGCTCGGTGGAGGCCGCCGCCCGCCTGCGCGAGGCGGGCGTCGACCCGCGGCGGCACCGCGAGCGGGTGGACGCGGTGGCCGCCCAGATCCTGCTGGAGCAGGCGCTGTCCGAGCCGCGCCCGGGGGCACCGGTGCCGGCGGCGCCCGCCGAGGTGGACGAGGGGTGAGGCGGGCGGCGCTGGTCCTGGCGGCGCTGGCCGTCCTGGTGGCCGCGGCCGGCGCGGGGGCCGTCTGGTGGCTGCTGCGCACCCCCTATCGGGGCTATCCCGGCGAGGAGCTGGTGGTCGAGATCGCGCCCGGCGCCGACGCCGGGAGCATCCTGGCGCTGCTCGAGCGGCGCGGGGTGCTGCGCAGCGCGGCGCTGACCCGCGCCTACCTGGTCTGGGGGCTCGACGACCCGCCGCTCAAGGCCGGCGAGTACCGCTTCCGGGGGCCCGCCACCCCCGGCGAGGTGCTCCGCCGGCTGGCGCGGGGCGAGGTGATCGCCCACGGCGTTACCCTGGTCGAGGGGCTGACCCTGGAGGAGACCGCCGAGCACCTGGCGGCGGCCGGCTTCGGCGACCAGGCGCGGCTGCTGGCGACGATGCGCTCGCCGGCCCTGATCGCCGACCTCGACCCGGAGGCCGCCGATCTCGAGGGGTACCTGTTCCCGGACACCTACGCCTTCGCCCGCGGCATCTCCGAGACGCGGGTGGTGGAGACCCTGGTCGACACCTTCCGGCAGAAGTTCGAGCTGGAGGTGCGCCCGCTGCTCGCGGCCGACGACGAACGCCCGCCGCGGGCGGTGGTCACCCTGGCCTCGATCGTCGAGAAGGAGGCGCGGCTCGAGTCCGAGCGGCCGGTGATCGCCGGCGTCTACGCCAACCGGCTGCGGCGCGGCATCGGTCTCTACGCCGATCCGACGGTGATCTACGCCCTCAAGCGCCTCGGCCGCTGGGACGGCAACCTGCGCCGCCCCGACCTCGAGCTGGACTCGCCCTACAACACCTACCGCTATCCGGGGCTGCCGCCCGGCCCCATCGCCTCGCCGGGGCTCGCCAGCCTGCAGGCGGCCGCCCGCCCGGCCGAGGTCCCCTACCTCTACTTCGTCAGCCGCAACGACGGCTCCCACGTCTTCGCCGAGACCCTGGCCGAGCACAACCGCAACGTCGAGACCTGGCAGAAGGCCTACTGGCGCCGGCGCTGGGCCGAAGAGCGCAACGGCGGCGGCGGCTGAGGACCGCCCGCCGACTCGTCCGGGACCGCGCCGGCTACGGCAGGTGGACGGCCATGCCGCGCTGGACCGCCGCGGCGTTGCCGGAAGTGACCGAGCAGATCGACAGCTTCTCCTTGACCTCGACGGCGCGGAGCTGGGCGACCTCGGTCAGGCTCTCGTCGAGGACCTCGCCGGTGTCCGGGTCGCGGATCACGTCCGACTGACCGACCACGAACACCTGGCCCGTGCTGACCCCCTCGCGGGTGCCGCGGTTGACGTAGACCTGGCCGTCCTTGACCAGCGCCACGCTGCCGGTCCAGGGGATGGAGGGGAGCTGGTCGACCATCCAGTCGACGCCCTGGGCCACCGCGTCCTCGACGGCGCGCCCCAGGTTGTCTTTCTTGAAGGCGTCGGCGTTGGCGCCCCAGTCATACTCCGAGTAGGCCACGTTGACGCCGCGGCGGCCGGCCTTGCCGACCACGCTGGTCGAGGCCACCACCTGGCCGGTGGTCGAGTCGACGACCTGCATGGTGACGTTGATCTCGGACTTGCCGCCGCCGCCGCCGACGCGGAAGCCCTTGATCCGCACCCCGCCGCCGCCGCCGGCGGTGTCGTGCTCGACGTGGGTGATGGCGCCCTTGACCAGCAGCTGCGCCGGCGTCATCTGGCCGGTGACCGGCGCCTTGGCGCCGCCCGCGGTGCGGCCCGAGGCGGCGAAGTCCTGCTCGGCCAGCGCCTCGTTGCGCATGTCGGTCTCGCCGAGGACGATGAAGCGCCCCGACTGGTGGAGCAGGTCGGTCATCACCAGGCCCCAGGCGTCGCCCAGGTCCCAGTAGCCCCGCCAGTTGGCGCGGTTCTCGAATTTGGTGACGGTGATGGTGTAGCGCAGACCGCCGGTTTCGGCGGCGGCCGGCGGGGCCACCAGGGTCACCAGCAAAGCGCACGAAAGCAGCGCGAGAGACAGCCGAGTGGGGTGCATGACGATCTCCTCCGGTTCGAGTAGCTGGGGGGATGGGAAATACGCGGACCGAACGACTCCTCCCCAGCCTGCCACAACCAGGGGCCAACCTCAACCGAGGGGAGGTGCTGAGGGGTGGGTCAGCTTGAGGGCTGGTGGCGAGAGCCGGCCGGGGCGGGGCATGCCAGGGGACGGAGCGGGCCCTTCAGACTTCAGAGGGGAGGCCCGCTCCTCCTCACCGCTGCGCGCTGTCCGGCCCGCAGCCTTCGAGGGGTGTCGCAAGCGCTTGCGGCGAGGCCCCTGTCGAGCCCCACCCCGGCCGGCTCCTGGGCGGCCTCTGAGGCTGACCCACTTGGGTCGCTGCGAGCCCGCCGCGCGGTTTCTCTAGCGGTCGGCGGCGTCCTGCTGTGTGCTAACGTCAGCGCCTTCCCGGGCGGGCGCAGCGGGTGCAGGAGCTGCGCGCGTGCGGCCAGGGAGCGGGCGGTCGCCTCTCGTCGAGACACCCCGAGGCATTGGTGGAAGAGATCGTCATCCTGAGCGCCGTGCGCACGCCGGTCGGCGCCTTCGGGGGGTCTTTCGGGCAGCTCCCGGTGCACCGGCTGGGGGCGCGGGCGCTGGCGGCGGCGTGCGAGCGCGCCGCGGTCGCACCCGAGGCCCTCGAGCAGGTCTACATGGGCTGCGTGCTGACCGCCGGCGTCGGCCAGGCGCCGGCCCGGCAGGCGGCGCTGGGGGCCGGCTGCCCGGTGTCGACCGGGGCGGTGACCCTGGGCAAGGTCTGCGGCTCGGCGATGCGGGCGGTGATGACCGCCGCCAACGACCTGCGCTGCGGCGACTTCGAGCTGGTGGCGGCGGGGGGCATGGAGAGCATGAGCACCGCCCCCTTCCTGGCCCCCGGGGTGCGCGACGGTCTGCGGCTGGGGCACGGCAAGCTGGTCGATTCGATGAACCACGACGGCCTGTGGGACCCCTACAAGGAGATCCACATGGGGAGCTGCGCCGAGCTCTGCGCGGCGCGCTACGAGTTCTCGCGCGAGGCCCAGGACGCTTTCGCGCTGGAGAGCTACCGGCGTGCCCGCGAGGCCACCGAATCGGGCCGTTTCGCGGCCGAGATCGCGCCGGTCGAGGTGCCGCAGCGCAAGGGCGAGCCGCGGCTGGTGGACCGCGACGAGGAGCCGTTCCGGGTCGATCTCGATCGCATGCCGTCGCTCAGGCCGGCCTTCGAGAAGACCGGCACCGTGACCGCCGGCAACGCCAGCAAGATCAACGACGGGGCGGCGGCGCTGGTGCTGACCACCGCCGGCCACGCCGGGCGGCTGGGGGCGAGGCCGCTGGCCCGGATCGTCGCCCAGGCCTCGCACGCCCAGGAGCCCGAGTGGTTCACCACCGCGCCGGTGGCGGTGGTCCGCAAGCTGCTCGAGCGGGGCGGTCTGGAGGCGGGCGACGTCGACCTGTGGGAGGTCAACGAGGCCTTCGCGGTGGTGGCGATGGCCTTCGTCCAGGAGCTGGGGCTCGACCCGGCGGTGGTCAACGTCAACGGCGGCGCGGTGGCCCTCGGTCACCCGATCGGCGCCTCGGGGGCGCGCATCCTGGTCACCCTGCTCCACGCCATGGAGCAGCGCCAGGCCCGCCGCGGCGTGGCCGCCATCTGCATCGGCGGCGGCGAGGGGACGGCGATGCTGGTGGAGCGGACGGCGGCCTGATGGGAGGGCGAGCTCTCCACCGCGCCGCCGCGCCGCCGGCGCTGCTGGTGCTGGCGCTGTCGGTCGCCACGGCGCCGCCCGCCATCGCTCAGGTGCCGGAAGAGCAGCTGATGATGGAGGAGTTCTTCCCCGGCGAGACGGTCGAGCGCCGGCTGCCCGGCGAGGGCGAGCAGCCGGCGGAGGCCGAGGAGGCGCGGCTCAGCCCCGAGGAGCTGATCGACCGCATCACCTTCCAGGTGCCGTTCCCGGCCGAGAAGGGCGGCGGCACGGCGGTGGGCTCGGCCGGCAACCTAGAGTACCTGCGCGAGGACTACGTGGTGGCCACCGGCGGCGTCGAGCTGCGTTTCCGCGACATGAAGTTCCAGGCCGAGCGGGTGGCGGTCGACCTCAAGACCCAGGAGCTGACCGCCGAGGGCGACGTCATCATCGATCAGGGGCCGCGGCGGCTGACCGGCGAGACCGCGGTCTTCGACCTCGAGACCGAGACCGGCAGCCTCTCCAACGCCAAGGCCTTTGTCGACCCCGACATCTTCTTCGAGGGCGAGGAGGTCGCCAAGACCGGCGAGAACACCTACGTGGTGAGCCGCGGCACCCTGACCTCGTGTCTCGAGGAGTCTCCCGACTGGAGCCTGCGGCTGAGCCGGGCGCAGGTCACGGTCGAGGGCTTCGCGCGGGTCCGCAACGCCCGCTTCCAGGTCAAGAAGCTGCCGGTGCTCTACTGGCCCTACATCCTCTATCCGGCCAAGACCGAGCGCAGCTCGGGCTTCCTGTTCCCCAACCTCGGCTACTCGCAGCGCCGGGGGGTGGCGCTCGGGCTGGCCTACTTCCAGACCCTTGGCGACAGCTACGACGCCACCCTCTACGCCGATCTCTACGGCGAGGACTATTTCGGCTTCGGCACCGAGTTCCGCTACCGGCCCAACGCCGACACCGCCGGCATCTTCGAGGGCTACGCGATCGAGGATCCGGTGGAGAACACGGTGCGCTGGCGGGTCAACTACGACCACGTCAGCGAGAACCTGCTCGGCGGCATGCGCGGCGTCATCCGCGTCCAGGACTTCTCGGACTTCAACTTCTTCCAGGACTTCGAGCGCGACTTCAGCCGCGCTTCGGTGCGACGCCTGCAGTCGTCGGGCTTCCTGTCCGGCAACTGGGGCCAGCACTCGCTGACCATGCTGGTGGAGCAGAACGAGGCGATCCTCACCGGCGCCGACACCATCAAGCGCCGTCAGCTGCCCGAGGTGGAGTACCGGCTGCGCTCCTACCAGCTCGGCGGGCTGCCGGTCTACGTCGACCTGCTGAGCTCGATCAACTACTTCACCATCGATCGCGGCGAGGTGCTCAACATCGACTACGCGCGGGCCGACCTGTTCCCGCGGATCACGGTGCCGCTCAGCACGCTGCCCTGGCTGTCGCTGTCGGTGACCGCCGGCGAGCGGGTCACCCACTACACCGACAGCATCGACGACACCGGCACCGTCTTTACCGGCCAGACCCTGACCCGCACCTTCCCGATCGCCAGCGCCAGCGTCGTCGGGCCGCTCTTCTCGCGGGTCTTCGACAAGCAGATCGGGCGCTTTGGGCGGTTCAAGCATCTCATCGAGCCGCGCTTCAGCTGGGTCTTCGTCGACGACTTCCGGGATCAGGATTTGGTGCCGGTGTTCGACGAGGTCGACACCCTCCGCTCGCAGCACCTGTTCGGCTACGCCTTCGTCAACCGGCTGCTGGCCAAGCCCGCCGACGAGGAGCTCTACCCGGGCGGCGCCCGCGAGATCCTGCAGCTCGAGATCGCCCAGGGGTTCAGCCTCGACAACCAGCGGCCGCTCCAGGTCTCGCGCGACGGCGAGCAGCAGACCACCCGCGGGCCGCTCACCGGGCGGCTGCGCTACAACCCCTCGAGCCGCGTGAGCCTCGACACCCAGGCTTCCTACAACACGCTCTTCAACCGTCTCAGCTCGGCCTCGGTGTCGGGCGGCGTCCGCTACACCCGGGCGGCGGTGGGCATCACCCATTTCACCCGCTTCAACCCCGAGACCGGCGACACCACCGGCAACCAGCTGCGGCTGTTCACCGGCTTCGAGCTGTGGCCCACCCACTTCCGGATCGACTCGCAGATCGCCTACGACTTCCAGACCGCGCTGCTCCAGAGTCAGCGCCACATCCTGCAGTACTTCTCGCAGTGCTGGAGCGTGCGGGTGGAGCTGGCCGAGTTCCGGAACCTGGTGGTCCGCAACCGCGAGTTCCGCTTCGCGCTGACGCTCAAGAACATCGGGACCTTCCTGGACCTGACCGGCGGCACCCGCTACGGGTTCAACCCGGTCTTCTAGCCGGCCCCGCCCCGTCCCCCTCCCGACTGCTACACTCGACGGTTATGCGTGCTTTGATCACCGGCTACACCGGTTTCGCCGGCTCCCATCTGGCCGAGTACCTGCTCGCCGAGCAGCCCGGCGTAGAGCTTTTCGGGACCCGCCGCTGGCGCAGCCCGATGGACAACGTCGCCCACCTGGAGGGCCGGGTCCGGCTGCTGGAGATGGACCTGCGCGACCTGGTCTCGGTGCGCGCCGCCCTCGAGGAGGCGCGGCCGGACTTCATCTTCCATCTCGCCGCCCAGAGCTACGTGCCCACCAGCTGGCGGGCGCCGGCCGAGACCCTCACCACCAACCTCACCGGTCAGGCCCACCTGTTCGAGGCGGTGCGGCAGCTGGGGCTCGACCCGGTCATCCAGATCGCCTGCTCGAGCGAGGAGTACGGCCTGGTGCTCCCCGACGAGGTGCCGATCACCGAGGACAACCCGCTCCGGCCGCTCTCCCCGTACGCGGTCTCCAAGGTGGGTCAGGATCTGCTCGGCTATCAGTACTTCCGGAGCTACGGCACCAAGGCCATCCGCACCCGCGGCTTCAACCACACCGGCCCGCGCCGCGGCGAGGTATTCGTGACCTCCAACTTCGCCCGCCAGCTGGCGGCGATCGAGGCCGGGCGGCGCGAGCCGGTCATCAAGGTCGGCAACCTGTCGGCGGTGCGCGACTTCACCGACGTGCGCGACATGGTGCGCGCCTACTGGCTGGCAGTGGAGCGCGGCGCCCCGGGCGAGGTCTACAACATCGCCAGCGGCCAGGGCATCACCATCCGCGAGCTGCTCGATCGGCTGCTGGCGATCTGCGAGGCCGAGGTCAGGGTCGAGGTGGACCCGGAGCGGCTCCGGCCCTCCGACGTCGAGGTGCTGATCGGCGATGCTTCGAAGTTCCGCGCCGCCACCGGCTGGGAGCCGCGGATCCCGCTGGAGCAGACCCTGCGCGACCTGCTGGCCTACTGGCGCAGCCGCCTCGGATCGACCGCAACGGCCACCGCCACCGGCTGAGTGCCGCCGCCGATGCGCGTGCTGATCACCGGGGCCGCCGGCTTCGTGGGCTCGCAGCTGAGCCGGCGGCTGGCGGCCGAGGGGCACGACGTCGCCGGCACCTACATCGGTGCGCCGCCGGACCTCGCCGGCGTCGAGCTGTACGAGGCCGATCTGCTCGATCCCGCCGCGCTGGCGCAGGCGGTCGCCAAGGCACGGCCCGAGGCGGTGGTGCACCTGGCCGGGCTGAGCCACGTCGGCGAGTCCTGGCGGCGGCCGGCCGAGTACTTCCGCGTCAACGTGCTGGGGGCCGAGAACATGCTGCGGGCGGCGGCGGGCGCCCGGCTGGTGGCCGCCTCGAGCGCCGAGGTCTACGGAGCGGTGCCGGAGCGCGAGCAGCCCATCCCCGAGAGTCGGGCGGTGGCTCCGCAGAGCCCCTACGCGCTGACCAAGGCGGCGATGGAGCGGCTGGCGCTGGCCGCCGGCGCGGTGGTGGTGCGCTCCTTCAACATCGTCGGCCCGGGTCAGGCCAGCCGCTTCGCGCTGCCCGCCTTTGCCGGCCAGCTGGCGGCGATCCACGCCGGCCGCCAGCGGCCGGTGCTCCAGGTCGGCAACCTGGCCGCCCGCCGCGACTTCCTGCACGTCGAGGACGCGGTGGCCGGCTACCGGGCGGTGCTCGAGCGCGGCGAGCCCGGCGGGGTCTACAACCTGGGGAGCGGCCAGGCGCTGTCGATCGCCGACGCGCTCGAGCGGCTGATCGCGCTGTCCGGGGTCGAGGCCCGGGTCGAGGTCGACGAGGCCCGCTTCCGGCCGGTCGACCTGCCGCTGCTGGCCGCCGACGGCTCGCGGCTCAGGGCGCTCGGCTGGGCCCCGCAGCGCACGCTGGACGACGCCCTACGGGACCTCTGGGCTGCCAGCGCCAGCCGAGGGGCCGACGCCGCGCCGCCGGCGTAGCTCGGCGAACAGCCGGCGGACCGGCGCGAAGCCGCCGTCGCCGAAGTTGGCCGGGTTGTCCCAGAACCGGGCCAGCCCGCCGGCGCCCCAGCTCTCGTAGACGCTCACCTTGATCATCAGCTGCAGCTTGTCGCAGGCCTTGACCAGGCGCGCCTCGGGGGTCTCACCGGCCTGGTACTCGGCGTGCAGCCGGCGGGCGCGCTCGGGCAGCGGGGCGAGGATCTCGGCCATCGCCGCGCCCTCGGCCTGCTCCTTAGCGCCGGCCGGGAAGTAGCGCGCCGAGGTCCGCGGCAGGTCGCCCACCCGCAGCTCGGCGAGGTCGTGGACCAGGGCCAGCTCGAGGGCGCGCCCGACATCGACCTCGGGGAGCTCGGGCGCCAGCGCCCAGATCAGGAACAGCACCTGCCAGCCGTGCTCGGAGACGCTCTCCGGGTCGCTGACGCCGCGCAGCACGTAGCCGCTGCGCGGCACCCGGTCGAGCGCCTGGACCTCGAGCAGGAGATCGAGCAGCTCCTCGTTGGGTCGCACCCGCGGATGGTAGAGCAGGGCCGGGGCGACGGCAAGGCACCCGCGGGCGGCGCTGCTAGACTCGCCGCCGGTCTCGCGCCGCTCCCTACCGCGATGAAGCTCCTGGTCGGCACCAGCGGGTTCGCCTACAAGGAATGGAAGGGCAGCTTCTATCCCGAGGAGCTGCCGGCCGGCGAGATGCTGGGCTATTACTCGCGGCGGCTGCCGGCGGTCGAGATCAACAACACCTTCTACCGGCTGCCCCGCGAGTCGGTGCTGGCCCGCTGGGCCGAGGAGACCGCCGACGGCTTCACCTTCGTGCTGAAGGCGTCGCGGCGCATCACCCACTTCCAGCGCCTCAAGGAGACCGACGACCTGCTGCGCTATCTGCTGGAGACCGCGGCGGCGCTGGGTCCCAAGCTGGGCGCGCTGCTGTTCCAGCTGCCGCCCAACTTCAAGGCCGACGTGGAACGGCTCGAGGCCTTCCTCGAGCGGCTGCCGCCGCGCTACCGGGCGGCCTTCGAGTTCCGCCACCCGTCGTGGCACGACGAAGAGGTCTATGCGGCGCTCAGGTCGCACGGCCAGGCCGCGCTCTGCATCGCCGACACCGGCTCCGAGAGCGACCCGCCGCTCACCGCCACCGCCCCCTGGGGGTATCTGCGGCTGCGCCGCGAGGAGTACGGGGACGCCGAGCTGGCGGCCTGGGCGGCGCGGGTGCGCGAGCAGCCCTGGGAGGAGGTCTACGTCTTCTTCAAGCACGAGGACGCCGGCGCCGGCCCGCGGCTGGCGGCCCGCTTCCGCGAGCTGTTCGAGGGCTGGGAGCCGGCCGGCGAGGAGGGGCAGGAGCAGGGTCCGCCGGCGGAGGCGGAGGGGGAGCCGGCGGGCGGCGGCTAGGCCGCCCGGTCCGGGTGGAGAAGAGCCGGTGTCGAGGGCCCAGGTGGGGGGGCGTCCCCGGTGGCTCCTGGCTCTGGTGCTTCTGCTGGCGGCCTGTCAGGGGGACGACCCGCTGCTGGTCATTGCCGGGGCCGGCGAGCTGGTCGAGCTCCAGGTGAGGGACGCCGAGGACCGGCCGGTCTGGGCGCTCGTCGCCGACCACCCCCGCCCGCTCGAGCATCTGTTCCTCGGCGTGGTGCCCGAGGGCTACCGGCAGACCGTTCCGGAGGACGGCTCGCCGCCCCGCCCGCTGCTCCCCGGTGAGCCGCTCGAGCTGGAGGTCGTCACCGAGAGCGGCGTCTTCCTCCGTTCGGGCTTCGCCAGCGGCCCGGGCACCTTCGACACCACCGGCTGGTGGATGGAGCTGGGCGCTTCGGCGCCCGAGGAGTCGGCCGTCGGCGAGCAGGCCGCGCCTCCCTCCTGAGGCCCTAACCGGCCGGCACTTCGATCGCCGCCAGCTCCTCCTCGAGCCCCTCCCACTCGGCCATCAGCTCCTCGACCTTCTCGCCCAGCCGCTGCTGCTCCTGCTGGAGCTTGCGGACCTCGGCGGGCGGCGTGCGGTCGAAGTAGCCGGGATCGCAGAACAGCTCGTTGATCTCGTGGACCCGCGCCTCGCTGCGCTCGATCTGCTCGGTCAGCTGGTCGCGGCGGGAGGCGAGCTGCCGGGCCTTGCGGCGGCCGCCCGCGCCCCGCTCCCCGCCGGCCGCGGGCCGCCGCGCCGCCCGCTTCTCGCGCCGCGCCTTGATCAGCACCGCCTCGACGTCCAGGTGGTCGTCGCCGCAGCGGGCGACGTACTCCTCGTAGGTGCCGGTGAAGGTGCGGATGCCGCCGGGCGTGATCTCGAGGATGCGGTTTGCCAGGCGCGAGACGAACCAGCGGTCGTGCGAGACCAGGAGCAGGGTGCCGTCGAACTTCTTGAGCCCGGCCACCAGCGCCTCGATGGCCTCCAGGTCGAGATGGTTGGTGGCCTCGTCGAGCACCAGCACGTTGGGCTGCTCGACCGCCAGCCGGGCGAAGATGAGCCGCGCCGCCTCGCCGCCCGACAGGCTCCCCAGCCGCTTCTCGACCTCCTCCTTGGAGAACAGCACCCGGGCGAGCCGCGAGCGGACGTAGCCGATCGACTCGCCGGGGCAGGACTCCCACAGGTAGGCCTCGACCGACTGGCGCTCGCGGTCCTCGCCCAGCAGCTCGCCGTGGTCCTGCGGGAAGTAGCCGGGATGGGTCTCGTAGCCCCACTCGACGGTGCCGGAGTCGGCCGCCACCCGGCCCACCGCGATCTTGAGCAGCGTCGACTTGCCGATGCCGTTGGGGCCGATGATCGCCAGCCGCTCGCCGCGGCGCACGGTGAGCGAGACGCCGTCGAGCACGACGTGGTCGCCGTAGGCCTTGGTCACCCGGTCGAGCTTGAGCACGTCGCGCCCGCTGGGGCGCCGCTGCTTGAGGTCGAAGCCCGGGTAGCGCCGCGAGCTCTGGGGCAGCGGCTCGAGATCCTCGGCCATCTTCTCGATCAGCCGCAGCTTGCTCTGTGCCTGCCGCGCCTTGGTGGCCTTGGCGCGGAAGCGCTCGACGAAGGCCTGGTGGTGGGCGATCTCCTTCTCGCGCCGCGCCAGCTCCTTCTCCTTGCGCTCGCGCTCGGCCACCTTGGCCTCGGCGAAGCGGCTGTAGTTGCCGTGGTAGAGGCTCACCGTCTCGTAGTCGACGTCGAGGATGTGGGTGCAGACGTTGTCCAGGAAGCGGTGGTCGTGCGAGATCACCACCACCACCCCGGAGAAGGCCTGCAGGAACTTCTCGAGCCAGCGGATGGAGAGGATGTCGAGGTGGTTGGTGGGCTCGTCGAGCAGCAGGATCTGGGGGTCCGAGGCCAGCACCTGGCCGAGCAGCACCCGCAGCTTGAAGCCCCCGGAGAGGGTGGCGAGCGGCCGCCGGTGGGCCTCGGCGGGGATCCCCAGGCCCTCCAGGATCTCGGCCGCCCGGGCCTCGGCGGTGTAGCCGTCGTGGGCCAGCACCACCTCCTCGAGCCGCGCGTAGCGCTCGGCGTCGAACTCGTGCTCGGCGCGGGCGAGGATCTTCTCCTTCTCGTGGATCGCCCGCCACAGCTCCTCGTGCCCCTGGAGCACGACCTCGAGGATGGGGGTCGACTCCTTGAGGAAGCGGTCCTGGGTCAGCACCCCCATCCGTGCCCGTTTGGGGACCGAGACGGTGCCGTCGCTGGGCGGCTCCTCGCCGGCCAGGATTCGGAGCAGGGTCGACTTGCCCGAGCCGTTGGCGCCCACCAGCCCGTGCCGCTCGCCCGGGTTGAGCTGGAAGGCGACGTTGCGGAACAGCGTCTGGGCGCCAAAAGACTTGGCGAGATTGGAGACGGCGAGCATAGAACCGCGGAGAATAGCATGGCAATCGGTAACCCTTCGGTTACCAAAAAGGCCCTCCGGACGCTCTCGGAGGGGCGTTCTGGTGCGGAACTTGCGCCATAATCTGGTTTACTCCATGCCCCGCCGGAGCCAGCGCTCGCCAAAGGGCCGCCCGCAAAGGCGCCGCCGCCGGCGCCGTGGCCGTTCGGCGCGGTTTCTGGGGCCGGGGGGCGCCCTGCGGCGCCTCGCCGCCGGTGCCGTCCTGGCGCTGGCCCTGGCCGGTGCGACGTGGCTGGTCTGGCCGCTCGGACAGCTCAGCGGCCAGTTCTCGATCGGCTCGGCACGGGCGCCGTCGCGGCTCTACGGGCGACCCACCGTATTGCGGGTGGGCGAGCCGGCCGATACCCGCCGCCTGGGCCGCGAACTGGACGGGCTGGGCTACCGGCAGACCGGGTCAGCCTCCCCGGGCCCCGGAGAGTACCTGCTGCGCTCGGACCGCCTGGTCGCCCATCTGCGCCGCTCGCCGGGCCCCGCCGGCTGGTGGGAGGCCGGGCGGCTCGAGGCCGGCTTCGCGGGCGGCCGGGTGCGGCAGCTCCTCTGGCGCGACCAGGCGGTCGCCGAGGCGGGGCTCGAGCCGCCCCTGGTGGCCAGCTACTACGGTCCGAGCCGGCAGGAGCGGCGGCCGGTGACGGTCGGCGAGCTGCCCGAGGAGCTGATCCACGCCGTGCTGGCGGCGGAGGACGCCGGCTTCTACCGCCACCCCGGGCTGTCGCTCACCGGCATCCTCCGCGCCGCCTGGGTCAACCTGCGCGGCGGCGAGGTACGCCAGGGAGGGAGCACCCTCACCCAGCAGCTGGTCAAGAACCTCTTCCTCTCCCACCAGCGGACCGTGCCCCGCAAGCTCCGCGAGGCCGCTCTGGCGCTGGCCGTCGACCTGCGCTACTCGAAGCCCGAGATCCTGACCGCCTACCTCAACGAGATCTACTGGGGCCGCCGCGGCGGCGTCGACCTGATGGGGGTGGGGGCCGCCGCCTGGGCCTACTTCGGCAAGCCGGCCGCCCAGCTCGAGCTCGGCGAGGCGGCGGCGCTGGCGGGGATGATCCGCTCGCCGGGCGGCTACTCGCCGGTCTCCCGGCCCGAGGCGGCGCGCGGCCGCCGCGACTGGGTGCTGGCGCGGATGGTGGAGCTCGACTGGCTCGCGCCCGAGCGGGCGGCGGCGGGCAGCGCCGCCCCGCTCGGGGTGGCGGCGTCGCCGGCCCCCGTCCGCGGCTCCTACTTCGCCGACCTGGCCGCCGCCGAGGCCGCCTCCAGGTTCGTCACCGGGTCGCTGGCCGGAAGCGGCTGGACCCTGCTCTCCACCCTCGACGCCGGCGACCAGGCCGCCGCCGAGGCGGCGCTGGCCGAGGGGCTCGAGGCGGTCGAGCGGGGCTGGGAGAAGGGCAACGCCGGCGACGGCCCGCTGCAGGCGGCGCTGGTCTCGATCGACCCGGCGAGCGGCGCGCTGCGGGCCTACGTCGGCGGCCGCGACTACGCGGCCAGCCAGTTCGACCGCGCCTCGCGGGCCCGCCGCCAGGCCGGCAGCGCCTTCAAGCCGGTGGTCTACGCCGCCGCCTTCGAGCGTCGCGCGGCCACCCCGGCCGACCGGCTCGAGGACGCGCCGCTGACGGTGGCGCTGGCCGGCCGCGACTGGAGCCCGCGCAACTCCGACGACACCTTCCGCGGCTGGGTGACCGTCCGCCAGGCGCTCGAGGACAGCCTCAACGTGCCGACCGCCCGGTTGGCGCTGGCGGTGGGGCTGCCCGAGATCGTCGACGCCTCCCGGCGGCTGGGGCTCGAGGGACCGGTCGAGGCGGTGCCGGCGCTGGCGCTGGGGGCGGTCGAGGTCACCCCGCTCGAGCTGGCCGGCGCCTACGCGGCGCTCGCCGCCGGCGGTCTGCGACACCCGGTCCACGCCCTCGAGGCGGTGCTCGGCCGCGCGGGCCGCCCGCTGCCCGGCCAGCCGCTCCCCGAGCCGCGTCCCGCGCTGACGCCCCAGACCGCCTACATGCTGACCTCGGTCCTGCAGGGGGCGCTCGAGCGCGGCACCGGCGCCGGCGCCCGCCAGTTCGGGCTGCGCGACCGGCTGGCCGGCAAGACCGGCACCACCAACCGCCGCCGCGACAGCTGGTTCGCCGGCTACTCCCCGGACCGCGCCACCCTGGTCTGGGTGGGCTATGACGACAACCGCTCGACCCGTCTGTCCGGCGCCCGGGCGGCGCTCCCCATCTGGGCGCGGTTCACCCGCGAGGTGCGCCCGCCGGGCGGCTACCCGCTCTTCCGCCAGCCCCCCGGCATCGCTACCGCCGCCATCGATCCGGCCACCGGTGCCCTCGCCACCGATCTCTGCCCGCAGGTGATCACCGAGGTTTTCT
This sequence comes from Thermoanaerobaculia bacterium, assembly GCA_041567315.1. Taxonomy (GTDB): domain Bacteria; phylum Acidobacteriota; class Thermoanaerobaculia; order Multivoradales; family JAHEKO01. The sequence goes on along the minus strand of JBFGCA010000053.1, from coordinate 6,163 downwards.
TCGAAGGCGCAGTCCCCCACCAGGTCTGCCCCTACCACGGCATCTGGACACCCGAGGCCGACTGGCGCGCCGAGCGCCTCGAGGACAAGAAGCGCCGCAAGTGGAAATGGCTCCGCCGCCTCTTCGGCCGCGGCGACCGCAAGAAAAAGCCCGACCGGCCCTGACGGGGGCGCTGCAGTGCCGCAGGTAGCACATGGGCACTCAATGTGCTATGTTTCACTGAAGGTGGCCTCATGAAGACCCTGTCGATCCGCGAGATGCGTCAGGCCCTGGGTCGGCTCGACCAGATCCTGGAAGAGGAGCACGAGCTCGTCATCGCGCGGCGCGGCCGCTCGATCGCCCGGGTGCTGCCGATTCGGCCGGTCCGGCGGATGCCTTCGCACGCCGACCTGCGGTCCGAGATGTCCGAGCTGTCCGACAGCGCGCAACTGATCCGGGAGGATCGCGACGCCCGCTGACACGGAGCTCTGCTACCTGGACACCTCGGCTGTCGCCAAGTGGTACCTCCGGGAGCCGTTCTCCGAGCAGGTCGAGGCGTTCCTGCTGGACCTGCCCTACGCCGTCATCAGTTCGCTCACCAGGCTGGAGATGGCCTGCCTGCTGGCACGCCGGCGTCGCAACCGGGAGATCTCGGCGGCGACCGAGGCCCGGGTGACGGCGCTGTTCCACCAGGACGTCGCCGATCGCCACCTGCGGGTTGTCGAGCTGAGAGACGAGCACGTGGAAACGGCGCAACGGATTCTCGCCTCGCTGCCTACTTACCCGCTCCGCACGCTCGACGCCCTGCATCTGGCGCTGGCGCGCGCAGCGGGCACGCCGGTGCTGGCGACGGCGGATCGGGTGATGGCGGCGGCCGGCGCCGAGGCCGGATTCCGCGTCGTTTCCTTCCTGCCCGAGACCGCGGATTAGCAGCCGCCTCCCGCCGCGGCCCGGCGTCGGTAGGCGAGGGCCGACACCCGGCGAGCGGGGTAAGCTAACAGGCTCGCCCGGCCGCGGCCGGGCGCACTGCTCCATGCCCCCGCCAACCGCCATCGAGGTCGAGGGCGCCCGCACCCACAACCTGAAAGGGATCGACTGCCGGGTGCCGCACGGCCGGGTGACCGTGGTCACCGGCCCGTCGGGGGCGGGCAAGTCGTCACTGGCCTTCGACACGGTGTTCGCCGAGGGCCAGCGGCGCTTCGTGGAGTCGATGTCGACCTATGCGCGGCAGTTCCTCGACCAGATGGAGCGGCCGCCGGTCGACGAGGTCCGCAACGTGCTGCCGGCGGTGGCGCTCGAGGCGCGCAACGCGGTCCGCAACGCGCGCTCGACGGTGGGCACCATCACCGAGATCTACGACGTGCTGCGGCTGCTCTACACCCATCTCGGCGAGGTGTCCTGTCCCGACGGGCACGGCCCGGCCCGCGCCTTTACCTCCCAGGAGGCGGCGGCCGAGCTGGCGGCCGGCGCCGCCGGCGAGCGCTTCCTGCTGGTCGCCCGGGTGCCGCGGCCGCGGCGGCAGGCGACCGCGGCGCTCCGCGAGCTGGTCCGTCAGGGCTTCGCCCGGCGGCTGACCGCGGACGGCGTCGAGCGGATCGGCTCGAGCGAGCGCTGGCTCAAGAGGCAGGATCCGCTGCCCCTGGTGCTGGGCCGCTTCCGGGCCGGCGGCGAGCCGGGGGCTCAGCTGGCGGCGGCGATCGAGGACGGCTTCCGGCTCAACCGCGGCCGGCTCGAAGCCCGCGAGGCGGCCTCCGGCGAGCGACCCGTCGACCCGTCCGGGGAGCCGCGGGTGGTCCACCTGAGCCGCGGCCTGGGCTGCCCGGTCTGCGGCCGGCAGCTCCGCAAGCCGGTGCCGGCGCTGTTCTCGTTCAACTCGCCGCTCGGCGCCTGCCCGACCTGCCAGGGGTTCGGGCGGGTGATCGGCGTCGACCGCGAACGGGTGATCCCCGACCCCGGCTGGGCGCTCGAAGAGCGGCCCATCGCCCCCTGGAACACTCCGGCCTACGAGGAGCTGTACGACGACCTGCTGGCCGCCTGCCGGCGGCAGGGCATCCCGCTCGACGTGCCGTGGCGCGACCTGCCGGCCGAGGCGCGCGACTTCGTCTGGCGCGGCGAGGGCAAGTTCGTCAACCTGGAGGAGTTCTTCGCCTGGCTCGAGCGCCGCTCCTACAAGGTCCACGTGCGGGTGCTGCTGGCCCGCTACCGGGCCTACGACCCCTGCTCGGACTGCGTGGGCAGCCGCCTGGGTCCCGAGGCGATGGCGGTGCGGGTGGAGGGCGAGACCCTGCCGGCGCTGGCCGGCAGGAGCATCGGGGAGCTGCGCGCCTGGCTCGGCTCCCGGCGCTGGCGCCGCCGGCAGCGCGAGATGGCGGGCCATCTGCTCGAAGAGCTGGAGGAGCGGGTGGAGTTCCTCCACCGGGTAGGGCTCGACTACCTGACCCTCGACCGCCAGGCGCGGACCCTGTCGGGCGGCGAGGCGCAGCGCATCCATCTGGCGGCGGCGCTGGGCTCGGGGCTCACCAGCACCCTCTACGTGCTGGACGAGCCCACCATCGGGCTCCACCCGCGCGACAGCGGCAAGCTCCTCGGGCTGCTCGGCGACCTGGCGGCGCGCGGCAACACCGTGCTGGTGGTGGAGCACGACCGCACCCTGATCCAGGGCGCCGACCACATCATCGACCTGGGCCCGGCGGCCGGCGAGCGGGGCGGCCGGGTGATGGCCGAAGGGGCGCTCGACGCCGTCCTCGCCGCCCCCGACTCGGCCACCGGCCGCTATCTCCGCGAGCGCCCCCAGACCCCGGCCCGCCGCCACCTGGCCCGCTACCGGCGCGAGCACGGCCGCCCGGCGCTCGAGGAGGAGCTGGCCGGCCGGCCGCGGGTGGCGGTGCGCGGCGCCCGCGCCCACAACCTCAAGGGGATCGACGTCGAGCTGGTGGTGGGCGCCCTGGTGGCGGTGACCGGGGTGTCGGGCTCGGGCAAGTCGAGCCTGATCGAGAACGTGCTCTACGGCAACTACCAGCGCTCGCAGGGCGTCGGCGACGTCGACGCCGGGGCCTGCGACCGGCTGGAGGGCCTCGACCATCTCGAGGAGCTGGTGATGGTCGACCAGCTGCCGCTGGGTCGCTCCGCCCGCTCCAACCCGGTGACCTACGTCAAGGCCTACGACGAGATCCGCAAGCTGTTCGCCGCTCTGCCCGAGGCGCGCCGCCGCAACATTCCGCCCGGGCACTTCTCGTTCAACGTCGAGGGCGGCCGCTGCCCGGAGTGCAAGGGCACCGGCGTCCAGGAAGTGGACATGCAGTTCATGGCGCCGGTGACGGTGAGCTGCGACGCCTGCCAGGGGCACCGCTTTCGCCCCTCGGTGCTGGCCGTCGTCCACCGCGGCCTCAACATCGCCGAGACCCTGGAGCTGACGGTGGACCAGGCGCTGACCCACTTCGCCGAGCGGAAGCGGCTTTGTCGCCGGCTGCGCAGCCTGGCGGCCGCCGGGCTCGGCTACCTGCGGCTCGGCCAGCCCACCTCGACCCTGTCGGGCGGCGAGGCCCAGCGTCTCAAGCTGGCGAGCTTCCTGGACCGCGCCGCCGCCGAGCGGCCGCGGCTCTTCCTGTTCGACGAGCCCACCACCGGGCTCCACATGTCGGACGTCGATCTGCTCTACCGCACGCTCCGCCGGCTGGTGAAGCGGGGCGACGGGGTGGTGGTGGTGGAGCACAACCTGGAGCTGGTGAGCCGCGCCGACTGGATCGTCGACCTGGGGCCCGGCGGCGGCGTCCACGGCGGCGAGCTGCTCTACTCGGGGCCGCTTGGGCCGTTCCTGGACGAGGTCGAAAGCCCCACCGCCGACGAGCTGAGGCGCTACCTCAAGTGGCGCCGGCCGAGGCGTCGGACGGGGCGTCGGACGGGGCGTCAGACGGGGCGCCGAGCGGGGCGCCAGAGCCGCCGCCAGACTGGCGGCCGGCGCCGCGGCAGCGGGCACCGCGCTTGCTAGGATGACTGCCATCATGGCCACCGCAGACTCGCCGGCGCGCGGCCGGTCCGCCGCCCGGCTCATCGGCACCGCGGCCGCGGTGGCGCTGGGCCTTGTGCTGCTGGTCGCCGTCTGGGGCAAGGCGATCAATCCGGCGGCCTTCGTCGAGCAGGTGCAGATGGAGGGCCTGGCCACGACGGCAGCCGGCGCCACCGCCGTGGCCTACGTGGCGCTGGCCCTCGAAGCCGGTCTCGGGCTGGCGCTGGTGACCGGCGTCCGCCGGCTGTGGGTGCTGCTGCCGGCCGCCGGCCTGGCCGTCTTCTTCCTGTTCCTGACCGGCCGCGCCTACTGGCGCTACAGCCAGGGGCTGCTCGAGGAGGGCGTTGCCTGCGGCTGCTTCGGCAACCTGCTGAGCCGCACCCCGGCCGAGGCCTTCTGGCAGGACCTGGCGCTGCTGGCGCCGGCGGCGGTGCTGATGTTCCTGGGGCGGCCCCGCGAGGGCGGGGCGCCGCGCCGGCGGGCGGCGCTGGCCGCGGCGGCGGCGGCTGCCGCGGTGCTGCTCGCCTGGCGGGCGCCGAACCTGCCGCTCGACGATCTGGCCACCCGGCTCCGCCCGGGGGTCGAGGTCGCCGCCCTCTGCGCCGGCGGCGACGGTCCCGAGGCGATCTGCCTCGACGCCCTGGTCCCCGAGCTCGACGGCGGCGAGCACCTGGTGGTGCTCTCGGGGCTCGAGGAGCCGGCCTTTCTGGCCGCCCTCGACGGCCTCAACGCCCGGGTGCTCGAGCCCGGCGAGGAGCGGCTGTGGGTGGTGACCGCCGCCCCGCCCGAGCAGGTCAAGAGCTTCGAGTGGACCCGCGCCCCGGCCTTCGAGGTGCGCGAGGCGCCGGTACAGTTATTGCGTCCGCTCTACCGCGAGCTGCCGCGCTCCTTCCGGGTGTCGGCCGGGCGGGTGGTGGCGACCTATCGCGGCCTGCCGCCGTCTCCGGAAAACGCCATCGGCGGCACCGAGGCGAATCCAGACAAGACGAGGACTTGAGATGAGAGACCGCGAGATGCGAATCGCCGCCGGCCTGCTGGCGGCTGTACTGCTGGCCGCCGCACCGGCGCCGGCCCAGGAGGCGGCGCGGCTGTTCGAGCCACAGGCCTTCGTGCTCGAGCTCGACGGCCGGGCGGTCGGCGACGCCGAGGTCTTCCAGTCGCGCGCCGCCGGCGCCCTGCTGGTGCTCTCGGCCCAGCTGCCGGTGCCGGTGCTGGTGCGGCTGCGCGAGGGCCAGGTGGAGACCGTCGCCGCCAGCGACGTGGGCCGCAACGGCGACGGCACGGTGGCGCTGCTGGCCTCCGGCCCCGGCCAGCCGCGGGGCAGCTACCGCCAGACCGACGACGGCGAGGGCATTGCCTTCGAGATCGACGGCCGCCGCGCGGTGGTGCGCGAGAAGCCGCCGCTGCTGGGCGCCCAGGACCTCGGCGGGATGGAGGACTACAGCCCCGAGTACGTCCGCACCGCCGCCGCCTACTCGCCCTCCGGCCCGATCCTCGAGCGCCTTCGCTCGCAGGGGCAGGACGTCCGGGTCGTCGTCTACTTCGGCACCTGGTGCCCGTTCTGCCAGCAGATGGTCCCCCGCATGATGCGGGTGGCCCAAGAGCTGGCCGGCTCGAAGGTCCAGTTCGACTTCTACGGCCTCCCCCGCGGCATCTCCTCCGACCCCGAGGCGCGCCGCGCCGGCATCAGCGGGGTCCCCACCGGCGTCGTCTACGTCGGCCGCCGCGAGGTGGGCCGGATCTCCGGCAACAGCTGGAAGATCCCCGAGCTGGCCATCAACCGCGTCCTCACCGGCCCCGCCAGCTAGCGGGTGGACGGAGCGCCCCCGCCCGTCGGCGGGGCTCGGCGCGTTGGCGCTGGACCGTGGCCTGCGGGGCTTCCCCCCGCGGCCGCCTCAGGGGCCGGGGCGTTGACCCCGCTTCACACTGCAGGGGAGTTGGGGCGGACTCTCGAAACCTTCTAACTCATTTATCTACAGACAGTTACAGCAGGCTGGGCGCGAGCTCCAGTGAGTGCCAGAATGGCGCGAGCAAACACACAGCACGGAGCGGGCCCCGTGGACCAGGAGCATCCGCAGGTAGGCATCCCCCCGCTTGGTGATCCGGCCGAGACGCCGCCGCAGACCGCTCGAGTGCTCCCGCGGGGTCAGGCCCAGGTAGGCGGCGAAGTGGCGCCCG
>JBFGCA010000052.1:0-29845 GCA_041567315.1 Thermoanaerobaculia bacterium | reverse complement strand
GGCGCTAGGAGCCCGTGGCGGAAGTCCGCCCGGCCGTCTGACGGCGGGGCGGAGCCGTCTGCGGCGTTGCCGCTCCTCGACAATGGCTCGGCATTGCCTGCGTCGCGGCGCCTGGCATCCGGCCCCGCCGCGCTCGCCAGCCGATCCGTCCGACTTCCACCACGGGCTCCTAGGCGTCGTCGTCCCAGGCCCGGCCGGCGGCGTGGTAGGCCCAGGTGACGGCGACCAGCGCCAGGGCGGGGAGGAAGAACCAGCCGCGGGTCAGCAGCACGTGGACCTTCTGCAGCTCGGCCAGCAGGATGCCCCAGCTCGGCACCGGCTCGCCGACGCCCAGACCCAGGAACGAGAGGGTGACCTCGGCGAGGATGAAGCGGGGGATCAGGATGGCCGCCTGGGTGAGCACGACGCTGCGGGTCTGCGGCAGCACGTGGCGCAGCAGCAGGTAGAGGTGCGAGGCGCCGAAGCCGCGGGCGGCCAGCACGTAGCCCCGCTCGCGGGCGCTGAGCGCGATGCCGCGCACCAGCCGCGCCGGCCGCGCCCAGCCGATCAGACCGATGACCCCGACCAGCAGGAAGAAGGCCTGGGTCGGCGTCATCTCGAGCGGCAGGAAGGCCCGGAAGGCGAGCAGCAGATAGAGCCAGGGCAGGGCCATGAACAGCTCCACCAGCCGCATCAGCAGGCCGTCGACCCAGCCGCCGAAGTAGCCCGCCGCCGCGCCGACGGCGGTGCCCACCGCCAGCGACAGGGCAGCCGCAACCAGCCCGGCGAAGAGCGAGATGGCGGCCCCGTAGAGAATGCGGCTCAGCAGGTCGCGGCCGTAGAGGTCGCTGCCCAGCAGGTAGACGCGCTCGCCGCCGTCGAACCCGAACAGGTGCAGCCGGGCGGGGATCACGCCGAATAGCCGATAGGGATCTCCCGGGACCAGCAGCCGGAGCGCCAGCCGCTGGCCGGGGTCCTCCCGGTAGCCGCCCGGCCGCTCGGGGTCGGGCCGCCGCGCGAAGACGAACGGCCGCAGATGGAGGCGACCCTCCTGGTCCACCAAGCGCAGCCGCGTCGGCGGGGCGTAGACCCGCGTCCGGTCCTGCTCCGCGTAGTGATACGGGGCCAGGAAACCGGCCAGCAGCGCGGCGGCGTGCAGCGCGATCAGCAGGGCCAGGGCCGGCCACCGGCGGGTCGGGCGCACCACCTTCACTCGCTCCGGATCCGGGGATCGAGGGCGTAGATCAGCAGGTCGGCGATCAGGTTGCCGGCCACCAGGAGCAGCGTCGAGACCAGCACCGCGCCGATCACCAGATGGATGTCGCGGGCCAGGATGGCGTCGAGCAGGGCCGGCCCCAGCCCCGGCCAGCTCATGACGATCTCCACCAGCAGCGAGGCGCTGAGCAGCGAGGCCACCGAAAAGCCGACCAGTGAGGCCAGCGGATTGCCGGCGGCCGGCAGCACGTAGCGCAGCAGCAGCCGGCGCCGCGGGATGCCGGCGGCCCGCAGGGCGTCGACGAAGGGCGCCGCGAGCACCTCGGCGACGCTGGCCTGGACGTAGCGGGCCAGCCGCGGCGCCAGGCTCAACACCAGGGCGGCGGCGGGCAGGACGAGGTGCGCGGCCAGGTCCCGTGCCTTCTCGAGCGGTCCCAGCGCCTCGAAGTCCAGCGAGCGCAGGCCGCCGGTGGGCAGGAGGCCGCTCTGCACCGCGACCAGCAGCAGACCGAGTGCCAGCACCAGGTCGGGGACGGCGAGCAGCAGCGAGGTGGCGCCGGCGAACGCCGTCCTCCCCCACCGGCCGCGGCGGGAGGCCGCCCAGATCCCCGCCACCAGCGCCAGCAGCCAGGCCATCGGGACGGCGATCCCGGTGAGCAGCAGCGTGTTGCGCGCCCGCACGCGGAGGATCTCCGCGACCGGTCGATCGAAGCTCAGCGAGTAGCCGAGGTCGCCGCGCACCGTCAGGCTCACCCAGCGCAGGTAGCGCTGTGGCAACGGCCGGTCGAGGCCGTAGCGGGCGCGCAGCAGCTCGATCGCAGCGGGATCCCTGCCCTCGAGCCGGCCCGGGTCGAACGGATCGCCGGGCACCAGTTCGGCGAGCAGGAAGCCGAACACCGACACGCCGAGCAGCAGCAGCAGACCGGCCGCGGCCCGGCGCAGGACCAGCCGCCCGATCACCCGGCCCCCTCGCCGACCGTCAGCAGCGGCGTGGCGGCGACCAGCTGGGCGGTGCGCGGGTGCCGCGGCCGGGCGAAGAGCGCCGCCGGCGCGCCGCGCTCGATCACCCGCCCGCCGTCGAGCACCGCCACCTCGTCGGCCAGGTAGCCGACCAGCGAGAAGTCGTGGCTGATCAGCAGCATGGCCAGCCGCAGCCGCTGCTGCAGCTCCTGGAGCAGGTTGACGATCTGCGCCTGGACCGAGAGATCGAGACCCGAAAACGCCTCGTCGAGTACCAGCACCCGGGGCTCGAGCACCAGCGCCCGGGCGATCGCCAGCCGCTGCCGCTGTCCGCCGCTCAGCTCGAGCGGCCGGCGCTCGGCCCAGGCCGCCGGCAGACCGACCAGCCGCATGGTCTCGAGGGCCAGTTCGCGCCGCTCGCGACGGCCGCCCCGCGCGGCGATCTCCAGCGGCTCGGCGACCGCCCGGACGGCGGTGAACCGGGGGTTCAGGGCGCCCGCCGCGTCCTGGAAGATGAGCTGGATCTCGCGGTGGGCGGCCCGCCGCTGGGGCCGCGGCGCCCCCACGAGATCCCTGCCACGCAGCAGCACGCGCCCCGCGTCCGGCGCCTCGAGCAGCGCCAGGCAACGGCCGAGGGTCGACTTGCCGGAGCCCGAAGCGCCGACCAGCGCCGTGGTGCGGCCGGCGTGGAGCTCGAGGTCGACGTCGGCCAGGGCGGCGACCCGGAAGACCACCCGCCCCCAGCGCCGCTGCCGGTAGGACTTCGACAGGCCGGTCGCCGCCAGCAGCGGCGGCCGGTCTCCCTCAGCCGACACGGGCGTGACACCTGACCGGCCGGTTGGCGTCCGGCGTCACCCACGGCGGTACTTCGGACGAGCACGCCGCCAGACGCTCCGGGCAGCGCGGCTCGAAGGGGCAGCCGGCCGGCCGCCGCCCGGGTTCGGGGGGCTCGCCGGCGATCACCGTCAGGGGCGTGCGGCCGGTGGCGGCCGGGGGCCGCGGCGCGCAGGCCAGGAGCGCCGCGGTGTAGGGATGGAGGGGCTGCCGATAGAGCCCTGGCAGGGGGCCGATCTCCACCGGCCCGCCGGCGTACATCACCATCACGCGGTCGGCGAACGAGCCCAGCAGCGCCGGGTCGTGGGTGATCAGCACCAGCGCCAGCCGGCTCCGCCGGCGCAGATCGCGCAGCAGGTCGAGGATCTCCGACCGGGTAGTTGCGTCGAGCGCGGCGGTGGGCTCGTCGGCCACCAGCAGCGAAGGCTCGCAGGCCAGCGCCCGGGCGATGACCACCCGCTGCAGCTGGCCGCCGCTGAGCTGGTGCGGATAGGCGGAGAAGATCCGCTCGGGGTTGTCGAAGCGCACCTCGGCCAGCAGCTCCAGGGTCCGCTCGCGGCAGCGCCGCGGCGGCCAGCGGCGGTGGACCCGCAGCACGTCGGCCACCTGCTCGCCGACCCGCATGCAGGGGCTGAGCGCCAGACCCGGCTCCTGGAAGACGATCGCCAGCCCCGCGCCGCGCAGCCGCTCCAGCCGCTCCTCCGGCAGCCGCAGCAGGTCCTCGCCGTCGAACAGGACCTCGCCGCCGGTCACCTCGCCGCCGGCCGGCAGGATGCCCAGGAGGGCGCGCGCCAGGGTGCTCTTGCCGCAGCCCGACTCGCCGAGGACGCCGAGGGTCTCGCCGCGGGCCAGCGAGAAGCTGACCCCGTCGAGCACCGGCACCGTCCCGCCGCGCGGATCGCGGTAGCCGGCCGCGAGCCCCCGGACCTCGAGCAGCGGGTCCTCGGAGGCGGGCTCCGGCTGGGGCGGCGGGGACATCGAGGCCTGACGACCGGCGAGCAGGATAGCAAAGGCCCCCCCGTCGCCCGGCGCTACAATCCACGCGTGCGCATCTTCGCCTTTGGCGGTCTGCGGTTCGGAGCGGCGGCCGGCGAGGCCGGCCGGCTGGCGGCGCCGCCCTTCGACCAGATCGACGACGAGCTGCGCGACCGGCTGCACGCCGAACCGCTCCAGTTCGCGTGGCTGACGCGGCCGGTGGCCGCGGACCGGGAGGGCGCCAAGCTGGACGCCGCCCGCGCCGCCGCCGCGCGGCACCGGTCCTGGCTGGCGCAGGGCGTCGTGGCGCGCGAACCCGGCCCGGGCCTCTACCCGTACGAGCTGCTGGCGGCGGACGGCGGTCGGCGGCTCGGCCTCTGCTGCCTGGTGGGGCTCGAGGGCGGTGAGGCGGGGCGAGCCGGCATCCAGCCCCACGAGCGGACCGTCGAGAAAACGGTCAGCGAGCGGCTCGAGCTGCTCCGCGCCACGGCGCTCGACCTCGAGCCCATCCTGCTGCTGGCCGAAGACGCCGGCGGCCTCGACGCGCTGCTGGAGACCGACCTGACCGACGGCTCGCCTTTGGTCGAGCACCGGGACCTCCAGGGCCATCGTCACCGGCTCTTCCAACTGGGCCAGGGCCAGCGGATCGACGAGTACCGCCGGCTCCTCGCCGGCTGTCGCGGGCTGATCGCCGACGGCCACCACCGCTACCGGGTCGCCCAGCGCCATGCCGAGGAGATCGGCGCCCTGCCGGGAGCGCCCGCCGCCTGCAAGCTGGCGGTGGTCACCAGCGTCGCCTCGCCGGGGCTGGTCATCGACCCCATCCACCGGGGTCTGGCGGCCGCCGCGGATCTCGAGCCGGCCGGCCGGCTCGCCACGGCCCGGCGACCGGCGACCGCCCGCTCGGGAGGCGCGCTGGCCGCCGAGGTCGCGGACGCCGAGCAACCGGCGCTGGCGGTGCGCCTTCGTGGCGGCGCCCCGGAGATCTGGCACCTCCGGCGGTCTGCGGGCGCCGACGCCCGGGCCGGCGATCGCCCTTCCGGCGACTCGGCCGTGGACGGCGCGCCGCAAGACCAGGCTCCGGTCCTGGCCGTCGAGCTGCTCCACGCCGATCTGCTGCCGGCCCTCGGCCTCGGCGCCGAGGCCGCCACCGACGGTCGCGTGCTCTACCGCTCCGGCGCCGACACCCTCTGGCGCGAGCTCGAGGAGGGCGGCCTCCAGGCCGGCGTCTGGCTGCCCCCCATCGCACCGTCCGCCTTTGCGGCCGCCGTCGCCCGCGGCGGCCTGATGCCGCCCAAGTCCACCCGCTTCCTGCCCAAGCTGGTCTCGGGCCTGGTGTGGGCTCCCCACGACGCCGAACTCGCCTGAGCGGCCGCGCCGGCGCTCAGCTCGTCGCCGGGATCGGCTCGAGAAAGGTCTCCTCCCCCACCACCTGCGGGTCGAGCGAGAACTCGTACAGCTCGAGCCCCCCGAAGAGCGCCTTGACCCGTGGCCGGCCGGCCTGCTGGAGCCGCGCCGCGACGCCCACAGCCACCGAGCCGTCGTCGTCGAAGACCACCACCTCGACCTCTTCTTCCGGCAGCCAGTCGGCGCCGGGCAGGGGCTCGGCGCCGCTCAGCGTCAGGCGCTCCGGCACCGGACGCACGTCGACCAGCAGCGGCGCCCGTCCCTCGCGCAGCCGCCGGAAGAGCGTGAACGGCGAGATCTCGAGCCGCGGATCGAACTCCACCACCGGCTTTTCGTCCTCGCGATAGCGGATCGGCACCGGCCGAGTCTAACCGCCGTCCCGGCCATCGCGCGGAGCGGAGTCAGCCAGGTCTCACGAGCCTCCGCGCGTATCGTTCGGCGTGTTGTGATGAAAGGCATTGCCGAACGTATTGAGGCCATTGGTGCCTGCGATCGCACCGCCACAGTCGGCTCCATCCTCGCAATGGTTGTTGTTGAAGATGGTATCGGTCACCCCTCCGCCGCCTGACGTATTCCGGTTCGAGATGGCGCCGCCGCGCCCACCGGTACTGTTGTTGTTGAAGTGACAGTTGTCGCCGATGAACAGGCCGGCGCCCTCGCGATTGATGATCGCACCGCCCGCCCCACTCGCTGGTGCGGGATCGCCGGGAGCCTCGTTGTTGGCGAAGGTCGTCTGCCCGATCGTCATGCTTGCCAGGAACGGACTGCTGACGTCTCCGTTCTGCACGGCGCCGCCATCGTCGACCGCCGCGTTTCCTTCGAAGGAGGAGTACATGATGGTGACGGCGCCATCGTCGTTGCTGAGGGCGCCGGCGTCCGCGCTGCAGCCGCTGACACCAGCGGCACACAGCGCCATGCAGTCCTTGAACCGGACGCGGTAGATCGTCAGGTCGGCGGTGCTGTTTCGCAGGCACCCGCCCCACTTTCTGATCGCACAATCGTAGGGACCGCCGCTGTTATTGGCGTAGGTCGTGCCGTTCCGGAGGGTCAGGTCCCGAAGAGCAATGTCGACATCGCCCCCGATTCCACCGGTTGTCGTCGTGAAGATGCGCCCGTCGACCTCCGGAGACGAACCACACGCCGCATCGTAGTTGTTCGTCGCATCGATGATGGTCTTGTCCATGCGCCGGCCCTGGACCACCAGGTTCGTACCGATCACGATCTCGCCTGCCGTGAGATTGTGGATCCGCTTGCCCGGCAGGAACGTGATGGTGTCCTGATCCCCGTCGGCGTTCGCCTCCTCGACGGCCGCCCTCAGCGGACAATTGCCGGTTCCGTCATCGCACACGCAGTCGCCGGCAGCCACGTCGCCGGCGTCGTAGAGCACGTCGACCTCGAACGTCTGCTCGCCACACACTCCATTGGCGCCCGCCGATGGCGCCACAGCGAGCGTCAGCCCCGTCAGGACCAGCGCCGCCAGGGTGATCCGTGCCGTCCCCGGTCTGAACTCTCCAAGGGTAAGCAGGAGGAGCTTCTTCATGTTTTCGACCTCCTTCGGTAAAGACTGGCCTGGAAATTCGACCTGGCAGCCCGTGGCGGAAGTCCGCCCGACCGACCGACTTCCACCACGGACGTCCAGTGCGGTCAACCTGCGGAGCACGTCAATCTTGGAGCCGACGAGCTCGCTATGGCCGACAACCGCAACTGGCGTTGTACAGGATCAGGTTGTGCTGGGCATCTCCCAGGCCTGTGGGTATGACTTCAAAGGGGAACTCCGGTGCTCTTGGGTCTCCCACGAAGTGGAACTCCCATTCGGTGACTTCACATCCGGATTGACGGACTACCTCTATTCGCTTCAAAAGCGTTCTGGCGGGGTTCGGAGGAAAAGAAAGAGTTCCAGCAAATTGGATTTCCAACGCGTCGCGAACTTCGTTTAGCGTTGAATTATCGGTTATGCCTAATCCCGCCAATTCGCAAGCCCTTACCGTGTCTTTCGTGATGATTTCCTGTGGCGGCTGCGCCTGAACTAGGCCGACCGTAAAAAAGAGCGCCAGAAAAACTCCAACAACAGCTTTCTTTGTGTACATTGCTTTCTCCATTGAATTGCTTATCATGATTAACGCAGCCGTCACACCCGACCGCATGTCGCGACCGCCGAAGGTCGGCGAGACCCGCGAGTGGTAGAGATTGGCTAGGCGGAGTGCCTCAGAATGGTATGGATTCGCACTCTACCCCCTGCGCGGCCGCCGCCTGCTGCAGCAAATCGGCGCAGGTGAAGTGCTGCTCTACTGTGATCGCAGCAATGTCGAGGAAGCCACCAGAAACGTTGTCGAAGTCGCCGCAGATCGGTGCCCCCACAATGACACCCACGTCGCTGAAGGCAATGACCTCTTCGTTCCCGGCGATGGTGATAATGTTCACTTCCCCCGAGTCGAGCACGAGGCACGCCTCGACAGGGCTCGCGCCGCTGACGACGCTGGCGAAGAGCTCGAAGTTGACACACGGGCATTCGCAGGGCGGAGGCGTGCCGGTGACCTGCTCGAATTTCGTGCCGACCTTGGAGCAGGCGGTCGCCGAAGCCTGGGGCTCGTCGAGGTGACAGTCCATCGCCTCACAGTAGGCATTGCAGAGGCCAAATGCGGAGCCGGTCTGGCCGTCGCAGATGTTCTCGATAGCCGGGGGCACGCCGTCCGGGGTGCCCACGCCGCCGGCGGCCGGGAAGGCGACCAGGCAGCAGAGTCCGAGGGTGCAGAGAAGGATTCGCATCGTGTCTCTCCTATAAAACTTTCTCATCCGTTTTCCCCTTTCAAGGTGAAAGATTGATGGTGATTCAATCTCCCAGGACCACGAGGGCTTGTCAACCCTCGATTGGAGAAAGAAAAACCCTTGCTTAGGGCCTGGGGAGATTCCCCGGAAAGGGGAAGGGAAAAACCTGGGTTTGTGCCGTTCTTATCGACGGTATCCTGGAGTCAGGCCGTGAGCTGTGATCGATTCACAGCACTCGGCGGCGCAAGGCCGCGAGTCGTGCGGCCGGGAAGGCGAGAAAGACGACGAGAGCGAGAGCGGCTCTCTTCCTGGTCTGGCGCTGGGGATTCCCTGGTGCGTCGAGCTCAGCCGCCCGTCGCCCGCGCCTCGAGCGCCGCCGCCTCGGCCTCGCGGCCGGTCTGGCGCAGGAGCCCGATCAGGCCGTCGAGGATCGAGACCCGCAGCGGATGGCTCGGCTCCAGGCCCTCCTCGGCGAGCGCCAGGGCCCGGCGGTAGAGCGGCTCGGCCTCGGCGAGGCGGCCCTGCTCGACGCAGAGGCTCCCCAGGTGGTGGAGGGGATAGGCGAGGTCGGGATGGTCGGGTCCCTGGATCTGCTCCCGCGTCGCCAGCGCCCGCCGGAAGGCGTTCTCGGCCGCGCCGGCGTCGCCGAGCTGGCGCTGGGCGACGCCCAGGCCCTGGAGGGCGGTCGCCACCCGCGGATGCTCGGGACCCAGCGCCTGCTCCAGGGCAGCCAAGGCGCGCTCGAGCAGCGGCACGGCCTCCTCCCAGCGCTGCTGCGCGGTGTAGAGCGAAGCGAGGGCGTTGAGGCTGGCCGCGAGGTCGGGATGGTCCGCCGGAAGGGCCCGGGTGCGGATCTCGAGGGCGCGCCGGTGGAGCGGCTCGGCCTCCTCCAGGCGGCCGGTGTACTGGTAGACGCCGGCGAGGTTGTTGAGGGCCTTGGCGACGTCGGTGTGGTCGGGGCCGACGGCCCGCTCGCGGATCGAAAGGGCGCGCTCGAGGAGCTCCTCGGCGCGGTCGAACTGTCCCCGCCGGGCGTGGAGAACCGCGAGGTTCGAGAGGACGTCGGCCACCAGCGGGTGGTCGGGGCCGAGGGCTTCCTCTCGAATGGCGAGCGCGCGGCGGTAGAGCGGCTCCGCCTCGCCGCCGGAGCGCTGGTAGAGGTCGGCGAGGTCCTGCAGGCTCGCCGCCACCTCGAGGTGCTCCTCGCCCAGCAGCGCGGTGCGCAGCTCGACCGACCGCTCGAGGAGCGGTCGGGCCGGCCCGTAGAGGCCGAGCTCGCTGTAGATCTCGCCGATGGTGTCCATCAGGCGCGCCTGGATCAGCGGCTGGCCCCCGAGCTCGCGCTCCACGCGCTCGGCCCCGAGGTCCAGGAGCTCGCGGGCGCTCAGGTCGCCGCCACGGGCCTGGGCCGGATCCGAGGCCTTGAAGAGCTCGGCCAGGAAGCCCGCCACCTGCTCCGCCGACGCCGCCTCGCGCTCGGCCCGCCGCGCCTGGGTGGCGGTAGCGAGGAGCCCGCCGACGAGCGCCAGGGCAACGAGCAGCGCCGCCGCCGCCGCACCGCGGTGGCGCTGGACCAGCTTGCGCAGCCGGTAGGGGGCGCTCGGGGGCCCTGCCGCCACCGGCTCGCCCCGCAGATAGCGGGCCACGTCCTGGGCCAGCTCGGCGGCGCCCGCGTAGCGCTCGGTGGGCTCGCGGGCAAGGGCCTTCAAGACCACCCAGTCGAGGTCGGGAACGAGCTGCCGGGCGAGGGCGGCGGGCTGGGTGCGGCGGTCACCGGCCACCCGGGCCGCGGTCTCCGGCTCGAGCGAGCGCAGCCGCCGGCTAGGCCGCGGTAGCGGCCCCGACCAGCGGGCGCTGGCCGGCGTTCCCGGCAGCACCCCTCCCGCGGCCGGCAGAGTGCCGGTCAGCAGCTCGTGGAGCAGCACCCCCAGCGAGTAGACGTCCGAGCGGGTGTCGACCTCCCCGCCGGCGAAGGCCTCGGGGCTCATGTAGGCCGGCGAGCCCGCCGGACCGCGGGTCCACACCGTGCCCTCGGCCAGTGCCTCGTCGAGGCCCTTGGCGATCCCGAAGTCGAGGATCTTGGGCACCGGCCGGCCGTGTTCCTCGGCCACCAGGATGTTCGAGGGCTTGAGATCGCGGTGGAGGACTCCCTTCTGGTGGGCGTGCAGCACCCCGCCGCACACTTCCACGAAGAGCTCCAGGCGCTCCTCGAGACCGAGTCGGTAGCGATCGCAGTAGGCGGTGATCGGGATCCCCGGGACGTACTCCACGGTCAGGTAGGGGTCGCCGTCCTCGGTGGTGCTCGCCTCGTAGACCTGCGCCACGTTGGGATGGTGCAGGCGCGCCAGGGCCCGGTGCTCGGCCTTGAATCGCAGTGCCGCCCGGTAGCCGGCGAGCGGCGCCCGCTGGAGCTTGAGCGCCACCCGGCGCTTGAGCGGCTCCGGCTCCTCGGCCAGGTAGACGGTGGAGGTCGCCCCCTTGCCGAGGACCTCGAGCAGCCGGTAGGGGCCGAGGAAGCGGGCGGGTGCCACCGCCGCGCCGGCGTCCGCGGTCTCGCGGACTGCCGCCTGGCCCGCGGCCGGCGCCTCGTCGAGGGGCAGGACGGCCTCGATCTCGGTGCCGAGGCCAGGCGCGCTGTCGACCCGGAGGCTGCCGCCCAGGAGCCGGGCGCGCTCCTCCATGCCGACCAGGCCAAGGCCGCCCTCGCGCGGCGCCGCGAGATCGAAGCCGGCCCCGGCATCGGCGAGGGAGAGGCCGACCGCCCCGGGCCGGCAGCGCAGCTCCAGACGGGCCTCCCGAACCCCGGCGTGGCGGACGACGTTGTGCAGCCCCTCCTGGGCGATGCGGTAGAGGGCGAGGGCGAAGTCCTCGGGGAGTGGGTCGACGCCTTCGTCGAGGCGCAGGTCCACCTCGAGGCCGGTGCTGCGGCGCAGCTCGGCACAGTGGTCGCGGAGCGCCGCCGCCAGGCCGCAGCGCTCCACCGCGGCGGGGTGGAGCTGGTGGGAGAGTGTGCGCGCCTCGTCGGCCAGGGCGGTCGCCTGAGAGCGCAGCGCCGCGAGCGTCTCGGCGCTCGGCGCGCCGGGTTCGCGGCAGGCCCCGCCCAGCTCCACGACCAGCATGCTCAGCCGCTGGCTGAGCCCGTCGTGCAGCTCGCGTCCCAGCCGCCGTCGCTCCTCCTCCCGGACGCTCAGGAGCCGCGCGGCGAGCCGCCGCACCTCCCGGCGGCTGCGCTCGAGCGCCGAGTGCGCCTCGCCCAGGGCCCGCTCGGCCCGCACGCGCCGGGTGACGTCGCGGACCGAGACCAACAGCGCCCCGGAACCGCCGGCCCGGACGCGGTCGGCCGGCGCCGCCCGCAGTTCGACGACGATCTCCTCGCCCCCCGCCCGGCGCTGCCGGTGGACGACCTCCCGCCGCGGGCTCTCCTGCTCCGCCGCTACCAGGAGCTCCGCCAGCCGCCTCGGCGGCTGGTCCGGAAAGTAGAGGACCTCGACGCCCTGGCCCGTCACCTGGGCCGCGGCCCAGCCGTAGAGGCGAGCGGCCGCCTCGCTCCAGGCGACGATCTTGCCGTCCGCGGCGAGGGTGAAGACGGCCTCGCCGACCTCGGTTGGACGCGCGGTCTGCTCGGCCCTCATCTCCCCTCCCCGGCGCTCCAGACCTGAATCGCTCTGTTCGCAATGATGTTACATTGCGGGCAGCCGTTTCAAAAGATTATACAAGTCCAATAAGATTGAGCGCGGGCTGAGAGGGGTGAGTCAACGAGCGGAGTCTGAACCGACGCGGCCTCCCCGCGTCCTGCTGGCGGAAGACCACGCGCTGGTCGCCGAGGGGATCCGCAAGCTGCTGGAGCCGGAGTTCGAGGTCGTCGGCGTCGCGGCCGACGGCCGTGCGCTGCTCGCGGCGTCGCGCCGGCTGGGGCCCGATCTCATCCTGATCGACATCGCCTTGCCGCTCTTGAACGGCATCGACGCGGCGCGCCGGCTGCGCGAGATCACGCCGGCCCGCATCGTGATGCTCACCATGAGCGGCGAGCCCGGCATGGTGCGCGAGGCCTTCGCCGCCGGCGCCCGGGGCTATCTGCTCAAGAGCTCCGAGCCCTCGGAGCTCCTCTTCGCCCTGCGCGAAGTGCTTCGCGGCAACCGCTACGTCACGCCGGCGGTGGCGGGCGACCTGGTGGACGCCGCCGGCAGGCCGGCGGAAGGGACGGAGGATGGGCCCTACGCGCGCCTGACGCCGCGGCAGCGCGAGGTGCTGCAGCTGGTGGCGGAGGGCAAGACGGCCAAGGAGATCGCGGCCGTTCTGGAGATCTCGGTCAAGACGGTCGAGTACCACAAGAGCGGTCTCAAGAAACAGCTCGGGCTGCGCACCCAGGCGGAGCTGGTGCGCTACGCCGCCGCCCACGGCCTGGTCGCCCCCTGAGGGCGCCCCACCGCAGCGGTCGCCGCGCCGACCGCCGCCTCAGCTTTCCGCGCCTGGAGGGGCGAGCCCCTCCGCCGCAGACGCCGTGGCCAGCCGATCATCGAAGGTCAGCAGGGAGATCGGGGTCCGCAGCCGTTCGCGCAGGGTGAGGGCGGCGGCGAGCTGGAGGGCGTCGGCGGCGCGCAGCGGATGTCTGAGCAGGACCGCCCGCGCCGCCCGGAAGACGGGGGTGGAGAGCTCGATCACGTGAAGTGCCTGAAGATCTTCGTCGAGCGTGGCGAGAGCGCGATCCCTCTCGGCCTGCGAAAAGCCCCCTTCGCGGCAGCGCCTGGCGAGGGCCGAGGCGATCTCGACCTCGGTCAGCCGGCAGACGACCGACGTGGACTCTTCGAGCCGCCGCAGGACCTCGGCGGTGTGGTCCTCCTCGACGTAGCGCTTGGCCAGAGCGCTGGCGTCGAAAAAGGTGATCACAGCCGGTCCTGCCGCCCGTCGAGTATCGCCGCGGAGAGGCTCTCGCCATCGGCCCGCAGCGGCTGGAATCCGACCGGCAACCGGGTTCGCGTCGGCGGCGTTACCAGACCATCGGCCGCAAGAGAGGCCAGCGCGGCCTTCTCGGAGCCGTCGAGCGGCGCCAGCGGGCGCAGTTCGGCGACCGGCCGCCCCCGGTCGGTCACTACGATCGTCGCGCCGTTCCTGACCTGCCGCAGATACCTGCCCAGCCGGTTCTTGAGCTCGCGCGATCCGACCGATCTCATGATGTAGCTACCATAGCTACAATCTGACCCGCGGTCAACACAGCCAGCCTCTGCCAGTCAAGCGCCCTCAGCCCGGTTGAGGCGCCTGCCCCGAAGGGCTCCACCGACGGCGGGCGCGACGGAGGACGACGACCTGCTGGAGGGCCCCGATCAGGACCGCGGCGAGCAAGGCGAGGGCGCCGAGGCGGAAGGTGGCCACCGAGTCGAGGGCGAGACCGCCGGCGAGCAGTGGGACCCCGGCGGTCCAGAGGGCGAAGCCGGCGGCCTGGAGCGGGCGCGCCGGCATGGCGTGGGGCGAGATCGGCCGGACGGTGAAGTCCGAGCCGGTGCGGACCCAGAGCCAGGCGGCCCAGGGCAGCAGGCGGCTCTCGACGCCGACGACGATCTGGGCGAGGAAGCCGACCAGACCGAGGACCCCGTAGGCCATCCCGGCGTGGAGCTTCCAGGGGGCCGCCGGTCCGAGGGCGAGGGCGGCACCGAGAGCCGCCGCCGCGACCAGCCAGAGGAGAGCCGCGAAGACGTGGAGGACGCCCCAGTCGGGACGGCGGAGACCCTTGGGCGGCGGCCGGCGGTTTCGCAGCATCCAGCGCACCCGCCCCAGGAAGACGGCCAACCCGCCGACACAGAACAGCGCGGGCAGGGCCGTCCACCGGGCGCCGGCGAACAGCGCACTGGCCAGGGCCAGCACCCCGGCCTCCCAGAGGACGGCCCCGAGCAACACCACCCGGCCGCGCGGCGGCGCCGCCGGCAGCAGCATGGGGAGCAGCCGGTAGCCGGCGCCCATCACCATCGTCACCGCCCACCCGAGGGCGGCCAGATGGGCGTGGGCGTGGACGTGGTGGAGGACGAAGCCGGGCAACAGGTCGACCAGCTTGTCGACCCCGACGGCGAGGCCGAGCAGCGCGGCGAGCACCAGGTTGCCGAAGGCGAGCCGGAAGTGGAGCTTGATCTCCGCCGGGATCCTGGCCGGCCGCAGCGCGGTCTCGACCCGCCAGCCGACCCAGAGGAAGGCCGCCAGCACCGGCGCCGCCGCCCACAGCATGCCGCGCGGCTCGTCGATCCAGAAGTGGCTGGCCATGCCGGTGGTGCCGATCGCGAAGGCGCCGAAGGCCCAGCGGTCCGGGCGGCCGGCGGGCAGCGGCGCCTTGAGCGCCATCGGCGCGACGAGATAGAGCGCCCCCAGGATCGACCCGCTGATCCAGCCGAGGGTGACCAGGTGGACCACCCCCAGCATCCGCGGGTGGTAGTAGAAACCGCCGATCGCCCGCGGCCAGGCGGCGGCGACCGCCAGGGCGGTGGCGAGACAGAGGTGGGCGAAGCCGAAGTAGGCGAGCGGCAGCCAGCGGTCGGGGACGCCCTCCCGGGCGCCGGCCGCTGCCGCGCCGCTCATCGCCCCACGCCGCCCGGCGGCAGCGCCGACGGTGGCCGCTCGATCACCGCAGGCCGGCCGGCGGCCGCCGGCAAGCCGGGGTCAGGCGCCGGCGCCGCTCGAGACCTTGCCGTCGGCGCCGACGGTCCACAGCTCGTCGGAGTAGATGAGGTCCTCGAGGGTGCCCTCGCCGCTGGCCTCGATCTCGTGCTGGATCTGGCCGACCACCCCGTCCTCGTACACCGGCTCCTCAACCGCCCGGAGGACGCCGAGCGGGGTCGGGAAGCCGGGCGGCCCCATCTGCGCCGCCATGAACGCCACCGCCGGGTTGGGGTCGGTCTCGTCCCAGACCAGGCAGTCCTCGGCGCCGACGCCGTGGCCCAGCTCGACCACCTCGAGCTTGGTGCCGTTGAGCCGGATGCCGCGGCTCTTGTCCTTGCCGAACACCAGCGGCTGGCCGTGCTCGAGGTAGACGGCGCCGTCGTCGCGCGCTTCCTTGTCGGTCATGTAGGCGAAGGCACGGTCGTTGAAGATGTTGCAGTTCTGGTAGACCTCGATAAAGGCCGAGCCGCGGTGGGCGGCGGCGCGCCGCAGCACTTCGCGCAGGTGGGGCTGGTAGATGTCGACGCTGCGGGCGACGAAGGTGGCGCTCGAGCCGATCGCCAACGACAGCGGGTTGAAAGGGTTGTCGACCGACCCGAAGGGGGTGGACTTGGTGCGCTTGCCGACCTCGCTGGTCGGCGAGTACTGGCCCTTGGTCAGCCCGTAGATCCGGTTGTTGAACATCAGGATCTTGACGCCGACGTTGCGGCGCAGGGTGTGGATCAGGTGGTTGCCGCCGATCGACATGGCGTCGCCGTCGCCGGTGGCGATCCACACCTCGAGCTCGGGCCGCGCCACCTTGAGCCCGGTGGCGATGGCCGGCGCCCGGCCGTGGATCGAGTGGAAGCCGTAGGTGTCGACGTAGTACGGGAACCGGCTCGAGCAGCCGATGCCCGAGATGACCACGAACTTCTCGCGCGGCACCCCCAGCTCGGGGAACACCGTCTGCACCGCCGACAGGACCGCGTAGTCCCCGCAACCGGGGCACCAGCGCACCTCCTGGTCGGACTGGAAGTCTTTCTTGGTGAGGACCTGCTGCTCGGCTTCAGTTGACATCGCTCTTGGACCCCAGGATCTGGCGGATTTTCTCGTAGATCTCGACCCGGAAGAAGGGTCGGCCCTGAATCTTGGTGTAGGAGATCGCGTCCTTGAGATAGCGCGCCCGGATCAGCAGCGAGAGCTGGCCGGTGTTCATCTCGGGGATCAGCACCCGCTGGAAGCGGTCGAGGACCTCGCCGAGGTTGCGGGGAAACGGATTGATCCAGCGCAGGTGGGCGCGGCCGACCTTGTAGCCGTCGCGGCGGGCCATGCCGACGCCGCCGGTGATGCAGCCCAGGGTGCTCCCCCACCCCAGCACCAGCAGGTCGCCCTCCTGGTCGCCGTGGACCTCGAGCTCGGGGATCTCGCGGGCCACCCGCGCCACCTTCTCGGCCCGCAGCCAGGTCATCTTCTCGTGGTTGTGCGGGTCGTAGGAGACGTTGCCGGTGACGTCCTCCTTCTCCAGCCCGCCGATCCGGTGCTCCATGCCGGCCACCCCGGGGACCGCCCACGGCCGCGCCAGGGTCTCCTCATCGCGCCGGTAGGGCTGGAAGCTCTCGGCGTCGCTCCAGAAGTCCACCCGGAGGTCGGGCAGATCTTCGATCTTGGGCAGCAGCCAGGGCTCGGAGCCGTTGGCGATGTAGCCGTCGGACAGGAACAGCACCGGCACCATGTAGCGGACGGCGACGCGGCAGGCCTCCATGATCGACTCGAAGCAGTCGGCCGGCGAGGAGGCGGCGATCACCGGCAGCGGCGAGTCGCTGTTGCGACCGAACATGGCCTGCAGCAGATCCGCCTGCTCGGTCTTGGTGGGCAGCCCGGTCGACGGCCCGCCGCGCTGGACGTTGCAGACCACCAGCGGCAGCTCGACCATCAGCGCCAGGTTGATGGCCTCCGACTTGAGCGCCAGCCCCGGACCGCTGGTGGTGGTCACCCCCAGCGCGCCACCGAAGGCGGCGCCGATGGCGGCAGAGACGGCGGCGATCTCGTCCTCGGCCTGGAAGGTCGTCACCCCGTAGTTCTTGAAGCGCGACAGCTCGTGGAGCACGTCGCTGGCCGGGGTGATCGGGTAGGAGCCCAGGAACAGCGGCAGGCCGCTGCGCCGGCTGGCCGCCACCAGACCCAGGGCCAGCGCCGAGTTGCCCATCACGTTGCGGTAGACCCCGGGGGCGAGCCGCGCCGGCTCCACCTCGTAGCGCACCTGGAAGGCGTCGGTGATGTCGCAGAAGTTGTAGCCCGCCTTGAGTGCCCGGATGTTGGCGTCGGCGATCTCGGGCCGTTTCCTGAACTTCTGCTCGAGCCAGCCGATGGTGGTCTCCAGCGGCCGGCTGTAGAGCCAGTAGATCATCCCCAGGGCAAAGAAGTTCTTGCAGCGGTCGCGCGACTTGAAGTCGAGCGGGCTGTCCTCCAGCGCCCGCCGGGTCATCGCCGAGATATCCGCCGTGTAGAGCCGGTAACCGGAGAGGCTGCCGTCCTCGAGCGGGTTGCTCTCGTAGCCCGCCTTCTTGAGGTTGCGGGCGTTGAACTCGCCGGTGTTGGCGATGATGACGCCGTCCGAGCGCAGGTCGGGCAGCGACTTCTTGAGCGCCGCCGGGTTCATGGTGACCAGCACGTCGGGGGCGTCGCCCGGGGTGTGGATGTCGTAGTCGGCGATCCGCACCTGGAAGGCGGAGACCCCGGGCAGGGTCCCCTGGGGGGCGCGGATCTCGGCCGGGAAGTCGGGCAACGTCGCCAGGTCGTTGCCGACCAGCGCCGAGGTGCTGGTGAACTGGCCGCCGGTCAGCTGCATGCCGTCGCCGGAGTCGCCGGCGAAGCGGATGACGACCTCGTCGACCTTCTGGCGGCTGATCTGGCGTCCCTGGCGGGGCGCTTCGTCCTTGACGGTAGTAGTCATCGTCCTCGCTGAAAAGAAAAGCCTAGCCCGCAGGGCTAGGCAGGTTCGTTGGGCTGACAGCCACCTCTAGGAACCGGGCGGGCAGCCCGGACGTCGCGGATTGTACCAGACTCACGCCCCGGCGCCCGCCGCCTCGGGGGGCGGCCGCGGGGCCTCCCGGTGCCGGCGCCGCGCCTCCTCGACCAGGTCGACCACCCCGGCCCGCAGGCGCGCCCGCTGGGCCTCCTCCTCGGGGTAGTGAGGCCGGTAGCCGAGCCGCGAGGCGTCCAGGGCGTAGGGCCGCTGCAGGACCTCCTTGCCGACCACCGACTGGGCGCGGTTGAAGTAGGCCATGTCGTAGTTGTTGCTCATGATGATGGCCTCTTCCGGGCAGGCGTCGACACAGTAGCCACAGAAGACGCAGCGCAGCATGTCGATGTCGTAGACCAGCGGATACTTCTCGACGTTGACGTCGGGATGCTCGCCGGCCTCGATGTGGATGCAGTCGGCCGGGCAGGCGGTGGCGCACAGGAAGCAGGCCACGCAGCGCAGCGAGCCGTCCGGACGGCTGGTCAGGATGTGGTGGCCGCGGAAGCGGTGGGAGTAGGCGCGGCGCTCCTCCGGGTACTGGATGGTGTAGTTGTTGCGGCCGCCGCGCAGCAGGTTGCGGACGAAGTGCTTGAGGGTGATCCATAGCCCGGTCAGCAGCGGCAGGTAGAGCCGCTCGGCGAGGCTGTAGCGGTAGGGCTCGACGCGGCCCGGCGGCGTGGCGGGCGGCGGCGACGCGGCGCGGCGGCTCATCGCTCGAGCTCCCCGGCGATGACGTTGAGCCCGCCCAGCGTGACGATGGCGTCGGAGACCGAGCCGCCGTTGATGAGCTGCGGGAAGGTCGAGAAGATCGGGAAGCACGGCGGCCGCACTTTTATTCGGTAGGGATGCCCCGAGCCGTCGCTCACCACGTAGAAGCCGAGCTCGCCGTTGGCCCCCTCGACCATCGAGTAGCGCTCCCCCGCCGGCACCTGGATGCCGTCCATGATCAGCTTGAAGTGGTAGATCATCGCCTCCATCTGATTGTAGGCGGCCTCCTTGGGGGGCAGCGCGACGTGCGGATCGTCGACGATGAACGGGCCCTCCGGCATACCGCGGTCGAGCAGCTGCTCGATTATTCGCAGCGACTGCCGGATCTCGGCCATCCGCACCCGGTAGCGGTCGTAGACGTCGCCGCCGTGGTAGACCGGCACCTCCCAGTCGACCTCGTCGTAGAGGTCGTAGGGATGGGCCTTGCGGACGTCGTAGCCGACGCCGGAGGCGCGCAGACAGGGTCCGGTCCAGCCCCAGTTGACCGCCTCCTCGCCGGAGATCGCGGCCACTCCGACCGACCGGTCGAGCCAGATGCGGTTGCGGGTCACCAGCCGGTCGACGTCGTCCACGAAGGTGGGGACGACCTCCAGCAGCCGCCGGCAGCGCGGCTCGAAGTCGGGCGGCAGGTCGGCGGCCAGCCCGCCGATCCGGCAGTAGGCCACCGTCAGCCGCGCCCCCGAGCAGGCCTCCAGCAGCCCGTAGATCTCCTCGCGCGGCTGGAACATGTACCAGAAGTTGGTCAGCGCCCCGGCGTCGACCAGCGTCGAGCCGTTGGCGACGCAGTGGTCCATGATCCGCGAGAACTCCGACAGGATGGTGCGCGCCCACACCGCCCGCGGCGGCGCCTCGACCCCGAGCATCTGCTCCACCGTCCGGCAGTAGCCGACGTTGTTGATGAACGACGAGCAGTAGTTGAGGCGGTCGGTGTAGGGGATGACCTGCTGCCAGGTGTGGGTCTCGGCCATCTTCTCGAAGCAGCGGTGGAGATAGCCGATCTCGACCTCGCTGGCGGCGATCCGCTCGCCGTCGAGGGTGGCCACCAGCCGGAAGGTGCCGTGCATGGCCGGGTGCGAGGGCCCGATGTTGACGGTCAGGCGCTCGAACAGGTCGTCGCCGCCGTCGGCGCCGCCACCGTCGCCAGCCGGCGGGCGCGGCTGCGGCCGGTAGATCTTGTCCTCGGTCAGGATCCAGCGTCGCGCCGGGTCGTAGTCCTTGCGCAGCGGGTGCCCCTGGAAGGCCTCGTGGGTGAGGATCCGGCGCAGGTTGGGGTGGCCCTCGAAGCGCAGCCCGAACATGTCGTAGGCCTCGCGCTCGAACCAGTCGGCGGCCTTCCACACCCCGATCAGCGACGGCAGCACCGGGTCGGCCTCGCCGACCGGCACCTTGAGGCGCAGCCGCTCGCCGCGGCTCAGCGAGTAGAGATGGTAGACCGCCTCGAAGCGCTCGTCGCGCTCCGGGAAGTCGGCACCGCAGAGGTCGAGCAGCAGGTCGAAGCGGGTCTCGGGAGCGTCCCGCAGCTCCCGCGCCAGCTCGCCGAGCACCTCGCGCCGCACCACCCAGGTGGGCTGGTCCAGCCCCTCGAGTGGCTCGATGCTGCCCGCGGGGTAGCGTTCAAGCAGCGGCGGCGGAGCCGTCGTCGCCGGCATGCCCGGCTTTCTCCTTGTCCCGCCCCGGGCCGCCGGAAGCCTGGTGGCGCTGCCGCTCGATCTTCTCCTTGAGCTGCAGCATGCCGTACATCAGCCCCTCGGGGGTGGGCGGGCAACCCGGCACGTAGACGTCGACCGGGATGATCTCGTCGATGCCCTGCATGACGTGGTAGGCGCGATAGAAGCCGCCCGAGCAGGCGCAGGCGCCCATCGACACCACCCACTTGGGGTCGGGCATCTGGTCGTAGATCCGCTTGAGCACCGGCGCCATCTTGTCGGTGATGGTGCCGGCGACGATCATCACGTCGCTCTGCCGCGGCGAGAAGCGGACCACCTCGTAGCCGAAGCGCGAGACGTCGTAGTGGCTCGACACCAGCCCCATGAACTCGATGGCACAGCAGGCGGTGCCGAACGGCAGCGGCCAGAAGGAGTTGCGCTGTGCCCACTCCTCCAGCTTCGCGAACTGGGTGGTGATCCAGGACTCTCCGATCATCGCGGTCTGTCGGCGGGGGGCCGCGACGGAGGGCTCCCGAGCGACCTTGGTGACCCTACCACAGCGAGCCGCCCCGCTGCTCAGCCGTGACCGGCCGCCTGCTGGGCCCGCCGCAGCTCCTCGAGCGCCTCGGCGTGCCGGCGCTGGGCCGCGACCACCTGCTCGAAAACGGCGGCGGTCTCGGCGTCCACCTCGCCCATCATCTTGGGATAGAGCACGTCGATCTCGTAGCGCTCCTCGGCCAGCGCCGCGCGCACCGCCTCGCCGCCCGGCCTGGCCTGGCCCGCCGCCTCGAGCTGGAGCACCGCCAGCCGGTCCTTGTCGGCCGCCAGCTGCCGCCAGCGGCCGGCCAGCTCGGCGCGTCCTTCCCTCTCGGCCCGGTCGGCGTAGGCGCGGAAACAGGCGGCGCTCACCGCCTCGGCGGTGAAGCCGGTCTTCAGGTGCTCCTGGGCGCGGGGCAGTCGCGACACGGCGCTCCTCCAGTTCGGTCGGCGGACGGTGATCGGGACGGGGTCGGTGGACGGTGGTGGCCGGCGGAGGCCGGGGGAAGCTCCGGTGAGCGGCGGCGCTCGCGGGCACCCGCCGCCTGCGATCGGCCGGGCCGGCGTAAGATCGAACGCCGCGGGCCCCGACACCGCCCGGCCGGCACCGGCGGATTCTAGCAGTCCCCGCCGGAACTTCGGCCACCGAGGCGACGTAGTTGCCTGCGGGCAATGGACCCGCCCCCGACTCCCATGCCGCGCCGCTGGTTCCGCCGGTTCATCCTGCTGACGGCCTTCCTGGCCGGCACCATCTTCCTGGTCCTGCTCACCGGCCTGGCGCTCGACTTCCCGCTGATCCTGCCGATCACCAAGGGTCTGCTGGCGGGCGCCGTCCTGCTGGTTGCCCTATGGCTCGCCTGGCGGGCGCTCCAGCTCTTCCTGTGGCGGGTTGGGCGGCGGCTGGCCTTCTCCTACCTGCTGATCGGCGCGGTGCCGATCCCCATGCTGGCCCTGCTGGTGCTGCTCAACGGCTACCTGGTGGCCGGGTATTTCCTGGGCCATCTCTACCGGGACGCGGTGGCCGAGGTCCACCGCGAGCTGGAGCTGGCGGCAGGCGCCCAGCTCGAGGACGTGGTCCGCGGCCTGCCGTTGCCACCGGCCGCGGCCGGCGGCTTCCGCTACGCCGCCTACCGTGACGGACGCCGGCTGAGCGGCGACGAGGGCTTTCCGGAGGCCTGGCCCGGGTGGCTGGCCGAGCCGCAGCCCGGCGCCGGCGAGCGACTGCCGATGGCCTCCTACGTCCTGCCGGAGGGCGGCTCGCCCACCCTCGCCGCCGCCGCCGCCCGCGAACGCTGGGGCGTGGTGGCGCTGCTCGACTGGGGGCCGGACGGGGGGCTCGAGGAGACGCTGGCGGCGCGCAGCGACGTCGCGGTGCGGCTGCTGCGGGCCGACGACCCACGCACCCAGGGCGTGGTGCGGCTGCAGTTCGCGGGCCGCACCTTCTCGCTGCTGCCGGCGAAAGCCATGCGCTCGCTGCAGGCGGCCTCGGCCGAGGACCAGGCGACCCCGATCTGGCGCCGGCCGCTGCTGTGGTGGGCCGAGCTGTCGGGTCCGCTCCACGACCTCGACGACGGCGCTCAGCTCGCCGGCTACATGGCGGCCTCGCTCAACGCCACGCCGCAGACCGTGGCCCGGCACCTGCTGTCGGGCTCGGCCGAGGTGGACACCGCGGTGTGGGCCAGCCTGATCGCGGTCACCGGACTGCTGGGCAGCATCTACGGCGTCGCCATCGTCATGGCCTTCCTGATGATCCTCGGGCTGAGCCGCGCGGTGAACCGGCTGAGCCGCGCCACCGAGGCGGTGCGCGGCGGCGACTTCGCGGCCCGCATCCCAGTGACCCGGCGCGACCAGGTCGGCGAGCTGCACCGCTCGTTCAACGAGATGGCCGCCAACCTCGAGCGCTCGGTGGCGGCGGTGGCCCAGAAGGAGGTGCTGGAGAAGGAGCTGCAGATCGCGCGCGACCTGCAGCAGAGCCTGTTGCCCTCGGACATCCCCAGCTCGGAGACCGTCGAGTTCGCCACCCTCTTCGAGCCCAGCGCGGCGATCGGCGGCGACTACTTCGACATCCTGCGGGTGGACGAGAACCGGCTGGTGGTGGTGATCGCCGACGTCTCGGGGCACGGGCTGCCCACCGGTCTCCGGATGGCGATGCTCAAGGCGGCGCTGGTCATCCTGGTCGAGGAGGGCAAGCCGCCGGAGGAGATCCTCCGGCGGCTGAGCCGGATGGTCCGCCAGGAGCAGGAGGGCCGCTTCTTCGTCACCGCCACCCTGGCGGTGGTCGACTTCCGGAGCGGAGTGCTGGAGCTGACCAACGCCGCCCATCCGCCGACCTATCTGCTGCGGCAGGGAGCCGTGCGCGAGATTCTGCTGCCCGGCAACCCGCTGGGGGCACTGGGCGAGAGCTACGGCCGGCAGCGGGTCGAGCTCGAGGCCGGCGACCTGGTGGTGTGGCTGTCGGACGGGCTGATCGAGGCCGCCGACCCGGCCGGCGAGCCGTTCGGCTATCGGCGGGTGGAGGCCGCGCTGGCGGGCGCCGCCGCCGGGGTAGCCGAGGTGCGGACACGGCTGCTCACCGCCGTCCAACGGCACACCGGCGGGCGGCCGGCCGAGGACGACCGCACCCTGGTCGCCATGCGCTACCTGGTGCCCGACCCGGAGGCGACGCCGGCGGCGGACGGCGGCTCGACCCCCAGCGACGCGTAGATCCGGCGGATGTAGTCGCGGGTCTCGCGGAAGGGCGGCACCCCGTCATAGCGCTCGACGGTGGCTTCGCCGGCGTTGTAACCGGCCAGCACCAGCGCCAGGTCGCCGGCGAAGCGGTCATGCAGCCACTTCAGGTAGCGCACGCCGGCGTCCAGGTTCTGGACCGGATCGAACAGCGCGTCGCGCTCCACCCCGAAGCGGTCGGCGGTGGCGGGCATCAGCTGCAACAGACCCGAAGCGCCCTTGGGCGACACCGCCACCGGGTCGAACGCCGACTCGGCGGCGACCATCGCCGCCACCAGCGCCGGGTTGACCAGGTGGCGAGCGGCGGTCTCGAAGATCAGCGCCCCGAACGGGGTGCCGGGGACCGGCTGGTCGGGGTGGAAGCCGAACTCGAAGGCGGCCGGCGGGGCCGCGGGCAGCGGCTCGCTCTGGACGGCGATCTCGTCGTCCACCACCCGCTCGACCCGCAGCAGCGGCAGCGTCAGGGTGCCGCCGCCGGGCAGGGCGAGGACCGCGCGGTCGCCGTCCAGCCGGTAGCCATCCACCTTGAGCACGTGACCGCCGGAGAGCACCACCAGCTCGGCCCCGGCGGCGGCCGGCGCCAGCCAGCAGAGGGCGGCGGCGAGCCCCGCGCGGACCCTCACCCGCCGCTCCGCGGGAAGTGACGGTCGTAGAGGCTCCGCAGCCGCTGGGCGTGGACGTGGGTGTAGATCTGGGTGGTCGAGACGTCGGCGTGGCCGAGCATCATCTGCACCGCCCGGAGGTCGGCGCCGTGCTCCAGGAGGTGGGTCGCGAAGCTGTGGCGCAGCACGTGCGGCGACAGCTCGCCGACCCCGGCGCGGCGGCCGTGGGCGCGGAGGATCTTCCAAAAGCCCTGACGGCTGAGCGGCGCGCCCCGGTAATTGACGAACACCCGCTGATGGCGGCCGCGGACGAGCTGCGGCCGCACCGTGGACAGATAGCGTCGCAGCCAGCCCTCGGCCGCTTCGCCCACCGGCACCACCCGCTCCTTGTCGCCCTTGCCGGCGACCACCACGAAACCGGCGTCGAGCCGCAGCTGGGGCAGCTCGAGCCCCACCAGCTCGCTGACCCTCAGACCGGTGGCGTAGAGCAGCTCGAGCATCGCCCGATCGCGCAGCCCCAGCGGGCGCTCGGGGTCGGGCGCTTCGATGAGCGCCGTCACCTGCTTCTCGCTCAGCGACCGCGGCAGCCGGCGCCAGAGACGCGGCGCGGTGAGGTTGACCGCCGGGTCGTCGGTCCGCTCGCCGGCCTCGATCAGGTGTTTGTAGAAGCCGCGGATCGCGGCCAGGGCGCGGGCCACCGAGCGTGCCGAGAGGCCGCGGCGGCGCAGCCCCCGGAGATGCGCCGCCAGCTCCTGCTGGCCGGCCGCGCCGGGATCGAGGCCGGCGGCGGCGAGCTCCCGGCACAACCGCTCCAGGTCGCGCCGGTAGGCTTCGACCGTGCGCGGCGACAGGCCGCGCTCGAGCTCCAGGGCCTCGAGATAGCGCGCCAGCGGGCGCCGCCAGGTGGACACGAGTGTTCCGTGCGGTAAGTTCCTTGTCACATCGAGAGCGGCGAAGCGCCCGCTGGGCAAGGCGCGACGAGCGAGCATATCGAGGCTATATGCGACCGAGGAGCAACGCCGCCCAGCGGGATGCAGCGCCGCTCGAATGTAGAGGAACTTGCCGCACGGGACACTAGCCCCTCGGCCACGGCCCGCTCTTCGCTCGGCGTCGCGGTCGGCACCGCTCAGCCCGTGGCCGGCGCCGCCGCCCCGCGGCGGCGGCAGATCTCCAGGATCTCGGTCTCGCCGAGCACCCGTGGCGAGACCTTGGCCCGCCGGAAGATCTCCTCCACCAGGTCGGCGACCGGCTCGATCCCGTGGTCCTCGAGCCAGCAGATCACGTTCGACTGGCCGCTCATCGGACCCACCTCGACCTCCTGGCGGCGTCCCACGAGCCCGGCCGGCACCGACGAGTAGACGCGGTCGGCCAGCCAGTCGTCGCCCTTCTGGCGCGCCTTGAGGATGGCCGCGGCGTGGACGCCGGTGGCGGTGCGGAAGGCGTCGCGCCCCACCACCGGGTGGTTGTCGGGCAGCGCGACGCCGGTGGCCTCCGCCACCAGCGCGCAGTAGGCGGGCAGCCGGCGCAGGTCGCGGTGCCGCCAGCCCAGCAGGTGGAGGTTGACCAGCAGCAGGTCGATGGGGGTGTTGCCCACCCGCTCGCCGATCCCCAGCGCGGTGCCGTGCAGCCGGTCGGCGCCGGCCTCGGCGGCGGCCAGCGAGTTGGCCACCGCCAGCCCGCGGTCCTTGTGGCCGTGCCAGTCGACCGCCACCTGCTCGCCGGTGGCGTCGACCACCTCGCGGATGAAGCGCACTACCGCGGCGGCGCCTCGCGGCGTCGCGTGGCCGACGGTGTCGGCGATGCACACCCGCCGCGCCCCCGCCTCGACCGCCGCCGTGTAGAGCCGGCTCAGGTCCTCGGGCTTGGCGCGGGTGGTGTCCTCGGTGACGTACATCACCGGCAGCCCGGTACTGCCGGCGAACTCGACCGCCTCTTCGGTGAGCTTGAGCAGCCGCTCGACGTCCCAGGCCTCGGTGTACTGGCGGATCGGGCTGGAGCCCAGGAAGCAGGACACCTCGACGGTGAGGCCCGCCCGCTCGGCGATCTCCAGGATCGGCTGGATGTCCTGCCGCAGGGTGCGGGCCGCGCAGTTGGGCACGATCGACAGCCGCTGATCGGCGATCTCGCGCGCCAGCCGCAGCGCGTCCTTCGCCACCGCCGGCCCGGCTCCCGGCAGCCCGATGTCGGCCGACTCGATCTCGAGCTCGGCCATCAGATGCAGGATGGCCAGCTTTTGCTCGATGGTCGGCGCCTCGACCGACGGCGACTGCAGCCCGTCGCGCAGCGTCTCGTCGTCCAGCTCCACCCTCCCCCTGGGCGGCGCCGACGGCCCTTCCCCGGCCCGGTTCCAGTCGTGGATCAGCTCGGACTCACGCGGCGGCATCGGCGTCGACTTTCCGGGGACAGGTCCCCGCGCATTATAGAAGCGACCCCCCGTCCACCCGCCCGGGAGGCCGTCGAACCCGGTGCCTGGTCACCACGCCGGGGTGCCGTGGACTTGGACGCCACCTTCCATTGTGTTACTAGTGGACCAGCTTCATGAACATCTCTCGCCGATGACCGTCGCCCGCGGCGCAAACGCCAAGGTCAACGAGAACCGCGCCCTCAACGTCGAGGAGGTTCGCGGGGGCCGGACGCGGCTGCGCTCGAAGCCGCTGCAGATCAACCTCGAGCTGACCGGGGTCTGCGACATCAACCCGCCGTGCGTCTTCTGCTCGGGAAAGAACTTCGGCCACAACTACCGGCCGCTGGACGTCGCCTACATCGACCGGTACTCGGCCTTCCTCGATCACTGCGAGCACGTCAACGAGGACAGCTTCGGCGAGCCGCTCACCCACCCTGGCCTGGTGGACACGGCGCGCCGGTTCACCGCCAACGGGCAGATGTTCTCCTTCGTGACCAACGGCCTGCAGCTGGACCCGCAGAAGGCCGAGGCCCTCGCCGGGTGCGGTCCGCTGCTCGGCATGCACGTCTCGCTCAACGCCGCCACCGCCGGCACCTTCTACAAGCTCACGGGCAAGCCGTACGACCGGCTGGTCCGCAACCTCTACCGCTACGTCGAGACCTACCGGCGCCTCAACGACGGCAGCTCGCCCGACGTCACGCTGACCTTCATCGTCATGAGGATCAACCGTCATGAGGTGCCGGACTTCCTGCGCCTGGCGGCCGATTTGGGGGTGCGGGCGCTGCTGGCCCCGCTCCACGACCGGCCCAGCGTGCCGCTCGGGAGGTTCGGCTACGACTTCGTCTACGAAGACGAGATGCTGCCCTACCCGGAGCTGGTCGAGATCGGCCGCGCTTCGCAGGGGCTCGCGGACCGGCTCGGAGTCCCGCTGATCCTGCAGTGGGACGCGGCGCGGGACACCGCCGTCCGGAACTTCGCCGTCCCCGGCGTCCAGACCCCCTGCCTGATCCCGTGGCGGTACATGTTCATCCAGGAGCACACCAGCAGCGTCTTCGCCTGTCCCTACCACCGGCACCCGATCGCCAGCCTGGAGGAGCGCACCCTGGAGCAGATCTGGAACGGACCGGAGGCACAGGAGATGCGCCGCCAACTGACGGCCGGAGAGATCCCCAAGTTCTGCTGGGACGCCAGCTCGGCCTGTCCGCTGATCTTCGAGGCGAGAGCGCGCGGCCTGGACAGACCCATCGAGAGCGAGATCGCCGTCGGGCGCAACGACGTCTGGCATCTGGGGGACGGCTGGCACCATCTCGAACGGCTCGACGAGCAGGTCCGTTGGACCTCCCGGAGCGCCGGCTTCCGCATCGACACCCGCGGCAAGCGGGACCTGGTCGTCTCCTGGCTGATGTCCAAACCGGACGCCGCCGCCGACCCGGTCCGCGGAAGGGTGGAGATCGAGGGCCGGACCGTGGGGCGATTCAAGCTCGACCGGACCGCCTGGTCGGCCAGCCGCTACCGGCTGCCGCCGGGCAACGGCCACGCCGACGCCCGCGGCCGCATCCTGGTGGACGGGCTCTGGCGCCCCAGCGAGCTGGGGATGGACGGCGACACCCGCCAGCTCGGCGTCGGCGTCCACAGGACCGCCGCGGTCAGCCCCGAGAGCGAGATCGCCATCGGACGCAACGACATTTGGCATCTGGGAGACGGCTGGCATCACCTCGAGCGGCTCGACGGACTGGTCCGCTGGACCTCCCGGAGCGCCGGCTTCCGCGTCGACACCCGGGGCAAGCGGCACCTGGTCGTCTATTGGCTGATGTCGAAACCGGACGCCGCCGCCGACCCGGTCCGCGGCACAGTGGAGATCGAGGGCCGGACCGTGGGCCGATTCAGGCTCGACCGGACCGCCTGGTCGGCCAGCTGCTACCGGCTGCCGCCGGGCAACGGCCACGCCGAAGCCCGCGGTCGCATCCTGGTGGACCGGCTCTGGCGCCCCAGCGAGCTGGGGATGGACGGCGACACCCGCCAGCTCGGCGTCGGCGTCCACAAGATCGCCGCGGTGAGCGCCCGGGCCACCGTCCGGCTGCGCGCGCAGTGGCTGCTGCGGCGGGCCCTGGCCCGGCTGCCGGCGCGCCTCCGGGCTTCCGGGGCGCTTCGCTAGCCGGCGGCGGCCGGCTGCAGGCGGGCGACGGCGCGGGCGACGCGGTCGCCGAATTCGGAGGTGGTGCAGCTGCCGCCGAGGTCGGGGGTCGTGTGGCCGGCGCGCAGCGCCTCCGCCACCGCCTCTTCGACGGCGGCGGCGGCCTCGGCGTGCCCGAGGTCGTCGAGCATCAGGGCGGCGGAGAGGATGGCGCCGGTGGGGTTGGCGCGGCCGGTGCCGGCGTATTTTGGGGCCGAGCCGTGGACCGGCTCGAAGAGCGAGGTGCGGCCCGGGTGGAGGTTGGCCGAGGCGGCGATCCCCAGTCCGCCCTGGAGCGCCGCGCCCAGGTCGGTGAGGATGTCGCCGAACATGTTGTTGGTGACGACGACCTCGAACTGGTGGGGCTTGCGGACCAGCTGCATGGCCAGCGCGTCGACGAACAGGTGGCTGGCCTCGACCTGCGGATACTCGGCCGCGAGCTGGCGGAAGACGCGCTGCCAGAGGTCGTGGCCGTACTGCATGACGTTCGACTTGTCGGCCATGCACAGCCGGCGACGGCCGTGGGCCACCGCGTAGTCGAAGGCGGCGCGCAGGATGCGCTCCACTCCTTTGCGGGTGTGGATCTCCTCCTGCACCGCCACCTCGTCGGGCGTGCCCCTCTTGAAGACGCCGCCCACCCCGACGTAGGCCCCCTCGGTGTTCTCACGGAAGATCACGAAGTCGACCTCGGCGGGGGTGCGGTCCTTGAGCGGGCACAGCGACGAGTCGTAGAGGCGGACCGGCCGGAAGTTGACGTAGAGGTCGAGACCGAAGCGGATGCCCAGCAGGATGTCGGCGGCGTGCTTCATGTCCGGCACCCGCGGGTCCCCGAAGGCGCCCGCGTAGACCGCCGCGTAGTTGTCGCGCAGGTCCTCCAGCGCCCCCATCGGCAGGGTCTCGCCGGTGGCCAGGTAGTGGTCGGCGCTCCACGGGAATCCGACCAGCTCGAGGGGGAGCTGCCAGCGCTCGGCCGCCGCCTCGAGAACCTTCACCGCCTCGGCGGTCACGTCAGGGCCGATGCCGTCACCCGGCAGCACCGCCACCCGCTGCGGCCGCCGCTGGCTGGGGGGCAGCTCGCGCACGACGCGATGCTAGCACGCGGTCACTCAGCAGTCCGTGGTGGAAGTCGGTCGGGGCGGCTGGCGAGCGCGGCGGGACCAGATGCCAGGCGCCGCGACGCAGGCAATGCCGAGGCATTGTCGAGGAGCG
>JBFGCA010000051.1:0-29952 GCA_041567315.1 Thermoanaerobaculia bacterium | reverse complement strand
ATGAAGCCGTAGGTCGGAGTGACGTTGACCGGCAGCAGGACCATGCTGTAGTCCCAGGGAACGCTGGTCTTGATCAGGGTCGCCGAGTCGGCCTCGATGACGCCGTCGCACTGCAGCTGGCCGCAGAACTCCTCGCAGGTGGCGCCCTCGGCCATGAACTCGTAGTCGGTGTTCATCGCGGCCGTCGCGCTGCCGATGCAGTGCTCGTTGGTCATCAGATGGCCGTCGTCACCGAGCAGCCAGCCGGTGCACAGCGAGGAGCCGTTGATCAGCAGCCGAGCCACCGCCCGCGCCTTGTCGTAGATTGCGGGCTCGCTGAGCTCGTAGCAGATGGCGTTCTCCTT
Source organism: Thermoanaerobaculia bacterium (assembly GCA_041567315.1). Lineage (GTDB taxonomy): Bacteria > Acidobacteriota > Thermoanaerobaculia > Multivoradales > JAHEKO01. The sequence goes on along the minus strand of JBFGCA010000051.1, from coordinate 29,608 downwards.
GTCGTCGGTGGTGCAGATCGACTCGCCGGCGTCCTCGCCCATCTCGGCGGCCGTGAAGCCGCGCGCGTAGCGGTCGATGGTGAAGCCGAAGGCGTTGTGCTCTCCCTTGGCGTACAGCTCGATGATCGCCCGATCGCCCGACACGTGGATGCCCCAGAAACCGCCCTGCCGACCCAGCTCGGCCTTGCCGTAGCGCTCGTAGCGCCAGGTCCGCCGGCCGTCGGGCGAGCGCACGACGACGTAGTCGCCCGGCGCCAGCTCGAAGCGGCTGAAGTAAGGTGCCACGTAGGTGGCGCCCGGATGGTGGATCTCCTGGGTGAAAACCCGCACCGGCGCGTCGGCGCCGGGGGCGCCGTAGGGGTGCGGGCTCTCGAAGGCGGCGTTGACGTACTCGCCGACCTGCAGGGGTCCCTGGCCGGCGGCCAGGCGCTGCCCGGCGGGGGCGGCGGCGGGGTCGACGCACTGGGAGCCGCCGGCGACGGCGGCCGAAGCGAGCAGCGTGAGGGCCAGAATGGTCAGGCCGGCGGTCTTCGTGATTCGCATCGATTCGATCCCCTCCTCGAGAAGCTCTCGTTCCAGTTGCTTGCTTGGCGGTGCGGACGCCGGCCAGGCCTGGTGCGGGCCGGGACCCGCGAGGTGCGGCTGGTAGCGACGGTGGACTCCCGCCGCCCTGACGGAACAGAGTGGATGATACCTCCTGGGGCGGCCGGACGCCAGCCCAAATGGATCGTGCGTCCCGATCCCGACGGCGATTCGCGGGCGAGAGCCGCCCCAGCGGAATCCCGGGCAGAGTGGTCATGATCCCCTACCTGGAGCCCGGCAGGCGTGGTCCCCGGGGTCCGGCATGGTGCGTGCTTATAATCCGGGCGAGTCGGGGTTGTTGATGGGGAGGTCTCGATGACGCCACCAATCCGAACGCTAGCCTGTACTTCTCACCGGCTCACTGCTGCGCGGGCCGATGCACCTGAATCTGCGGGACTTTCCTCGGTCGGGCATCCTCGACGTACTTCGAGTACGCCTGTGGTGCCCTCGGTCGGCAAGCCCCGCATCTTCAGGCGCCTGCGCCCGCTCGCCGAGCGATCCGGTGAGAAGTGCAGGCTCGCGCTGCTGTCGGCGGGGCTCGCCCTGACGGCCGCGGCGATGGCGCCGCCGGCGGCCGCCCGCGCGACGCCGGCCGAGAAGCTGGTCACCGCTCGCCAGGTCTATCTGGAGATGACCGAGACCCGCGACCGGGTAGTGCCGCTCGAGCTGATCGAGGACGCGGTGTGCGTGGCGGTGTTTCCGGGCGTGATCAAGGGAGCGATGGGATGGGGCGGCCGCGTGGGGCGCGGCGTCCTGACCTGCCGCAACGCCTCGGGGACCTGGAGCCCGCCGGCCTTCGTGCGTCTCGGGGGGGCCAGCTTCGGGCTCCAGATCGGTGCCCAGTCCACCGACCTGGTGCTCTTCTTCATGACCGAGCGGGGCGTGCGCTCGCTGCTGCGCCGCAAGGTCACGCTGGGCGGCGACGTCAGCGTCGCCGCCGGACCGGTGGGTCGCACCGCCCAGGCCGGCACCGACATCGGCTTCCGGGCCGAGATCTTGGCCTACGCCCGCTCGCGGGGCCTGTTCGCCGGGCTGGCGGTGGAGGGTGGCTGGCTCGACGTCAGCCAGAAGATGATCCGCCGCTACTACGGGGAGCCGATCTTCCCCGAGGCGCTGCTCTTCGAGCACCGGGCGCCGGCCCTGGGCGGCGAGGCCAAGGCGTTCCTCCAGGTCCTTCCCTAGCAGCCCGTGGTGGAAGTCGGTCGGCCGGGCGGACTTCCACCACGGGCTGCTAGCCTCAGGGCAGCGCCAGCGCGCGGGCCTTGGCCAGCTCCTTGGCCCGCTCCAGGTCCTCGTCGCTGGCCGGCCGCGCGCACAGCGCGCGGAGATCGAAGCTGTAGGTCAGTGACCCCGAGAATCGCTTGCGGAACCGGAAGCTGAAGTTCCAGGCGGTGGTCTCGGCGCGCTTCGTCGAGCTCCAGGGGCAGCAGGCCGACAGCAGCACGCCGGGCGGGGTGTGGAACGGCGGCTTCTGGGTCATCGGGTGGTGCAGGCTCTCGAGCTGCTCGATCGTCGGCAGCGTCCAGTCGTCGTAGCCCGCCAGCTCCAGCTCTTCGCAGTAGCGCACCGCCCGCTCCCAGTCGACGTCCTTGCCGTTGTCGGCGGCGGTCCACATCAGCCGCGTCTTGGGGTCGACCCAGACCTTGGTGCGGCGCTCCTGCTCGAGGAGGCGGACCTGCGCCTCCTCGATGATCCGGTTCAGGAAGCTCGCCGCGATCAGCGGGCCGGCGAAGCGGGCGCTCTCGTCGGCGGCGGGGGCCGGCGGCTCTTCGGCCTGTCCGGCGCCGCCCAGCGGCCCACACAGCAGGAGGACCAGACCGGCGACGGTCGCCGGCCGAACGGACGCGGGCATCGAGGGGCGAGCGAGGCTCAGATCAGGCCGCCGAGCGAGCCGGAGAGGATGACGTGGCACTGCGGACAGGTCATCACCTGGCCGCGGCGCGGCAGGGTGGAGACGAAGTTGACCTTGGTGCGCAGCAGGCGCACCACCTGGACGCTCTCGATGCGCTTGCCGCAGTGCGGGCAGAGGACGGGGGACTCGAGGGTGAACTCGGCTTCGACGTCGTGCTCGGCCAGCGGCTCGTCCATCGCAGGATCTCCTTGCAGGTCCGCGAAAATCTATCAAAAACAGCCGTTTAGGGCAGCGGCGCTGTGCTAGCATCCCGCCTCCGTGAATGTCCAGGTCGCCTCGCGTCGTGCCGATCTCTTTGGCGACACCCTGCGCCGCTTCGTGCGCCGCGGGGCGCGTTCCAAGATCTCCAATCTGCTGAGCAAGACGCGGCCGGAGGACGTGGCGCTGCAGTTCCGGCGCCTGACCCCGGCCGAGCAGTCGCGGGTCTTCCAGATCCTGGTCGAGGACTACCCGGAGAGTGCCGGGGCGGTGCTGGCCGAGCTCGAGCCGCCCGCGGTCCAGGGCATCATGGAGGGACTGGGACCGCAGGAGATCGCCCGGGTGCTCCGCCGGATGTCGGTCGACGACGCGGTATCGCTGGTCGAGACCTTGCCGGAGGAGCTGCGGCAGACGGTGCTCGAGATCGTCGACCTCCGCGACCTCTCCGAGGTCCAGGCCCAGCTCACCTACGACTCCGACACCGCCGGCCGGCTGATGGACCCCAGCTTTCTGGCCGTGCCGGAATCGACGTCGGTGGGCGAGGCGATCGCCCGCATCCGCGCCATGGCGGAGCTCGACAACGTCTTCTACCTCTACGTCACCGATGGTGAGGACCGTCTGGTTGGCGTCACCTCGCTCCGCCAGCTGCTGCTGTCGGCGCCCGAGAGGAGCCTCGGCGAGATCATGACCCGGTCGGTGATCAAGGTGCGCACCGACACCGACCAGGAGGAGGTGGCGCAGCTGGCGGCGCGCTACAACCTGCTCGCCATTCCGGTCACCGACGGTGGCGACCGCCTGGTGGGGATCGTGACCCTCGACGACATCATCGACGTCGTCCAGGACGAGGCCACCGAGGACTTCTTCAAGATGGTCGGCACTTCCGACGACGAGCTGGTCTACCAGGACCGCTCGTTCAAGGTGGCGGGATTCCGGCTGCCCTGGCTGCTGGTCAACCTGGGCGGCCTGATCGTCGCCGGCATGCTGATCAAGTACTTCGAAGTGACCCTCAAGGAGGCGCTGTTCCTGGTCTTCTTCCTGCCGGTGGTGATGGGGATGGGCGGCAACATCGGCAGCCAGACCACCACCATCGCGGTCCGCGGGCTGGCCACCGGTCGCATCCTGCCGGGCACCACGCGGCGCTTTCTCTGGCAGCAGATCAAGGTGGGCGCCATCCTGGCGGTGGCCTGCGCGCTGGTAGTGGCGGCCGGCACCGTCGTCGTTGCCGCCGGCCAGCCGGCCTACGCGGTAGTGGTCGGCGCCTCGCTGTTCATCGCCATCCTGCTGGCCTCGGTCAACGGCGTCCTCATCCCGGTGCTCTTCGAGCGCCTGGGGGTCGATCCGGCGGTGGCCTCGGGACCGCTGGTCACCACCTCCAACGACATCACCGGCATCCTCATCTACTTCGGGCTGGCCTCGCTGCTGATCGAGCTGCTGGTACGCTGAGCGGCTCAAGGCGGTCCGCGGGGCGATGCAGTTCCTGAGCGCCGAAGCGCTGCTTCTCGACGTCGTGGACCTTCACGAATACGACCGCGTGGTCACCTTCCTGACCCGCGAGTGGGGGAAGCAACGGGGGGTTGCGCGGGGGGCGCGGCGTAAATACAGTCGCTTCGGCGGCCAGCTCCAGCCCCTGGCCAAGGTGCGGATCACCTGGGTCGAGAAAGCGGGGCGCGAGCTGGCGCAAATCAACGCCGTAGAGCTGGAGCGCTCGGCTCGGCGGCTGCAGCAGGACCTCGAGGGGATCCTGCTCGGCGGCTACCTGGCGGACCACCTTGTCGAGTTCGCGCAGGAGAACGAGGCCAGCGACCACCTGTACCGACTGCTGGACTCGACCCTGGAGGCACTGTTGAGCGGCATCGACCGTGAGCTGGCGGCCCGCTATTTCGAGGCCTGGGTGCTGCGCCTGGCGGGGGTCTTCCCGCCGCCGCTGGACTGCCCGGTCTGCGGCCGCCAGCTGGCGGCGGGCGCGGCGATCGAGCCGCGCGGCGAGGGCCTGCTGTGCCGCGGCTGTGCGGGGCCCGAGGCGCTGCCGGTGACCGCCCCGACGGTGACCTTCCTGCGGCGGATCGGCCGCGAAGGCCTGTCCGCGGTGGCCGGCCGCCCGCCGGCCCCGGCGGTCCTGCGCGAGGTCGAGGCGGTGTGCGGGCGCGTCCGCCGCGGATTCCTCCAGCACGAGCTGAAGAGCTACCGGGTGATGAAGGAGGCGCTCGCCGGTGCGCCGGCGAGCTGAGGGGCGGCGATGGAGACCGGCAGCTTCCAGGAGCTGATCCTGCGGCTCTCGGAGTTCTGGGCGGCGCGCGGCTGCGTGCTGCAGCAGCCCTACGACCTCGAGATGGGCGCCGGCACCATGCACACCGACACCTTCCTGCGGGTGCTGGGCCCGGAGCCCTGGAAGGTGGTCTACGTCCAGCCGTCGCGGCGGCCGGCCGACGCCCGTTACGGGGAGAACCCGTTCCGGCTCGGCAAGCACTACCAGCTGCAGGTGATCCTCAAGCCGTCGCCGCCCGACGTCCAGCAGCTCTACGTCGACAGCCTCGAGGCGCTGGGCATCGACCTCGGGGTCCACGACCTGCGCTTCGAGGAGGACAACTGGGAGGCCCCGACGCTGGGCGCCTGGGGGGTCGGCTGGCAGGTGATGCTGGACGGCATGGAGATCACCCAGTTCACCTATTTCCAGCAAGCCGGCGGCCAGGAGCTCGACCCGGTGAGCGCCGAGCTGACCTACGGTCTCGAGCGGCTGACCATGTTCCTGGGACTTTCGCGCAGCGTCTACGACGTCGAGTGGCTGGCCGGCGGGCCCAGCTACGGCCAGGTGCGCCACCAGGACGAGGTGGAGTTCTCGCGCTACTACTTCGAGGTGGCCGACGTCGAGTTCCTGCGCCAGCGCTTCGCCGGCCACGAGCGCGAGGCGCGGCGCTGTCTGGAGGCCGGTCTGGTGCTGCCGGCCTACGAGTGCGCGCTCAAGTGCTCGCACCTGTTCAACGTGCTGGACGCGCGCGGCGCGGTGTCGGTGACCCAGCGGGTCGAGCTGATGGGCAGGGTGAGGGACCTGGCGGTGGCGTGCGCGACCGACTACCTGGCCAGCCGCGAGCGCCTGGGCTTTCCCCTGCTCGCCGCCCGGGAGGGAGAGGCCGGGGTCGAGGAGGGGGAGGCCGGGGGGGCCGACGGAGAGGGCGATGCCTGAGGGCGAGTTCCTTCTCGAGGTGCGGTGCGAAGAGATCCCGGCCCGGATGCTGGGCCCGGGCATCCGCGAGCTGGCCACCCGCCTGTTCGAAGAGCTGGTGGCCTGCAAGCTGACGCCAGGCGAGCTGGAGACCGGCTTTACGCCGCGGCGCCTGGTGGTGGTGCTCAAGAAGCTGCCCGCCGCCGAGCCGGACCGCGAGGAGCGGGTGCTGGGGCCGCCGGTCCGCGCCGCCTACGACGCCAAGGGGCGGCCGACCGCGGCGGCCACGGGGTTCGCCAAGCGCTGCGGGCTGGAGCCGGCCGAGCTGGCCCGGGTGGAGACCGACAAGGGCCAGTACGTGGCCGCCGTGCGGCGCGTCGCCGGCCGACCCGCCGCCGAGGTGCTCGCCGAGCTGGTGCCGGCGCTGCTGAGCGAGCTGAGGTGGCCCAAGACCATGCGTTGGGGCAGCGGCCGCGGGCCCTGGGTGCGCCCGGTGCACGGCGTGGTGGCGCTGCTCGACGGCAAGGTGGTGCCGTTCGAGCTGTACGGGGTGACGACCGCCGACACGACGCGCGGTCACCCGCTGCTCTCGCCGCGCCCCTTCAAGGTGCGGGGCGCCGCCGACTACCGGCGCAAGCTCAAGCGCCGGGGCATCGAGGTCCGCTACCGGGTGCGCCGCGACCGGCTGCGCAAGCGGCTCGAGGAGGCGGCAAAGGAGCTCGGCGGCGAACTGGTCGAGGACCCGGCGTTGCTCCGGCGTCTGGCCTCGGTGTGCGCCATCCCCGGGGTGGTGGTGGGGCGTTTCGATGCCGCCCATCTGAGCCTGCCGCGGGAGGTCCTGACCACCAGCCTGCGCGATCACCAGAGCGCCTTTACGGTCGCCGCCGGCGAGCGGCTGCTGCCCTGTTTCCTGACCGTCATGGACCGCCCGGACGACCCCGCCGGCCGGGTGCGGGCCGGCAACGAGTGGGTGGTCGAGGCGCGTCTCGCCGACGCCCGGTTCTTCTGGCAGGAGGACCGCAAGCGCTCGCTGGCCGAGCGCCGGCCGGCGCTCGAGCGCCTCACCTTCCACGCCCGCCTGGGGAGCTACGCCGACAAGAGCCGGCGGATCGCCCAGCTCGCCGAGGTGCTCTGCGAAGGCCTGGGCTGGACCGAGGAGCTGGAGGCGGTGAACGGCGCGGCGGCGCTGCTCAAGGTCGACCTCACCACCGAGATGGTCAAGGAGTTCACCTCGCTGCAGGGCATCATGGGCGGCGTCTACGCCCGCGCCGAGGAGTATCCGGAGGCGGTCTGGCAGGCGATCTACGACCAGTACCTGCCGGTGTCGACGGAGGGGCCGATCCCGCGCGGCCGCGCCGGGCAGGTGCTGGCGCTGGCCGATCGCCTCGACACCCTGGTGGGGATCTTCGGGCTGGGGCTCAAGCCCACCGGCAGCAAGGACCCGTTCGGGCTGCGGCGCGCCGCCCAGGGGGTGGTGCGGATCGTGCTGGAGGCCGGGTTGCCGATCGACCTCGACCTGGTGGCGGCGCGCGGCGTTCTGCTCTACGGCGAGCGGCTGGAGCTCGGCGGCGAGGAGGTGCTGGCCGAGCTGCGACCCTTCCTCCACGACCGCGTGCGCCACCTGCTGGGCCGCCAGGGGTTCGCCTACGACTCCATCGAGGCGGCGCTGGCGGTAGCCGGCAGCGACCTGCCCGACCTGCGGGCGCGGGTGACGGCGCTCGAGAAGGCGCGTCGCGAGCCGGGCTTCCTGTCGGTGGTGCTGGCCGCCAAGCGGATCGCCAACATCCTCAAGGACGCCCCCGAGCGCCAGCTCGACCCCGAGCTGCTCAAGGAGCCGGCCGAGCAGGCGCTGCACGAGGCGGCGGCGGCGCTGCGGTCCGAGGTCAAGCGCGCCGAGGAGGCCGGCCAGTACGAGCGTAGCCTGGAGGCGATCGGCGAGCTGGCGCCGGTGCTCGATCGTTTCTTCGTCGAGGTTCTGGTGATGGACGAGAACCGCGACCTCCGTTTCAACCGCATCGCCCTGCTGCAGTCGATCCAGCGGCTGGTGTCGCGCACCGCGCGGCTCACCGAGGTGGTCGTGGATCGCACCGAGCACCGCCAGCGGGCGGAGCAGCAGGACTGAGGACCCCTGGGCGGGTCCAACGGGAGCGACGTCTCGAATGAGCCAAAAATATGTTTATTTCTTCGGTGGCGGCAGCGCCGAGGGTCAAGGCGACCAGAAGGAGCTGCTGGGTGGCAAGGGGGCCGGGCTGGCCGAGATGAGCGGTCTGGGGCTGCCGGTGCCGCCCGGCTTCACGGTGACCACCGAGGCCTGCATCCACTACCACGCCCACGGCGGGCTGTATCCCGACGGTCTGGAGGAGGAGTTCGCGCTTCAGCTCGCCCGTCTCGAGCAGCAGATGGGGCGGCGCTTCGGTGATCCGGAGGATCCACTGCTGCTGTCGGTGCGATCGGGGGGCCCGGTTTCGATGCCCGGGATGATGGACACGGTCCTCAACCTGGGGCTCAACGACGAGATCGTCGGGACCCAGGTCGAGCGCGGCACCGACCCGCGGTTCATCCGCGACTGCTACCGCCGGCTGCTGTCGATGTACGGCGACGTGGTGCTGGGCGTTCCCCACCGCCGCTTCGAGGAGGCGCTGGCGGCGGTCCGCGAGCGCGAGGGCGTCAAGCTGGACTCGGAGATCTCGGCCAGCGGCCTGGCGGCGGTGACGGCGGCCTATTCGAAGATCATCGCCGAGCACGGCCGCCCCTTCCCCGAGGCGCCGCTCGAGCAGCTGTGGGGGGGAGTGCGGGCGGTGTTCGACAGCTGGAACGTGCGCCGCGCCCGCGACTACCGGCGGCTCCACGGCCTGCCCGAGGACTCGGGGACCGGGGTCAACGTCCAGACCATGGTGTTCGGCAACCGCGGCGCCGACTGCGCCACCGGCGTCGCCTTCACCCGCGACCCGGCGAGCGGTGAGCGGCGGATCTACGGCGAGTTCCTGACCAACGCCCAGGGCGAGGACGTGGTGGCCGGCATCCGCACCCCGCTGTCGATCCTGCCGATCGACGGACGCGGCGGGCTGGGCGAGCTGTTCCCCGAGGCCTTCGCCGAGCTCGAGCGGGTGTGCGCCACTCTCGAGCGCCATCGCCGCGAGATGCAGGACGTCGAGTTCACCATCGAGCACGGCAAGCTCTACATGCTGCAGACCCGCGACGGCAAGCGCACCGGCGCTGCGGCGGTGCGGATCGCGGTCGACATGGTCGAGGAGGGTCTGATCGAGAGCCGCCAGGCGCTCAACCGGGTGACCCCCGACCAGCTCGGGCAACTGATGGCGCCGGTCTTCGACCCCGAGGAGAAGGCGCGGGCGGTGGCCGCCGGCAAGCTCCTGGCCCGCGGGCTGGCGGCGGGACCGGGGGCGGCCTCGGGCCACATCGCGCTGACCGCCGACCGGGCGGCCGAGATGGCGGCCGCCGGCCCGGTGCTGCTGGTGCGCGCCGAGACCTCGCCCGAGGACATCGTCGGCATGCACGCCTCGGCCGGCATCCTCACCTCGCGGGGTGGCATGACCTCGCACGCGGCGGTCGTCGCCCGCGGCCTGGGCAAGCCCTGCATCGTCGGCGCCGGCGAGCTGGCGGTGGACGACGCCAAGGGCGAGCTGCGGGTCGGCGAGCGGACCTTCCGCGAGGGCGACCGGTTGTCGATCGACGGCACTACCGGCGAGGTGCTGGCCGCCGAGCTGGCGCCGCGGCCCTCGGAGGTGCTCCAGGTCCTGCTCGAGGGGGCGGCGGCGGAGACCCCGGCGGTCCACGCCTTCCGCCGGCTCCTCGAATGGGCGGACGGCGCGCGGCGCCTCAAGGTGCGGGCCAACGCCGACACCCCGAACGACGCCCGCGTGGCGGTGGCGCTGGGTGCCGAGGGCATCGGGCTGTGCCGCACCGAGCACATGTTCTTCGAGGACGAGCGGCTGCCCTGGGTCCGCCAGGTGATCCTGGCCGACGATCCCGAGGTGCGGGCCGCCGCCCTGGCCCGGCTGCTGCCGGTGCAGCAGGCCGACTTCGAGGGCATCTTCGCGGCGATGGGCGAGCGGCCGGTCACGGTGCGGCTGCTCGATCCACCGCTCCACGAGTTCCTGCCCCACGGCGAGAAGGCGATCGCCCGGCTGGCCGAGCAGATGGGGCTGCCGGCCGAGGCGGTCAGGGCCAAGGCCGAGGCGCTCAGCGAGCTCAACCCGATGCTGGGGCATCGCGGCTGCCGGCTGGGGCTGACGACGCCCGAGATCTACGACATGCAAGTCGAGGCCGTCGTCCGTGCCGCCTGCCGGCTGGCCGCCGCCGGCTCGGCGCCGCGACCCGAGATCATGGTGCCGTTGGTCGGGCTGGAGAGCGAGATGGCGCGGCTGCGTCAGCGGATCGCCGCCGTCGCCGACCGCGTCCGCGAGGAGGAGGGGGTCGAGCTGGCGATCCCCATCGGTACCATGATCGAGGTGCCGCGGGCGGCCCTGGTCGCCGACCGCATCGCCGGCCACGCCGATTTCTTCTCCTTCGGCACCAACGACCTGACCCAGATGACCTACGGCTATTCGCGCGACGACGTGGCCCGCTTCCTGCCGCAGTACCTGGAGGCCGGCGTCCTGCCCCACGACCCCTTCGAGCGGCTCGACGCCGAGGGCGTGGGGCAGCTCGTCGAGCTGGCCTGCCGCCGCGGCCGGCAGGCCCGATCCGACCTCAAGGTGGGGATTTGCGGCGAGCATGGCGGCGACGCCGGCTCGATCGCCTTCTTCGAGCGGGTCGGCCTGGACTACGTCTCGTGCTCCCCCTACCGGGTGCCGCTGGCGCGTCTGGGCGCCGCCCGGGCGGCGATGGGGTCGGCCGACCGGCTGGAAGTGGGAGTCTGATAACCGGAGAGAAAGGCGAGCGATCGATGAGTTCTATCCGCATCGGGCTGGCGGGCTTCGGCCGCGTTGGCCGCAACCTGTTCCGCATCCTCTACCGCAACGAGGACATCCAAATCGCGGCGATCAGCGATCCGGCCGACCACGAGGCCCTCGAGTATCTGCTGCGGTTCGACACCATCTTCGGTCAGTTCCCGGACGAGGTCAGCATCAAGGAGGGGCACCTCTACGTCTACGGCCGCCAGATCCCGATGCTGTCGGTGTCGAAGCCCGGCGACGCCCCCTGGGGCGAGCTGGGGGTGGACGTGGTGGTCGAGGCCACCTCCAGGCACCGCACCCGGCGCGAGCTGGAGGCCGACCTGGCGGCCGGCGCCCGGCGGGTGATCCTCTGCGCGCCGCCGGCCGACGCGCCCGACCTGACGGTGGTCATCGGAGTCAACGACGACCGCCTGCGGCCCGAGCACCGCATCGTCTCCAACGCCTCCTGCACCGCCCACTGCGCGGCGCCGCTGATCCAGATCCTCGACGAGGCGTTCGGCATCGAGCGCGCCTTCCTGACCAGCGTCCACGCCTACACCAACCAGCAGCGGCTGGCCGACGTGCCGGCCGAAGACCCCCGGCGCGGGCGGGCGGCGGCGGAGAACATCATCCCCCAGGAGACCAACGCCGCCCACATGGTGGAGGAGCTGTTGCCCTCTCTGGCCGGCCGGATCAGCGGCAAGGCGCTCAACGTGCCGGTGCCCAACGGCTCGGTGGTCGACCTGGTCTGCTGGCACCGCCGGCCGGTGACCCGCACCGCCGTCAACGAGGTGGTGCGCACCGCCGCCGCCTCGCGGTGGCGCGAGATCCTGGCCTACGAAGACGACCCGATCGTCTCCAGCGACATCATCCGCAGCCCCTACTCGGGCACCTTCGACTCGCTGGCCACGATGACGCTGGGCGACAACGTGTCCAAGACCCTGGCCTGGTACGACAACGGCTGGGGCTACGCCCACCGGGTGGTCGACCTGATCCGCCGGTTCATGGCGCTCGACGCAGAGGAGGCGGCGTGATGGCCCTCAAGGTCGGCATCAACGGCTTCGGCCGCATCGGGCGGAGCGTCTTTCGCATCTTGAGCGACCGCGACGACATCCAGGTGGTGGCGGTCAACGATCTCTACGACAACGAGCAGCTCGCCTATCTGCTGTGCTACGACACGGTGATGGGCGCCTTCGACAAACCGGTCAGCGTCGACGAGACCTCGATGCGGGTGGCCGGCCAGCGGGTCGAGATGACGGCCGAGCGCGATCCGGGCGCCATCCCCTGGCGGCGGCTGGGGGTCGACGTGGTGGTCGAGTCGACCGGCGTCTTCCGGAAGCGCGAGCCGCTGGAGAAGCACCTGGCGGCCGGCGCCGCCAAGGTGATCCTCACCGTGCCCCCGAAGGAGCCGATCGACGTGGTGGTCGTCCTCGGGGTCAACGACGACGCCCTGCTCCCCGAGCACCGCCTGATCTCGAACGCCTCCTGCACCACCAACTGTCTGGCGCCGCTGGCCAAGATCCTCGACGACGCCTTCGGCATCGAGGAGGGGCTGCTGACCACCGTCCACGCCTATACCAACGACCAGCGGCTGGCCGACGTGCCGCATCGGGACTTGCGCCGCAGCCGGGCGGCGGCGGTCAACATCATCCCCACTACCACCGGCGCCGCACGGGCGGTGGGCAAGGTGCTGCCGCACCTCGACGGCAAGCTCGACGGCATGGCCATCCGGGTGCCGGTGCCCGACGGGTCGATCGTCGACTTCGTCTGCCGGCTCCGCGAGCGGCCGCCGGTGGCGACGGTCAACGCCGCGGTGCGCGAGGCGGCGGCCGGTCCGCTCCACAAGGTGGTCGAGTACAGCGAGGTGCCGCTGGTCTCCAGCGACATCATCGGCAACCCGCACTCGTCGATCTTCGACGCCCTGTCGACCACCGCCGAAGGGGACGGCTGGGTCAAGGTGGTGGCCTGGTACGACAACGAGTGGGGCTACTCCAACCGCGTCGTCGATCTGCTCGAGCGCCTGGCCGGCGACGCGGGCGGCTAGCGGTCCGTCATGAAAGCCTGGAGGGCCAGCAGCCGGTGGTGGAAGTCGGTCGGGTCGGCTGGCGAGCGCGGCGGGGCCGGGTGCCAGGCGCCGCGACGCAGGCAATGCCGAGCCATTGTCGAGGAGCGGCAACGCCGCAGACGGCTCCGCCCCGCCGCCCGACGGGCCGGCGGACTTCCACCACGGGCTGCCAGAGCTGCGAGTGCCATTGGGCGGCGCCGGGTGACGTGCCGGGCAGGCGGGTGCCCGGCCGAGGAATAGGCGTGCCGGCGTCGCGGGTCCTGGTTGCCGACGTCGGGGGCACCCACGTCCGGTTCGCGCTCGCGGGGTCGGACGGCCAGCTGGTCCACGGGCGCCGGGCCGAGTGCGCGGAGCTGCCTGGTCTGGCGGCCGCCCTGGCCTCCTACCTCGGGGGTCTGCCGGTAGCCGAGCGCCCGACCCGCGCTGCGGTGGCGGTGGCCTCGCCGGTCACCGGCGACGAGGTGCGGCTGACCAACCTGGACTGGAGCTTTTCGATCGCCGGGGTGCGCGACGAGCTCGGGCTGGAGCGGCTCGAGGTGCTCAACGACTTCACCGCCCTGGCCCTCGGGGTGCCGCACCTCGCCGCCACCGACACCCGGATTCTCAAGCCGGGCACGCCGCGCACCGCCGCACCGATCGCGGTGCTGGGTCCGGGGACCGGGCTCGGGGTCTCGATCCTGGTTGCAGCCGGGGACGGCTGGACCGCTCTGGCCAGCGAGGGCGGACACGGCGACCTGGCTGCCACCAACGAGCGCGAGTGGCAGGTGGCGCAGGCCCTGGGACGCCGCTTCGGGCACGTCTCGGCCGAGCGGGCGCTGTCGGGGCCCGGGCTGGTCAATCTCCACCGCGCCGTCGGTGAACTCCGGGGCGGGACGGCCGCCGACCTGCGTCCCGAGGAGGTGGTGGCCGCCGCCACCACCGGCGACGAAGCAGCGGCCGAGGCGGTGGCGCTGTTCTGCGGCTGGCTTGGGGCGGTGGCGGGGGATCTCGCACTGACCGCCGGGGCCCTCGGCGGCGTCTACCTGGGCGGAGGCGTGCTGCCGGCGATGGGGAAGGCCTTCGACGTTGCACGCTTTGTGGCCCGCTTCGTCGACAAGGGCCGCTTCGCGGGCTACCTGGAGCCGGTCCCGGTGCTCCTGATCAGCGCGCCCGACGTGGCCCTGCGCGGCGCCGCGCGGGCGTTGGCGGGGCCGCCCGTCGGAGCGCCGGCGTCGGGCGCCGGCTGAGAGTGGGCGCCGCCGTGGACCGCAAGACCAAGATCATCGCCACCCTGGGACCGGCCTGCGACTCGCCCGAGGCGATCACCGAGCTGGTGGCGGCGGGCATGGACGTCGCCCGGCTCAATTTCTCGCACGGCGATCATCCGACCCACGAGCGCTGGGCCGGCTGGGTGCGCCAGGCGGCCGCCGCCGCCGGCCGGCCGGTGGCCCTGCTCCAGGACGTCCAGGGCCCCAAGATCCGGGTCGGGACCTTCGCGGGCGGCGCCGTCGAGCTGGCGGCCGGGGCCGAGGTGCGGCTGCTGGCCGGCGGCGGGCAGGGCGACGCGGGGACCCTCTACGTCGACTATCCGCACCTCCTGGAAGACCTGGGGCCGGGCCGGGCGGTGGTGCTGGCCGACGGGCTGCTCCGGCTCGAGGTCACCGGCCGCCGCGACCAGGCACTGCTGGCCGAGGTGCAAGTGGGTGGCACCCTCCGCGACCACCAGGGGGCGGCCTTCCCGGGCACCGCGCTGCGGGTGCCGGCGGTGACCGACAAGGACCGTAAAGACCTGGCCTTCGGGCGGCGCCTGGAGGTGGACCTGGTGGCCGCGTCCTTCGTGCGCTCGGCGGCCGACGTCCGCGAGGTGGCACGGCTGGCGGGCAGTGGGATGCCGGTGATCGCCAAGATCGAGCTGGGGGAGGCCTACGAGCACCTGGACGAGATCCTGACCGTCGCCGACGGCGCGATGGTGGCGCGAGGCGACCTCGGCGTCGAGCTGCCGCTCGAGCGACTGCCGCTGGTGCAGAGCGAGATCCTCGAGCGGTCCAACCGCCGGGGGCGCCTGTCGATCACCGCCACCGAGATGCTGGAGTCGATGATCCAGGCGCCGCGGCCCACCCGGGCCGAGGTCAGCGACGTGGCGGGGTCGGTCTTGCAGGGCACCGACGCCGTGATGCTCTCGGGCGAGACCGCGGCCGGGCGCTATCCGGCTCGCGCGGTCCGCACCATGGCGGCCATCTGCCGCGAGATCGAGAGCAGCGGGCGGGGACCCGGTCCGGTCGGCTTCCTGGCCGAGGAGGAGCCGTTCCCGGCGGCCACCGCCAAGGCCGCGGTGGAGGCCGCCGACTCGCTGGGCATGCGGACCATCGTCGCCTTCACCGAATCCGGCGCCACCGCCCGGCTGCTCTCCAAGTACCGCCCCCGGGCCCGGGTGCTGGCCTTCACTCCGGTGCCCGCCACCTACCAGCGGATGGCCCTCTACCGTGGCGTCCAGGCGATGCGCTTCGAGCGCTGCCGCTCGACCGACGAGATGATCGCCCGCGCCGACGCGGTGATGGTCGAGCAGGGCCTCTGCGAGCCCGGCGAAGGGGTGGTGATGGTGGCCGGCATCCCCCCCGGCCGCCGCGCGGTCACCAACTTCATCAAGCTCCACCGAATCGGCGCCGAGCCCGGCCTCGGGGGGTGAGGCCGACCGCCGCTCGCTTGCCCGGGTGGGGCAAATCGTCCACAATGACAGCACTCCGGCGAGCGCTGCCGGGGACGGGAAGGCGGGCCCGCTGTCCCCGCCGGGGTGAACGGTGCGCGACGTCGTGACGGCGATTCTGGGTGGCGGTCAGGGCACTCGCCTGTGGCCGCTGACCCGCGACCGCGCCAAGCCGGCGGTGCCGCTGGCCGGCAAGTTCCGGCTCATCGACATCCCGATCTCGAACAGCCTGCACGCCGGGATCGAGCGGATCTACGTCCTCACCCAGTTCAATAGCGCCAGCCTGCACCGCCACATCGCGCAGACCTACCGCTTCGACGTCTTCAGCCGCGGCTTCGTCAACATCCTGGCGGCGGAGCAGAAGGAGGAGAACCGCGACTGGTACCAGGGCACCGCCGACGCGGTGCGACAGAACCTGGCGCGGATCAACTACCAGCGCCCCTCCGAGGTGCTGGTGCTGTCCGGCGACCAGCTCTACTTGATGGCACTGGTCGACTTTCTGGGTTGGCACCGAGAGCGCAGGGCCGAGCTGACGGTGGCGGTGAGCGCCGTCCACCGCGACCGCGCGGGCTCGTTCGGGGTGATGAAGATCGACGCCGACGGGCGGGTGGTGGAGTTCGTGGAGAAGCCCAAGGAGGCCGCCCAGGTCGACGAGCTGGTGGTGCCGCCCGCCACCCTCGAGCGGCTGGGGTTCGAGGCCGCCGCCGATCGCTGCCTGGTCAGCATGGGCATCTACGTCTTCCAGCCCGAGGTCCTCAACGAGCTGCTGGACGGCACCCCCGCCACCGACTTCGGTCACGAGGTGATCCCCGCCGCGGTCCCCGAGCGGCGGGTCTACGCCTTCGGATATCCGGGCTACTGGCGCGACATCGGGACCATCGCCGCTTTCCACCAGGCCAACCTCGAGCTGACCGTGCCGGTGCCGCCGCTCAACTTCTACAGCTCCGAGACCCCGTTCTTCACCCATCCGCGCTTCCTCCCGGGCACCAAGATCGACGACTGCCAGGTACGCCAGTCGGTGGTGGCGGAGGGGTGCATCCTGTCGAAGTCCTCGATCAGCCATTCGATCGTCGGCATCCGCTCGATGGTGCGTAGCGGCACGCGGATCGAGCGCAGCATCATCATGGGAGCCAACCGGTACGAGTGGGGGGCCCCCGACGTCGGGCTGCCGGGGCTCGGGATCGGTCGCGACTGCGAGATCCGCGGCGCCATCGTCGATCTGGACGCCCGGATCGGCGACGGCTCCCGGCTGATCAACGCCGCCGGACTCGAGGAGGCGACCGCCGACAACTACGCCATTCGCGGCGGGGTGATCGTCGTCCCGCGCGGCGCCGTCATCCCGCCCGGCACCGAGGTGTGACCGGGGCCCGCACGGCGCTCGAGCGGCGCACCGAGCCCGCCCGGGCCGCCCGTCGCGGGCGTCCACCGCTGCGATGAGTCTGCTGCTGACGCGGGCGGCGCGCCGCCGCCTGTTGGCGGCGGAGCCGGGCGCGACCGTCTCCGGGCGGCTGGCCGTCGGCGGCTTCGCCGCCGCGCGGCGGCTGGCCGAGCGTCTCGGCGCCGGCGGCTCCGGCCCGCCGCTCAGGGCCGGGCAGCTCAACGCCTACAGCCTGCTCGAGGAGACGCTCAACCTGCTGCTGACGCGCTGTCTCGAGCTGGATCCGGGCCTGCTGCGCGACGCCCTCGAGCTGCTGGATCGCCGGCTGGGTGAGCAACGGGTCGACCAGGTCCTCGAGAGCTTTGCCGAGGAGTTTCAGGACGCGGCGGCGGAGCCCAACGGCTCGGTCCCGAGCCTCGGGCCGTCGGCGGCGCTCCGGGTAGAGGCGCTCGGCGAGCCGCGCCCGCAGTCGGCCGATGGGCTGGCCGTGGGACTGTCCGCGGCGCCGGCGGGAGAGGCTCGGCCGAGCCGGTACGCAGAGGGGCCGGCGCTGTCCGCGACGGATCGGCCTGGGGAGGGGCCGACAACCCCGGCGGCGGCGGTCGGCGACGGCGGCGCGGCGCGACGCCAGAACCTGCTGCGGGGCCTTCTGGTCTTCTGGCTGCTGGACGCCAATCCCGCGCTGCGACGGCCAGTGGCGGCGCTGCACTCCGGCGGGCCGGCGGGAGGACCGGGATGGACCTCGCTGACGGCGGTGCTGGCCGAGTTCCTGGCAGCTCGCCCGGCTCCACCCGCACTGGACCCGGGCGGCACGATTGCCGAGGCGGGTGCAGACTCGCCGGTCGCAGACTCGCCGGGCATGGGCTCGCTGCGAGCGCGCTCGCTGCTCGAACTGCTCCAGGCGCCGGCCCGCCACAGCCCCGACTCGTTGGCCGGTCAGCTCCGCTTCGTGCTCGAGCGCTGGCGGCCGGTGCTGGGCAGCGGCGAGGCGCGGATCGCCAGCGGGCTCGACCTGCTGGCCGAGGAGGAGCGGCCGCGCTTCCCGCCCGGGCCCGGCCCGGCCGAGGTGCCGGCGATGTCCGAGCTGGCGGTCCACGAGGCGCGCTACAGCCCCGACGTCGGCTGGATGCCGGGGCTGGTGCTGGTGGCCAAGAACCTGGCCGTGTGGCTGGATCAGCTCTCCAAGAGCGAGGGGCGCCCCGTCCGGCGGCTGGACCAGATCCCCGACGCGGCGCTGGCCGAGCTGGCCGGGCGGGGGTTCACCGGTTTGTGGCTGATCGGGGTGTGGGAGCGCAGCCCGGCCTCGAAGCGGATCAAGCGGCTCTGCGGCCGCCGCGAGGCCACCGCCTCCGCCTACTCGGTCCGCGCCTACCGGGTGGCCGCCGACCTGGGTGGGGAGGAGGCGCTGGCGACGCTGACCGCTCGCGCCGCCGGCCACGGGCTGCGGCTGGCCGCCGACATGGTCCCCAACCACATGGGGATCGACAGCGACTGGGTCCTCGAGCACCCGGAGCGGTTCCTGTCGGTCGCCGAGTGCCCCTACCCTTCGTATACCTTCGGCGGCCCCGATCTGTCGCCCGACCCACGGGTCGGCATCTTCCTCGAGGATCACTACTACGACCGCACCGACGCGGCGGTGGTCTTCAAGCGGCTGGACCGCCCGCGGGGCGAGGTGCGCTACCTCTACCACGGCAACGACGGCACCTCGACCCCCTGGAACGACACCGCCCAGCTCGATCATCTGGACGCGGCGACGCGCGAGGCGTTGATCCTGACCATCCTCGAGGTGGCGCGGCGGTTCCCGATCGTCCGCTTCGACGCCGCCATGACCCTGGCCAGGCGGCACTACCAGCGGCTGTGGCACCCGCTGCCCGGCAGCGGCGGCGCCATCCCGTCCCGCGCCGAGCACGCCCTCTCGCAGGAGGCGTTCGACCGGCGGATGCCGGCCGAGTTCTGGCGCCAGGTGGTGGACCGGGTGGCGGCCGAGGCGCCGGGCACGCTGCTGCTGGCCGAGGCCTTCTGGCTGACCGAGGGCTATTTCGTTCGCACCCTCGGGATGCACCGGGTCTACAACAGCGCCTTCATGAACATGCTGCGCGATCAGGAGAACGCCAAGTTCCGGCAGCTGCTGCGCGAGACCCTGGCCTTCGACCCCCGCATCCTCGGCCGCTGGGTCAACTTCATGAGCAATCCGGACGAGCGCACGGCGGTGGCGCAGTTCGGCTCCGGCGACCGTTATTTCGGGATCTGCGTCCTGATGGCCACGCTGCCGGGGCTGCCGATGTTCGCCCACGGGCAGGTCGAAGGCTTCACCGAGCGCTACGGCATGGAGTTCGGGCGCGCCTATCTGGCCGAGGAGCCCGATCCCGCGCTGGTCGAACGTCACCGGCGGCAGATCCTCCCGCTGCTGCGGCGGCGCTCCGAGTTCGCCGCCGCCGAGAACTTCCATCTCTTCGACCTCGTGGGCGAGGACGGCAAGCCGCGCGAAGCGGTCGTCGCCTTTGTCACCGGCGCCGCCGGCCGGCGGCTGCTGGTGGTCTTCCACAACCGCGCCGCCGCGGTCCGCGGTCGGCTGGTCGAGTCGGCCCCCCGCCGCCGGCCGGACGGCGAGGTCGAGAGCGAGACCCTGGCGGCGGCGCTCGGACTGCCCGCCGACCGCAGCGCGCTGTGTCGCTACCGAGACGAGCTGAGCGGTCTCGAGTTCCTGCGCCCGGGCGCCGGCGGGCGGGGCCTGGAGCTCGAGCTGGGACCCTACGGCACGGTGTTGCTGAGCGGCTTCCAGGCCCTGACCGGCGCCGCGGCCGAGCGTTGGCGGCCGCTAGCCGAGCGGCTCGGCCTGGCCGGGGTGCCCGACCTCGAGCAGGCGGCTGCCGACCTCCGGCTCGAGCCGGCTCGCCAGCGGCTCGACGACCTGCTGGCGCGGCTCGTCGCCGCCACCGGCCTGGATGGTCCCGGGAGCGCCGCGCTCGAGCCGCTGGCGGCCGATTTCCGGCGGCTCCAGGAGGAGCTTCACAGCGCCGGCCTCCTGCCTGAGGACCAGGACCTGCCGGACCCCTTGCCAGGTTGGCGCGCGGTGTGCGAGCTGCCCTCGCTGGCCGCCAACCGGGCCACTCGCGCGGCTTCCCACGAGCCACCTGCTGGCGGTCGGTCGCGGCAGATCGGCAAGCCACCAGAAAGAAGACCAGGTAGAGGGGCCGGGGAGGGGCCGTCTCTCGACCGGGGCTCCACCGGCCGGGCAACGGCGGCGCGCCTGGGAGATCGGGCCGTTCCGCAGCCGAGCGCGGTGGAGCCGGATGCCGGGCAACGGACCTTGAACGACTCGGTGGCCACCAACAGCGGTAGCGCGGTGTCAGCGGAGCGGGAGACCGAACGAAGCCGGCGGCTTTCTGAAGGCGAGCGGCCCGGTCGGCCATCCAGGGCCCCGGTGACCGGCGTGCTGCCGTGGCCCGGGGCCGGGAGGTCCCAGCGCGAGATCGAGCGGCTGGCCGACTGGCTCGCAGGCGAACCCGTCATTCCTGCGGCGCTGTGCGGCAGCGTGCTGCTGGTCTCGCTGCGGCCCGGCGGCGCCGAACTGACCAGCCGGCTGGCCGTGCGGGAGGCGCTCGCCAGGCGGCTGGCGGCCCTCGCGCCGGGTACCGAGGAGCTCGCGGAGCGAAAGGCCAACCTGGCCGCGTGGGCGGCGGTGGCCGGCTGGCTTCGGCCGCAGCCACCACCCGGCCCAGACGAGTTGGCCGACGTCCTGCCCGAGTGGTCCTCCTACCCGAAAGGCGAGGCGGCGCAGGCCGCACGTCACCCCGGGGTGCCGGCCCCGGACACGCCGGAGCTCCCGACCCCTGACCAGCGGGCGCCCGGACTCGAGACCATCGAGGAGCTGCTCAACTGGCGTCTGGCGACGGCGACGATCGCCCAGATCGAGGCGGCGGCGGCCGGCGCCGATCCCGTCGAGGCGGCGCAGGCGGTGGTCGGCTGGTGCGTCGCCATCGGGCGGCTACGGCAGCGGGCGACAGGGGCCGGGGAGGCCGCGTCGGCGGCCGCGGAGATCCGGCAAAATCCGGCCGTCGAAGACGGCGCCGCGACCGCTCCCGGCGCGCCCGATCCGCCCGAAAAGCCGTCCACGGCACCACCCGGCGACCCGGACGCGGTAACTTAGCGCCATGGGCGAGGCCGAGCGGGGCTGGAGCGTCTGGACGGCGGTCGGGTGGCTGGCGGTCGCCGCCTTCGTGGTGATCTACGGCATCGAGCTGCTGCCGCATCACGGGCGGCCGCCGACCCTTGCCTGGCTGGAGGCGCGCTTTGGCCGCGGCGGGCTGATCGCCATCAACGTCGCCATCGTTGTCGGCTTCCTGGCGCTGCTGCCGTACCGCCGACCGACTCGGGGAACCTGGCGGTCGAAGGGTGCCTTCGCGGCCTTCGCCATCGCCCTGATGACCGAGATGTTCGGCTGGCCGCTGGTCCTTTTCCTGCTCTCGCCGCTGGTCGACGTGCCGCGGATCGCGCCCGACTACTTCCGCGCCGTCGGGCACTGGCCGGCGCGGCTCGGTACCCTGCTGAGCCTCGCCGGCCTGACCCTGGTGGCGGCCGGCTGGCAGCAGATCCACCGCGCGAGCGGTCTGGTGACGAGCGGGCTCTACCGCTGGGTCCGCCATCCCCAGTACGCCGGCCTGCTGCTGTTCACGCTGGGCTGGCTGGTCCACTGGCCGTCGCTGGTGACCCTCCTGCTGTGGCCGGTCCTGGTCGTGGCCTACCTGTGGCTGGCGCGGTTCGAGGAGCGCCAGGCGGAGGCCGAGTTCGGCCAGGCCTGGCGCGACTACGCGGCCGGCACCCGGCGCTTCGTCCCCGGTCTCGTCTGAGCGCGTGGCTGCAATGAGCGTCAGCTTCTCCGAGCCCCTGCGCAGCGCCTTCGAGCGGACCGCCCGCGTCCTCTTCCGGCCCTTCGCGCTCGAGAAGTGGCTGGTGGTCGGGTTTGCGGCCTGGCTGGCCGGCGCGCCCGGCGCGGGGACGGGCGGCTTCCAGTTCACGGTGCCGTTGGACGATCTGGCCGCGGACCGGGAAGCGGCGGTGACCCGCGCGGCTTCGCTCGGCGGCTACGGCGCCGCCGCGGAGGCCGACCCGCTGTCGGGCCTCGCCGCGCAACTCGACGAGCTGACCCGTTTCCTGGACGGCCCGGAGCCGTGGGTGGCGTTCTTCCTCGGCTGCGGAGCGGTAGTCATCGCGGCGCTCCTGATCCTGGTCGTCGTCCTGCTCTGGCTCGGCTCGCGGTTCAGTTTCGTGTTCCTGGACGACGTCGTGCGCGACCGGAGCGAGATCGTCGCGCCCTGGCGGCGGTACGGCCGGATCGGCAATTCGCTCTTCCTGTGGCGGCTGGCCTATCTGGCGGTCGTGCTGCTGGTCATGGGGTCGGCGGTGGTAGCGGGCGTCGCCAGCGCTTCGCTCGGCTCGCCGCTGGTGTTCGGCCCGCTGCTGCTCTGCCTGGCGCTGCTCGTCCCGGCCGCGGTCTACGTCGACGTGATGCTGCGGCACTTCGTGGTCCCGCTGATGTACAAGCACGAGCTGACGGCGACCGCGGCCTGGGGCCGCTTCCTGCCGCTGCTGCGCGCCTCGCCGGTACCCTTCCTGGTCTACGGCCTGCTGCTGGTGGCGCTGTGGATGGGAGTCGGCACCGCCGTCCTGGTCACCGGCGTCTTCACCTGCTGCCTCGGCGTGGTGCTCGTCGCCCTGCCCTACGTGGGGACCGTCGTGCTGCTCCCGGTGCACGTGTTCTTCCGCCTGTTCGGCGTCGATTTCCTGGCCCAGTTCGGTCCCGAGTTCGATCTCCGGCCGCTCTACGGCGAGCGCGCGGCCGGGGCGCCCGGCGAAGCGCCGGCCGCCGGCGGCCCGGACTCGGCCTGAACTGCGGGGCGGGACGCCGGTCCCCTCGGCGCCCCACCCCCGCCCACCCCGTCGGGTGGAGCGGCGGCGGGCGCCCGGCGCTAGGGTGAAAGCCCCGATCTGGGCAGGCCAGACGGACGAAAGGAGGACTTCGTGAACTGGAAAGCACTCCCCCTGGTTCTGGTGGCCGCGCTGGTGGCCGTCCCGGCGCCGGCCCAGGAGACCCCGACCGCGATGGTCGCCGCCTACGATGCGCTGGCCGACAACATCCTGGCCGTGCGCGCGGCCGAGGCCGGCTTCGTCCTTGCCCTGCTGGACGGCCACCGCCACGCCGCCAGGATGCTCAAGGAGAAAGGCGACTGGCAGGGCGCCGCGGCGCAGGTCGCCCTCTTCGCCACCGAGGGCGACAACGCGGTGGCCGGGGTCCGCAAGCGTCTTCTGGAGGGCGGGCACCACTTCAACGCCGCCGGCGAGGAGCAGGGGATCTTCGAGCCCGGCTTCGTGATCGTCACCCGCGAGGCCAAGGAGAAGCTCCTCAAGGTCGCCAGCGATCTGCGGCAGGCGACCACCGATGAAGCCCGGCAGGAGGCCTGGGGCCGGTTCCGCGCGGTCGCCAACCAGCTGCTGAAGCAGGAGTGAGGCGGGGGGCCGGCCTTGTCGTCGCCGGCCTGCTGGCCCTTTGCGAGAGCGCCCATGGAGGTGCCCATGGAGGCGCCAGCGAAGGCACTCGTGGGGGCTCCCAGGGAGGCGCCGGCGGGGAGATCGACGCCCCGCCGGCGCTCCGCTTCACCGACGTAGCGGCGACCTCCGGCCTGACCCGGCCGACCTGGTGCGGCCGGCCCGAGAAGCCCCACATCCTCGAGTCCGGCGGTACCGGGCTGGCGCTCGTCGACTACGACCGCGACGGCGATCTCGACCTGTACCTGGTCAACGGCTGGCGGCTGGAGGGCACCGAGGTGGCCGAGCGCGGCGCCAATCTGCTCTACCGCAACCGCGGCGACGGCGGCTTCGAGGAGGTCACCGCCGCGGCCGGGGTGGGCGACGACGGCTGGGGGACCGGGGTGGCGGTGGGCGATCCCGACGGCGACGGGTGGCCGGATCTGTTCGTCTCCTATTTCGGCCCGGACGTGCTCTACCGCAACCGCGGCGACGGCAGCTTCGAAGCGGTCGCCGGCGGCCCGGGAATCGACGGCTGGTCGACCGGAGCGGTCTTCTTCGACGCCGACGCCGACGGCGACGAAGACCTCTACCTGGGGGCCTACATCGACTGCACCCTCGAACAGGTTCTCCAGGCCGAGCCCGAGCTGGCCTGGGAGGGGATGATGGTGATGAAGGGTCCGTTCGGCCTCGAGGGCCTGGCCAACCGCTTCTTCGAGAACCTCGGGGGCGGCCGCTGGGTCGAGGCCACCGCGGCTGCCGGTCTGGCCGACGTCGGGCTGTTCTACACCTTCGGGGTCGCCGCGCTCGATCTCGACGGCGACCTCGACCTCGACCTCTACGCCGCCAACGACTCCAACCCCAACTACCTCTATCGCAACGACGGGAGCGGCCGCTTCCGCGAGGAAGGGCTGTGGAGCGGCGCCGCGCTGGACACGGCCGGCAACGCCCAGGCCGGCATGGGGCTGGCGGCGGGCGACCTCGACGACGACGGTCTGCCCGAGCTCTTCGTCACCAACTTCTACCGCGACGCTTCGACCCTCTACCAGAACCTCGGCGACCTGGTTTTCGAAGACGTGACGGTGCGGCTGGGGCTGCGCGAGCCCACCTTCATGCCGCTGTCGTGGGGCGCCGCGCTCGCCGACCTCGACCACGACGGCGACCTCGACCTGTTCGTCGCCAACGGTCACCTCTACCCCCAGGCCGACCTGGTGGAGGCCGCCGGCACCAGCTTCCGGCAGGCCAACCTGCTGCTCCGCAACGACGGCGGGCGTTTTCTGGACGCCGGCGGCGAGGCCGGGCCGGGGCTCGCCGTGGTCGAGTCGAGCCACGGCCTGGCGGTCGGCGACGTGGACGGCGACGGCGACCTCGACCTGGCGGTGTCCAACGTCGACGCGCCCCCGACCCTGCTGCGCAACGACACCGAGCGCGCCGGCTCGTGGCTCGCCGTCGACGCCCCGGGGGCGCTTCGGGTCACGCTGACGAGCGGCGGGCGGCGGCAGCTGCGCCACCGCGTCCTCGGTGCCTCGTTTCTCTCGGCGGGCGACCCGCGCTTCCACTTCGGGCTCGGCGGGGCGGCCGGCGCCGAGCGCCTCGAGCTGCTGTGGCCCGACGGCCGCCGGTTGGCGTTGGTCGCACCACCGATCGCGCGGATGCTCGTCTTCCACCCCTGAGCGGCCAACGCCCCTTCGCCTGACCGGCGTTCGACAGGAGGTTCCCGGCAGCGCGATTTCGCTGGCTGGGCAACAACAGGCGTAGGCCCCGTGAGATGAGACCGTTCATCTGCCAAGAATCGGCTTCCGGTCTCGCCTTGAAGTTGACGCGCTTTCACGGTAGGCTGCCACTACATTTTGGTTCAGCGTCATTCGGCGTGGGTGAGGAGGTGTCTCCGATGAGAGGTTTGCGTGGTCGGCAGCCCGGGTTCGGCCGCCTGGTTGTCGTCCTGGCGCTCGTCAGTCTGCTCGGCGGCGGCTGTGCCGGCTTCCGCATCCACCGGCCGCAAGATTTCGCCAACGCCCGGCAGGCTCAGGAGAGCTTCAGAGCCGCAGCGCTGGCCGAAACCATTGACGCCGAGCGCCGGCGGTTGGACGAGGTGCTGGAGGAGGAGCTGGAGCTGGTGCGCGAGCACACGCTGGCGCGCCGCGACGCGCGACTGCTCTACATCATCGGCGAGGGGGATTCGCCCAAGGCGTGGACTTGGCTAGAAGAAGACATCGCCAAGCGCCTCGACGAGCTGGGGCTTGACGAGACGGGCTTCAAGACCGTCTTGACGAAGCTCAATCAGATCGAGCCGCGGCTGGCGTCGCTGGAGCAGAGTGCGCACCGGTGGAACGTCGAGCAGGCCAGGGACGCCAAGCTGCCGGGGCTGAGGTGCAGCGCGGAGCAGGCTGCCCAGGTGAAGCAGGCGCGGGCCGCAGCCAACAGGTACCTGGATGCCTTTGACGAAGAGACTAAGAAGAGCGCCAAAGAGAATCTCGCAGCAGCGCTCGAGCCCCTTGGCTTCGCCGGGGTGCCTGAGAAGGACACGCAGGTAACGTTCCTCGAGGACTATTTCAAGACCTGCGGCGACTATCTGGCGGTCACGGACATCCCGCTCGTCAACCAGAAAGTCATCACCGAGATGGAGGAGGCGAAGGCTGCTGCTGTTGCGAAAACGGCCGATGTCGCGATGGCCAACGCCGCCTACCTCGAGGCGCTCAAAGGCACTGATGAGGTCAAGAAGGAGGCTGCCCGGCAAGGGGTCGTGGACGCCTTCCAGAAGCTGGCGGTCCTGGCGGACAACCTCGAGAGGCTGACCCAGGAGGGAGACGCAGGGGCGGCGCTGCAGGCTCTCGGCCTCGGCGGTAGGGCTTCGCTGCTCGATGTCCCGGGATTGACCGCGACACCGCTGATCGCCAAGCTCGAGGCCCAGCGGCAGGGCGTCCTGGCGCAGCTCGCCTCGGCGCTGCCGGGCGACACCGCCAAGGTTTTCGACTCGCTGCAGGCGATCGGCACGGCGCTGGAGGCACCGGCCGGGCCGCCACCCGTCACCGAGCTGCTACTGCTCGAAGAGCAGCTCAACCTGGACCTCGAAGCGGCTGCCAAGCGCAAAGCCTTCTTCGACCAGAAGCTGGCCCTCCTCCGCGAACAGGAGGAGGCCTACCTCGTGGAGCTGGTCCACCTGGGTCGAGCCGAGATGACCCGGCGTGGGCTAGCGAAGAAATGTCTGTTGCCCGAGGCGCCGGAGCCGGAAGCGATTACTGAGCCACGCCTCCTGGAGCGGTTGTTCACGGACACTCCGGTGGCTCTCGAGAAATGCCGCGAAGACGTCTTCCGGCTGCTGGTCGCCTACTCCAACGCCTGGACGCTCGGCCGCGTCAAGGTCGAGCAGTTCGACTACCGGCTGATCGCGCTCCATCACCAGGCGGCGCTCGACAGCAGCGAAATCGCCTTCGCCAAGTGGCAGAGCCTGCTGGGGCTGCCGATCGACCAGCTGGTCGCCCTCCACCAGACCGGTCTGCGGGCCGAGGACATCATGAGCATAGTGAACGCCCTGGGCCTGGGCGCCATCGCCGCCGGGGTCAACTAGAAAGGGACCACCGATGACAGCCGAATCCCGTCACCCCTCGCGCCGCTGGTCGCTGATCTTCTGCCTGTGGCTGTTGCCGCTGTTACTCGATCCGGTCGGTGTGGCCGGAGCCAAGGACGCCGATCGCGAGCTTGCCGAGCAGTTGTCGGCCAGCCTGGCCCTGGTGGCCGACGAGGGCCGCAATTTCGTCCGCGCCCGTGACGCGCTGGCCCAGTCCCGGCTGCGCAACATGCAGCGCCTCGAGGAGAGCCTGATCCGCACCCAGGAGGGCAACGCCCTGGACGTGCGGGCCTGGCGGGTGATCGGCGCAGAATACCGCGTCAGGCTGTTCGAGGGGGTGTTGGCGGCCACCGATGAGACCGCCGCCCAGCAGACGGCGAGGATGGAGCGGCGCGCCAGGCAGCAGGCCGAGCTGGCCAGCACCCGGAGCGCGGTAAGGCTGCGGCAGGCCGAACTGCTGGCCGCCGCCAGGAGCCTCGCCGCCCTGTCGGCGCCGCCGCCGAAGGGTGCGGCGATCTCGACGCTACTGGTCGACGTGCTGCAGGAGTTCGGTCAGAGCGCTGGCGAGGGGGCTGAGAAGGCGAAACAGGGGGCGGCCCTGGCCGCCGGACTGCTGGGCAAAGTGCTGCCGGGACGGGTCATCCCGCCCGAGTGAGGGGGCCGCCGCCTCAGGCCTGGGTTCCGGTCCAGATCTCGAACACGGCCTTGGCGGCCGCCACCACCTGGTCTGCCTGCTGGGCGGCCAGTGCCAGCTCGCCCACCTGCTCGGCCAGCTTGCCGATGCTCGACACCGTCTGCGGAGACGGTGGCACCATCTTGACCATGCCCGCCTGGAAGGCGTTGAGCCGGGCGTTCACCTTGGCGAGGTCGGCTTCAAGTTCGGCCCGCTCGATGCGCAGCCGCTTGAGCTCCTCGGTATCCGTTGAAATGGCCTCCCTGCCTGCCACGAAGGCCACGGCGTCGTCCAGAGCCTGCTTGGCCTTCATGAAGATTCTGAGGCTGGCCAGCTCTTCGCTGTCGCTCATCTCGCCGACCGGCTTGGCGGGGAGGCCGGTGAGCGTCGTCTTGGCGACCAGCGCGCGCAGTTGAGGCTCGCTGTCAGATCCCGCAATGAGCTGCAGACCCTGCCGGACGGTCTCGGAGATGCCCTCGCCGGTCAGCTCCAAGGCCTGGTCCAGCAGTTCCTGCGGAACGGTGGCGGTGATCTTTTTCGTCTCGGTCATGCTCGGCCCCTTTTTGATCCGTTGTGAGAATCCCGGTGCCGCCCGCTCATCGCGACCTGCGGCCACGCCCCGGCGCTGGCGCGCGATAACTACCGCGTTGCGATCCGAGCGGCCGGTCGTGACCGTCACCCACCGCTGATCTTCGTTTCGCTATCTGAAGCCGATTTCTAACATGCTTGGGCAACACGGTCAAACGATCGTTGGGCGCGCAGAAGCCGTGGAGATGCATGCGGACCACGCATGACGGCCAAGGGGCAGCCCCGACGGCTCGGTATCCTGATCCGCCAGGCTACGGCCGGACGGCCGGCCCCGACCGGTCGAGGCAGGCGCAGCCGACTTCTTCGCGGTCCTTCTGCCTCGCGCGAAGGATTCCGGGCCGGCGGGCATCTCACTGCGCAGGGGCGAGGCGCGGGACCCGCCCCGCCACGAGGGACTCCCGCAGCGAGCGAACGGAGGAAACGAGATGAGAAGGACTCGCATCTTGCTGGCCGCGGCGGCGGCAGTAGCGCTGTTGGGCGGGCTGGCCGCGCCCGAGGCCTGGGCCATCCGGCTGGACGAAACTGGCATCTGGATCGAGATCAACGACACCGACGGCGACGCCGGCATCCAGATCTTCCTCGACGGCGAGGGCTGGAAGCGGATGAAGGTCACCGACCCCGACGGCAAGGTGGTCCTCAACGTGCGGGCGCGGGGCAGCGTCAGCACCCAGGGGATCACCGAGCTGTTCCTGGAGAGCGCCGAGCCCTCCTTCGACGAGCAGCCGCTCGACGAGTTCCTGGCGCTGTTCCCGGCCGGGATCTACCGCTTCGAGGGCAGGACCACCGAGGGCGACGTGCTCAGGGGCCGCGCCCGGCTGACCCACCGCCTGCCCGACGCGCCGCTGCTGGTCTTCCCGGTGGATGAGGACGTGGACCCCGAGGACGCCGAGTTCGTCTGGGCGCCGGTCGCCGACCCGCCGGGCGGCGAGATCGTGCTCTACGAGGTCGTGGTCGAGTGCGAGGAGCCGGACCTGCGGGCCTTCACCGCCGAGGTCGGCCCCGAGGTCAGCAGCGTGACCGTCCCGCCCGAGTTCCTGGAGGGCGGCGAAGAGTGCAAGTGGGAGGTCCTGGCGGTCGAGAACAGCGGCAACCGCACCATCTCCGAGGCCGAGTTCGGGATCGAGTAGCCGCGGTCAGCGCGGCGTGGTGACGGTGGCCGGGGCGACCAGAAGCACGCGCAGGGCGTGAGCGGGCAGCTCCAGCCGCCCGCGGTGGACGTCCGCCCGGCCGTCCGGCGGCGGGGCGCCGCCGGTCGCCAGCAGCAGGGTCGGTTCGCGGTCGCCGTCGTCCGTCGAAAGCCGCGGACGGCGCCGCGACGGGCCACCGTTCAGGAGCAAGACCAGGGTCCCGCCCGGGTCCGGTGCCGCGGCGGCCAGCAGGT
>JBFGCA010000050.1:0-30419 GCA_041567315.1 Thermoanaerobaculia bacterium | reverse complement strand
GGCCCGTCGTCGCAGGTGGAGCCGATCGCCGCCGCCGCGACCCCCAGAAGCAGGACGAAACGAAGCGTCCTCATGGCTTGTCTCCTCGCGGCCTCCGGGCGCTCGGGTGGGGCGCCGGGGCCGGGGCGTGCGGCCCTGCCGCACGGTCGCGAGGCCAGGCATTGACCTCGCCGGATCAAGAGCAAAAAGCCTGCCAGCCCGCCGGCCCGTCGGGGCCGACCCAGGCCGCTGCGCCCGGCCCGGGCGAGACGGGTGGCGGCCGCGACCGGCGGCGGCTCGCTCCCGGGTTGTATACTGCGCGGCGCCGTTGCAGCTCGATTCGAGGCTCCGCCGCGCGGGCAGTCAAGCCCGTCGCGGACAGCCGTGCCGACCCTCGGAGAGGAGGAGACGATGAAGAAACTGGTGGGTTATCTGGCGACGCTGGCGCTGCTGGCGTTGACCTGGCCGGCGGGTGCCGGCGCGGAAAGTCACGAAGCGTCGGAAGGGGCCGTGGGTGTGGTCACGCAAGTGACCTACTGGACGGTGAAGGACGGCATGAGCGACGACTTCGAGGCGGGGTTGACAGCGCACAACGCCCTCCACGCCTCGCAGAACGACCCCAACGGGCTCCACACCTGGCAGGTGGTGAGCGGCAAGAGGGCGGGCACCTACATCCGCGTGAGCTTCGGCCACCACTGGGCCGATTTCGACGTCACGGGCGAAAACGTCGAGGCGGACGAGGCCGATGCGGCCGTCAACGTCGATCCCTATCTGGAGAAGGGCGTGCCGATGTTCTACTCGGTGCTGCCCGCCCTCAGCCGCCTCCCACCGGGCGAGGGGCCCTCAGGAGTCAGCCGGGTCATCACCTTCGACGTGCGGCCGGGCAAGCAGGGCGCCTTCCTGGAGGCGATCGGCAAGATCCACGAGGCGATCGTCAAGACCGACTGGCTGGCGAGCTACATCTGGTACCAGAGGGAGGACGGCGGCCGGCTGCCGACCTACGTGGTCGTCCTACCGGGACCGGACTGGGCGTCCTTCGCGCCCAACGAGAAGCCGCTTCCCGCGGTCCTGACGGAGGTCTACGGGGCCGAGGAGACGGCGAAGATCCTGGCCGGCATCGCGGACTCGGTGGAGAGCGAGTGGTCCGAGACCGCGGTCTACCGGAGGGACCTGAGCTACCTGCCGCTGGACCCCGCTCTTCCGGCCGAGTAGCGTTAGGCCAAGGCGCCACCCCCGGCCGGACAGGCCTTCTCGGAGATCGAAGCGCCAGTTGCCTCGACTACAGGTCACTGCGGAGCAGGATCTCGCGCTGGCGTCACGGTTCGCCGGCCTCGGCGAGCATAGCCGCCACGATTTCCACGAGGCCCGGAAGCTCCTCTCCGATCAGGTGCCAGACGATCTCGTGGTCGATGGCGTCGTAGCCGTGGGCGAGGATGTTCCGGAAGGCGACGATACGCGGCGTGTCGCCGATCCGCGCTGCGGTTTCCGGGTCGTCGCGCCGCAGCCGGTTGAGAGCCTCGCCAATGATCTCGAAGTTGCGCTCGACGCCCTGCCGGAGCAGGCGGTTCTCGAGGTATTCACTCAGGCTCTGGCCGGCCGTCACTTCGAGGACGAACGCCGCCGCATCCCGAACGTCCTCGAGATGCTTGGGCGCTTCAGGCCGCATATAGCAGGCGGCGCGTCTTCTCGACGGAGCGGATGAAGTAGGGATTGCGCAACGACCGCTGGGTGAGGAGATCGACCTCTCGACCGAAGAGCTTCTGCAGCTCATCCAAGAGGCCGAAGTACTGGCCCGCCGGGCTCATCGACTCGACCGGCCGGAACTCCACCAGAAAGTCGAGGTCGCTAGCCTGCTCATCGAACGCATCCGAGGCCGCTGAGCCGAACACATCGAGCCTCTCGACGTGAAACTGCCGGCAGAGGCTGGCGACTGCACCGCGGCGTGACTCGATTGCCTGGATCATACTGCGCGGCTCCGTGGACGGGATTCTACCTCTGGCGTCGGTGGAGCCTGGTCCTGGGACCTCGCTGGCGGCTCGGCGCGGCGAAGGGCCGCTCTCGCTGAGTGCCCTGGAGAGGGAACCCTGAATGACTCTAAAAAAAAGGTGCTTTATCTGGCGGAGGGGGTGGGATTCGAACCCACGGTCGGGGTCAACCGACGCCGGTTTTCAAGACCGGTGCTTTCGACCGCTCAGCCACCCCTCCGCTGGTGGCGCTCCAGCCTATCGGAGTGCTCGGCCCCTGGCCTATAGCTCCGCGAGCCCAGCTGCCGATGCCAGGATCTCTTCGGAGCGGGTGATCGCCTCGGTGGATTCGGTGGCGGAGAAGGCTTCGCCCGGGGTGCCGTCGTCGAGGCCGTTGGGGTAGCGGGTGGGCAGGTAGAGGAGATCCAGGGCGACGGCGGCGGCAAGGAGGCGGTCGAGGCTTTCTTCGCGGGGCTCGAGGCGCTCGATCAGGCTGCGGACGCTGTGGCCGATGACGGCGCGGGCACCGCGCAAGTAGTGGAGCGCCTTGACTGCCTTCTCGGCCGCCTGCTGGGCGAAGAAGCAGGCCGGGGCGTGATGGCCTGCGGAGGCCAAGGTGCGGGCGGAGTCCAGGTCTTCGTGGGCCGAGCGCAGCCAGCGCTCGGCTTCAGTCCGGCGGGCACTCATAGATGGTGACGCCCTCGCGGGCGATGGCGTCGAAGATGCCGAGGCCGCGCCGGAGGCCCTCTTTGAACTCCTGCGGGGTGTAGACCACGGGGTCGATTCCAACCGGCAGGGCGGCGAGGAGCGGGCCGAGCAGGCGGCCGCGCCGGAGGCGCGGCAGGTCGGTGTCGAGCACGATGGCCAGGTCGAGGTCCGAGAAGCCGTCGCTTTCGCCGCGAGCGTAGGACCCGAAGACGATCGCCCGCTCGGCACCGAGCGCAGCGAGCGGCCCAGCGGCCAGATGCGCCAGCTCCTCGAGGCTGAAGTGGGCCTCCGCCCGCAGTACGGTAACCTCGCTCACCCACGAGATCGTAGCACCGGGCGATGTCCCTCAGCCCTCGGCCGTGATCCGGTCGAGGCCGTCCAGGTAGGGCCGCAGCGGCTCGGGGATGGCCACCGTGCCGTCGGCTTGCTGGTGGTTTTCGAGGAGGGCGACGAGGGTGCGGCCGACGGCGAGGCCGGAGCCGTTGAGGCTGTGGAGGAGGCGGGGCTTGCCGCCGGCTGAGGGGCGGTAGCGGAGGTCGGCGCGGCGCGCCTGGAAGTCGGTGCAGTTGGAGCAGGAGGAGATCTCTCGGTAGGCGCTCTGGCCGGGGAGCCAGACTTCGAGGTCGTAGGTCTTGGCGGCGGCGACGCCCATGTCGCCGGTGGAGAGGGTGACCACGCGGTAGGGGAGGCCGAGGAGCTGGAGGACGCGCTCGGCGTGGCCGGTCAGCTCTTCCAGGGCCTCGAAGCTGCGCTCGGGGTGGGCGAGCTGGACCAGCTCGACCTTGTTGAACTGGTGCTGGCGGATGAGGCCGCGGACGTCTTTTCCGTAGGAGCCGGCCTCGGCGCGGAAGCAGGGGGTGTAGGCGGCGTAGCGGCGCGGCAGATCGGCCTCTTCGAGCACCTCGCCGCGGTGCAGGTTGGTGAGCGGCACCTCGGCGGTGGGCACCAGGTAGTAGGCGTGCCCCTCGAGCTTGAAGAGGTCGGCCCCGAACTTGGGGAGCTGACCGGTGCCGGTCAGGGCGTCGGCGTTGACGATGAAGGGCGGCAGCACCTCGCGGTAGCCGTGCTCGCGGGTGTGGAGGTCGAGCATGAAGTTGATCAGCGCCCGCTCGAGCCGCGCCCCGGCCCCCAGGTAGGCGGTGAAGCGGGCGCCCGCCACCTTGGCGCCGCGCTCGAAGTCGAGGATGCCGAGCGCCGGCCCCAGGTCCCAGTGCGCCTGGGGCTCGAAGTCGAAGACCGGCGGCTCGCCGACCACCCGCTCGACGCGGTTGGCGCGGTCGTCTTCGCCCACCGGGACGCTCTCGTGTGGCAGGTTGGGAAACCCCATCTCGAGCTCGGCGAGCTCGGCGTCGAGAACGGCGAGCCGCTCTTCGCCCTGGCCGATCCGCGCTTTGACGCGCCCGACTTCGGCGATCGCCGCCGCGGCGTCTTCGCCGCGCTGTTTGAGGCGGCCGATCTCGCGGCTCGCCTCGTTGCGCTGCCGCTTGAACTCCTCGGTCTCGACCAGCAGCGCCCGGCGCTCTTCGTCGAGCCGCTGCCACGAGTCGACCAGCTCGCGGCCGGCGCCGCGGCCGGCGAGTCCCTGCCGAACGCGGTCGGGGTGGCTCCGGAGCAGCTCTCGCGACAGCATGCGCGGCAGTGTAGCCGAAGGGCGGGGCGCCCCTGGTTGCGGTTATGATGCCGGCGCTCTCGAAGTAGCTGCCACCGAATCCAAGCGCGCCCGCGGCCCGCCGCCCCCGATGCCCGATCGCCGCCTCTCTCCAGCAGCCCGTGGTGGGAACGGCGGGCTGCTGGCCCAGCTCGCGGTGGCGCTGGCGGCGGGGCTGGCGATGGCCACCTACGGTGCCGCCCAGGCCGACCCGGCGGCGGCGGTCGAGACCCGCTACCTGGCGATCCTCTCGACCGCCGTGCTGCTGGCGGTGGCGGCGCTCAGCCGGCGGCCGGCGATCGAGCTCGGCGCCGGCGCGCTGCTGGCGACCACCGTGGTCTGGGTGGTGCCGGCCGGGCCGACGCGGGGCGCCGCGCTGACCCTGCTGCTGGCGCTCGCTCTGGGGTTCGCGATCGCCCGGCGGCTGCGCGGCGCCCTCCCGAGCGCCGCCGATGCGGACGGCCCGCCGGCGGACCGGCTCGACCTCGACCCACAAAGGTCAGCAGAGCCGGGTAGGGATCGGACGGTTCGACAGGCGAGCGCTACGGGGCAAGGACGCGAGCAAGACGTGGTCGAGGACCGGGTGCTGCTCGGCTGGGGCTTCGCCGTGCCGGCGGCGCTCGGGCTGCAGTTCCTGATGCGGGCCGATCTGCTGCTGGCGCCGGCGATCGACCTGCGGACGTTGGTGCGGCTGCTGGCCCTGCCGCTGGCGGCGGCCGCCGCCTACGTGGTGCTCGAGTCGGCCGAAGAGCGGCGGCGGGCACTGCTAGCGGCGGCCGTGGTGCTGATCCTGGCCGGCGGCTGGACGGTCAGCGGCGTCCTGTGTCTCGCGGCGGTGGCAGCCGCGGTGGCGCTTCGCACCCGGGCGCTGCCGCCGGCCCTCGCCGGAGCGGTGCTGGCCGCCGCCGTCGCCGCCGCCTGGGCGCTCAAGCCCGGGCTCGGCCCGGTGCTGGCGCTGGCCGCGGCGGTCTGCTGGCTGCCGCGGCGCGGACCCCAGGTCGCGGCGGGGCTGCTGGCGCTGGGCCTGGCGGCGGCGATGCCGGCGGTCCGCGGCTGGACCGCCAGCCTGCAGCTCCTCTCCTGGCCGGTCCTGCTGCTGCCGGCGGCGCTCTTGCCCGCCGCCGGCCGGCGGCGGCAGGCGGCGATGGCGTTGCTGCTCGCCCTGCTGGCCTGGCGGGTCGCCCGCGACCCCGACGCGCTGGCGGCGGCGCTGGCGGTGGCCGCCCTGACCCTCCGCGGCCGCGGCGCCGTCGCCGAGCTGCAGACGGTGTGGAGCGGGGCTCTCGTTACCGGGGTCGGTCTGCTCTCGACCTACCCCTGGCTCCGCGCCAGTCCGCAGGTCGACCTGCTGGGCCTGCTGGGGCTGGTTCCCGGCTGGTTGGCAGCGCTCCTCGTGGCCCTCGCGGTGGCTGGGCTCGGCGTTGCCTGGGAGCGGCTCCTGGGCCCGTCGCTGACGCGGCGCGGCTGGCGCCCGGCGTTCGCCGGCCTGCTGCTGCTGGCCGTCGCCGCGGTCTGGGCGCTGCCGCCGCCCGCGGTGCAGCCCATGGTCGAGGACCCGGGTGCTCCGCGGGTGCTGGTTCTCGACGGCGACAGCCCCAGCGCCGGGTTCGAGCTGCCGCCGGGGACGCGGGTGGCGGAGGCCGTCGTCGACTCCTATCTGGCCGACTCGGCCGCCCTCGAGCCCGGCACCCCGGTGGCCGATCTGGTCCTGGTGGCGGCCGACGGCGACCGCCGCACCTGGACGCTCGAGGCCGGGATCGACACCGGTGAGTGGGCGGCGCGGCGCCGCGACGTGGCCAGCCTGCCGGGCTTCCGGGCACCGCCGCCGTGGCTCTCCTGGGTGGCGCCGTCGGGGGATCTCTTCGCGCAGCGCTACCGCGGCCGCTCGGCCTTCGCGCCGCCGGTCGCGGCGGAGCGGGTGGAGCTGACCCTGCGCCCCGGCCTGGGCGGGGCGTCGATGGCGGTCTTCCACCTGGAGCTGCGGCCTTGACGGGTCGGGCCGCCCGGACCTCGAGCGCTCTTCTTCTATCTACCGTCGCCTGGGCGGGCCTCCCGCTGGCGGCGGACGACCCCTTCCGGCCGACGCTGGCGCTGCTGCCCTGGGTGGTGGCCGGGCTGCTCGAGATCGGTCTGTGGGCGCGGCAGCGGGGCGGGCGAGCGACGCCGCGGCCGGTGGCGATCGGCGAGGTGGTGGGCCTGGCCGTTCTGGTGATGTTGATTCTCGGACGCGAGGGGCTGGGTCTGCCCGCGGCCGGCCGCGACGGGCTGCTGGCCGCCGGTCTCCTGGTGCTGCTGGCCCACCGGGTCGCGCGGCTCGCTGGCGCGCTCCGACCGGCGCTCGCCGGACGGCTTCCCACGGTGCCGCCGTGGCCGTTCTGGGCGCTGCCCTTCCTGGTCTACCTCGCCATCCTGCCGTGGTCGGCGGCCCATCACCAGCCGGACGGGGACGAGCCGTACTACCTCCTCGTGACCCACAGTCTGGCCCACGACTTCGACGCCCAGCTCAACAACAACTACGCCCGCGGCGATTCGCTGCGTTTCGTCGATCGCCGGCTGGCGCCCCAGCCGGGCGACCCGCGGGGCCGCAACGGCGAGCTCTACTCGCGGCACAACCTGACCCTGCCGCTGCTGCTGGCGCCGGCCTACCGGTTGGCCGGCGCGGGCGGCGCCCGGGTGGTGATGGCGGCGCTGGCCGCGGTGCTGGCCTGGGGCACGCTGTGGCTGGCGGGCCGCTACTTCCCGCACCGGCCCCGCGAGTCGCTCGCCGCCTGGGCGCTGGTGGCGTTCACCCCGCCGCTCGTCCTCTACTCCTACCAGTTCTGGGTCGAGGTGCCGGCCGCGGTGCTGGTGGTGACGGCGCTGGGGACGATCCACCGGCTCGAAGCAGCCAACGGGGACCGCCGCGGCTGGCTGCTGCTCGCGCTGCCGCTGGTCCTGCTGCCGCTGCTCAAGATCCGCTTTGGGGTGGTGGCGGTTTCGCTGGTGGGGCTGGCGGCCTGGCGGCTCGGCCGCGGCCGCTGGCGGGCGCTGGCGGTGCCGGCGCTCGCCCTGGCGGCGGCCGGCGCCGCCATCCTGCTCTACAACCGGTGGGCCTTCGGCAACCCCCTCAAGTACCACGGCGCCGAGGGGCTCGGTCCCTACGCGATCCACCCGCTCCAGTACCTGCGCGGCTTGCTGGGGCTGTTCTGGGACTGCGCCTTCGGGCTCTTCGCCTACGCGCCGCTGTGGATGCTGCTGCTGCCGGCGGTCCTGCTGCTGGCGGCCGGGCCCCGGCGCCGGCGCCTGCTGGCCGATCTGGCCGCCGCCTTCGGGCTCTATCTGCTCCTGCTCGGACCGCGCGGCGAGTGGTTCGGGGCCTGGTCGCCGCCGTTCCGCTACGGGCTGGTGATGCTGCCGCTGCTCGGGCTGCTGACGGTGCCGCTGATGGCCACCCGGCGGCGGCCCGGCGCCCGCGCGCTGCTCGCCGCGCTGGCGGCGCTCAGCCTGGTGCTGACGCTGGTGTGGGTGGTCGAGCCGGACTGGACCTACAACCTGGCGCACGGCCGCAGCCACCTGCTGGACCACCTCTCCACCCGGCTGGGGGCCGACGCGGCGCGCTTCTTCCCCAGCTCGATCCGCGCTCGCCCGGCCACCTGGCTGTGGCCGCCGCTGTCGCTGGTGGTGGTGAGCGCCCTGTGGTTCCTGCCGCCGGGCCCCCGCCGGCGGCCGCCGGTCTGGGGACTCCTCGGCCTGCT
The DNA here is from genome assembly GCA_041567315.1 of Thermoanaerobaculia bacterium. Classification (GTDB taxonomy): domain Bacteria; phylum Acidobacteriota; class Thermoanaerobaculia; order Multivoradales; family JAHEKO01. The sequence continues at coordinate 22,386 of JBFGCA010000050.1, read as the reverse complement.
GCTGGCGATGGCGGCGCTCCCGGCCGCCTCCCGGCGCCTGCCCACCCGGGTCGTCGAGTTCGAGGATCCGTGGGTCGAGAAGGACGGCGGCCAGCTCCACCCCGACCTGTGGGTGATCTACCGGCCGCGCTTTCGCGGCGGCTGGGCGCTGCCCGCCGGGCGCTCGGTGAGCGTGCCGGTCAAGGCGGGCGGCGGCACCCTGCGGCTGTGGCTCGAGCTGCGCCACCCCGGGCCGCTGGCGCGGCCGGCGACGCTGCTGGTGCGGGGCGGCCGGCGGGTGATCCACCGACAGCCGCTGCCCCGCGACGCCGCCTGGCGGGAGGTCGAGCTCGAACCGGTGCCCTGGAGGGACGGCGACCGCCTGGTGGTCGAGCTGCACTCGCCGGCGCGCGTCCCGCGCCGCACCCACGTCATCCTCGACCGGGCGTGGCTCGGCTGGGAGTAGGAGGGGCTCGCTAGCTACCGGGGGCCGAGCGCCGCCGCGGCAGCTCGCCGGCCAGCAGACCGATGGCCGCCTCGACCGCGGCTTCCAGCGGCCGCGGGTCGGCGCGGCCCTTGCCGGCCAGCGGGTAGGCGGTGCCGTGGTCCACCGAGGTGCGGATGAAGGGCAGCCCCAGGGTCCAGTTGGCGGCGGCCCCGAAGGCCGCGGTCTTGACCGCGATCAGACCCTGGTCGTGGTAGAGCGCCAGCACCCAGTCGAACTCCCCGCGGCGGGCGCGCGCGAACAGCGAGTCGGGGCTCTCCGGGCCGTGGGCGTCGAGGCCGCGGGCGCGCGCCGCCGCCACCGCCGGCGCCACCGCAGCTTGATCTTCGTCGCCGAGCAGCCCGCCCTCGCCGGCGTGGGGGTTGAGCCCGGCAACCGCGATCCGGCCGCCCGCACGCGCCGCCAGCAGCTCGACGGCGGCCAGCACCGCTTCCGTGCTGACCGCTTCGAGCGCGCGAGCCAGCGGCAGGTGGGCGGTGAGCAGCGCCACCTGCAGGTCGGGGGCGATAAAGGTCATCAGATAGTCGCGCCCGTAGCGCTCGAGCCCGCAGGCGGCCGCCAGGTAGTCGGTGTGCCCGCGGAAGCCGGGCAGCCGGTGGCGGGCGATCGCCGCCTTGCTGAGCGGCGCGGTGACCAGCGCCGCGCCGCTGCCGCCCCGCGCCAGCTCGAGACCCAGGTCGAGGGCGGCCAGCGCGCCGGCGGCGTCGCGCGGGCCGGGCTCGCCGGGCGTCACCCGGCGGCGCTCGCCCACCGGGTCGAGAACCGGCACCGCCGCCGCCGGCAGCGCCGCCAGCCCGGCCGGCCCGGGAGCCGCCTCGAGGAACGCCAGCCGCTCCCAGACCGCCCCGCCGGCGCTGCCGCGCACCGCCTCCAGCGCCGCCCGCTCGGCGATCAGCAGCGGTCGCCAGCCCGCGCGGCGCCAGCCGGCGGCCAGTTTGAGGAGGATCTCGGGCCCGACTCCGGCGGGGTCGCCCTGGGTGAGGGCCAGCAGCCTTTCCGGGGCGGCCCTCAGGATTTGTCCGCCGCGGCCGCGGCGCGGGTGCGGCGCCTCTGCCGCCGCAGCTCCTCCTCCTTGAACATGTAGCGGATGTTGTGCTTGGGGATCAGCAGATTGGGCTCTTTGTGGCGGTTGAATTTGATCGAGTTCTTGTCGTACCACTCGATCCAGCCGCGCAGCTCCTCGCCGCCGGTCAGCACCAGGACCATCGGCGTCTTGGCCGCCATCTGCTTGAGGTAGTAGAACTCCTCGGCGTTGGTCTGCTCGGGGGGCGCCTGTTTGCGCCGCACCGACCTCGACTGGCCGTCCTTCTTGAGGTCGGAGATTTCGGGACGGATGAGTTTCCGATTGGCCATCGCTCTCACGCTGTTGCTGGCGAAGCCGCGGGGCGCGGCGGCGTCGCCGGATATTGATCGTCCTCGTAGGCCAGGCAGCACAGCAGGCGCCCGCACTGACCCGAGATCTTGGAGGGATTGAGACTCAGGCTCTGCCGTTTCGCCATCTGGATCGAGATCGGCCGGAACTGCTTGAGCCAGGTGGAGCAGCACAGGGTGCGGCCGCAGATCCCGATGCCGCCCAGCAGGCCGGCCTCGTCGCGGGCCCCCACCTGGTGCATCTTGACCTTGGCCGAGAAGCGCCGTGACAGCTCGCGGACCAGCCGCCGGAAGTCGATCCGGCCCTCGGCGGTGAAGTAGACGGTGGCGCGGCTGCCGTCGAGCGCGAAGCTCACCTTGGAAACCTTCATCTGCAGACCCAGGGCCTTGGCGCGCTCGCGGCAAAACCGCTTGGCCTGCTCCTCCTTGACCAGGCGCTTGCCGTGGGCGGCAACGTCGGGCTCGCCGGCGGCGCGCACGATGCGGCGGGCGCTCGCCTTCTGGCAGGGCTTGAAGACCGGCATCGGTGACTGCTCGACCCGCCCGAAATCGGGGCCCGCGTCGGTGTCCACCACCACCCGGTCGCCGCGGGCGTAGATCTTCCCGTTGGTGGCGCACAGGGTGAGGTTGGTCTCCTCGCCGAAGCGAACGCCCACGTAGTTGTCCTCCACCGCGGTGGACATCCCCTTGAAGGCGCACCCCTGACAGGCGCTCATGGGCCCGATTTTCCAGAGTGCATGATAGGTACCAGGAAACTCGGCAGCCGGTCCGCCTGCTCGCTCCGCATCGCCGCCCCCCGCCCGCCGCCGTGCGGGATCTGGTCCCTAGGTCTGCCGCCATTATGGCAACGGCCGCCCAGGGCTGTCAACGCCGCCAGGGCGCGGTTTTATTCGATCAATTCGCCGCCGTCAGCACCCGTCTGCCGATGTCGCCGCGCTGGATCTTGGCCGGCCAGCGGATCTCGGCGGCGGCGGCGTAGGCGCGGCGCAGCGCCTCGCGGAGCTGGGGGGCGGTGGCGCAGACGTCGAGCACCCGCCCGCCGGCGGTGACCAGCCGCCCGTCGGCCAGCCCGGTGCCGGCGTGGAACACCTCGACGCCCTCCTGGGCACGGGCCGCCTCCAGCCCCTCGATGGGCTCGCCCTTGACCGGCTCGCCCGGATAGCCGGCGCTGCCCAGCACCACGCAGGCCGCCGCCTCCTTGCGGAAGCTCAGCCGCTCGGCCTCGAAGCGGCCGGCGGCGCCGGCCGCCAGCACCGGCAGCAGGTCGTCCTCCAGCCGCAGCAGGAGAGGCTGGGCCTCGGGGTCGCCGAACCGGACGTTGAACTCCAGCACCTGCGGCCCGTCGGCGGTCATCATCAGCCCGGCGTAGAGCACCCCGGCGAAGCGCCGGTTCTCGGCCAGCATGCCGGCGATCGCCGGGCGCATCACGCGGTCGAGAACGGCCGCCGCCTCCTTGGCGCTGAAGACGCCGGCCGGGCTGTGGGCTCCCATGCCGCCGGTGTTGGGGCCGGTGTCGTCCTCGCCGATCCGCTTGTAGTCCTTGCTGCTGGCCAGGGTCAGCAGCCGCTCGCCGTCGCTCAGCGCGATGAACGACACCTCCTCGCCGCTGAGACAGCGCTCGACCAGCACCCGATCGCCGGCGGCGCCGAAGCGACGCTCCTCGAAGAACACCCCCAGCGCCACGTCGAGGTCCTTGCGGCTGCCGGGGATGAGGACGCCCTTGCCCGCCGCCAGCCCGTCGGCCTTGAGCACCACCGGCGGCCCGCCCAGCCTGCCCGCCGCCTTTCGCGCCTCCTTGGCGCTGTAGGCGACCGCGAACTCCGCGGTCGGGATCCGGTGCCGCGCCATGAACTCCTTGGCGAAGACCTTGCTCCCCTCGAGCTGGGCGGCGGCCTCGTCAGGGCCAAAGAGGGCCAGGCCGCGGGCGGCGAACTCGTCGGCGATGCCCAGGGTCAGCGGTAGCTCGGGGCCGACGACCGTCAGGTCGATCGGCAGCTCACCGGCGAAGTCGGCGAGCCGCTGGATCTCGTCCGCCCCGATCGCCACCAGATCGGCGACCTCGGCGATCCCGGGGTTGCCCGGGGCGCAGTAGAGCTCGTCGAGCAGCGGGCTCTGCCGCAGCTTCCAGCACAGGGCGTGCTCGCGCCCGCCGCCGCCGACTACCAGGACGCGCATGGCTCCGCCGGCGCCACGTCCCTCCGCGGCACGCCGCCGGGCAGGGTCGGTTTCATCCGGGCCGGGCTCGGGGTTCTGGAAATGGCGAGGTCTAAGAGCGCCCCCTGCGGGGCACGATGAACTGGTTGCCGCAGATAGTAACAAAAGCGCGGGCCGGTTCTGTGGAGGGCGCCACCGTCCGCAGGCGGTCTCGCCGCCGTCCCCACGTGGGGCCACAGCCGCTGCAACCTCGACCGAGGCCGCTGTAGAGCCGGTCGGGGCGGGGCTCGACCGGGGCGCTGAAACGAGCGCTTGCGCCAGGGCTGGCATCGGGGTTGCTCCACGGCTTTGCGGGGCGACGCGGATCGCCCCGGGAAGGGAGGCCGAGATGCTGAGAAAACTGCTTCCACCGCTCGCCGTGCTGGGGGTGCTCTGCGCCGCCGCCCCGGCGCTCGCCGAGCACGCCCGGCCGCTGCGCCAGCCGTGGGCGGCGCGCAACGCGGTGCGGGTCGAGTTCGGGGTGTTCAATCCGCGCGGCGAATCGGACTACTGGAACGACAAGGCGCGCGAGTTCACCGGCGACGCCGACGACTTCCAGGACTTTTCGCTGGGCGTCCACTATCTGCGCATGGTCAGCGGCCGGATGGGCGTGCTGCTCTCGAGCAATTTCTTCGAGGGCGAGGCCGACCAGGTCTACATCGACTTCGTGGACGACCTCGGCTTCGACATCCCGCACACCACCTTTCTCGAGACCGCCTCGGTCAACCTCGGGCTGCTCTTCTACCTGACCGACCCCAGGGCCGCGGTGGCGCCCTACGTCGGCGGCGGCGCCGGGATCTACGGCTACCGGCTCGAGGAGTCCGGCGACTTCATCGACTTCAGCCGCCCCGAGCTGCCGATCTTCACCGACACCTTCGTGGCCGAAGGCGAGGCCTTCGGTTACTACCTGCAGGCGGGGGTGGAGGTGCCGGTGGGCGCCAACTGGTCGGTGCTCGGCGACTTCCGCTGGCAGCGGGCGGAAGACGAGCTGGGCGACGACTTCCGGGGCTTCGGCGAGCTGGACCTCACCGGCTGGGACGCGCGGCTCGGATTCGCCTGGAGGTTCTAGCCTGCACTTCAATCGGAGGCGGTCGGCGCGGGCTCGAGCGACCCGCTCGGGGCCGGCTCGGTCACCACGCCCGGCCTCCGGTGCCGTACCCCCGTCAGCACCCAGGCGAGCGCCAGCGGCACCACGATCGCCAGCCCGCGCACCATGGCGACGCCGGGCGCGAAGTCCCAGCGGCCGGCGAGCCCGGCCAGCGAGGCCAGCAGCCCGATCTGGAACACGGCCAGCGCGGCGAGCCCCAGGAGCGGCCGCCGCCAGTCGCGAAGCGAGCGCGCCGCCGCCAGCCACAGACCGGCGAACAGCGCGAGCTGGTAGCCGGGCAACAGCTTGAGCGCCAGCTGCGGGTCGGGCACCGGCGCACGGTAGGTGAACGAGCCGCTGACCGCGTCGGCCGCCCTGCCCACCACCCCCGACCAGGCGGGACCGGCGAGGGCCGCCAGCGCCAGCGCGCCCGCCAGCGCCGCCAGCGCCCGCACGCCCCAGGCGCCACCGCCCGCCGATCCGGCCCCCGCCGGCCGCGCGGCCGACGAGGCGGCCCGGCGCCTCACCCACCACGCCGCCGCGACGATGAGACCCGCGCCCAGCACCAGCTGATGGAAGGCGTGGAGCAGAACGCCCGGCGCCCCCACCAGCTGCCGGGGCAGCGCCAGCACCAGCATGCGGGCGGTCCCCAGCAGGAAGAAGACCGGTCCGGCCAGCAGCACCAGGACGCCGCGCTTCCACCAGGCGAGCGGCGCCGCCAGCGCCGCCGCCAGGTAGACCGGCATCAGCGGCGAGGCGATGCACTCCTGGGTCACCCGGTAGGGGAAGCGCCCCACCTTCAGGTACTCCTGGGACACCTCGACCGGGATGCCGCCGAGCGACATCAGGGAGCCGGCCAGCCAGGCGACGCCGCGGGCCGCCGCCAGCACCGCGGCGTTCTCGAACAGACGGTCGGCCGCCCCGTAATAGACGGCCACCAGCAGCACGGTGAGGACCAGGAACCGCCAGGCCAGCCGCCGGCCCGGTCCCGCCGCCAGCGCCGTCCCCACGCCCTGGCCGCGACCGGCGATCCGCATCCACCAGAAGACGTAGGCCGCCACCGCGACGATCAGCACCGCCGGCCAGGCCTGGAAATGCCAGAACTGGAACAGCCGCCCGCTGCCGGCGACCACCGACAGGTGCCCCACCCGCACGGTGTTGATCAACGACACCAGCGCGAACCCGGCCGCCGCCCCCACCAGCCGCTTGCGCCAGGTGGTGGGAAAGGCCAGCACTGCGCCCAGGCACAGCGCCATCGCGTCCGCCCCGGTGCAGCTGAAGTCGATCGAGATGGCGTCGCGCGGCGCGCCGATCAGCCCGCAGGCCACGTCGCGCTGCCAGCGCGCGAAGGGGATGAACAGCTTGCCCTGGACCGCCGGGATGCGGATCAGCGCCAGGAAGGCGACGATCCAGCCCAGGACGCGGGCGACGTAGCCGAGGGCGGAGGCCAGGGGGGAGCGGGGGGCGGGGCCGGACAAGGGATTCGGGTCTCTCGGTTGGGTGCGGATCGAGGAGAGGGCGAGGGAGGAGCCCGAACCAACGATGCTAGCAGGCCTGTCGAGGAGCATGGCCGCCCAGGGTGTGCCGGGCGAAGGCTTGGTGGCGAGAGCCGGCCGGGGCGGGGCCCGCCTGGGACCGGAGTTGTGGCGCAGGTCAAGTTCAGTTAGTGTCGCCGCAACCGTTGCAGACCCTGATGAGCTGCTCCAGACGTCTCGACGTCTTGCTATTGACCGGGCTCCTCTTGGCCACCGCCGTGGAGGCCGAGCCGGCGGTGCCGTCGTTCGTCGAGGTGACGGCGGCGGCCGGGATCAGCGCCGCCCATCACGCGATCTTCATGGGGGTCGGGCAGGCCTGGGGAGACGCCGACCGCGACGGCTGCGTCGATCTCTACCTGACCGACCAGGCGGGGTCCAACAGCCTGTGGCGGAACAACTGCGACGGCACCTTCGAGCCGTCGCCGCACACCGGCGACGTCGCCCTGCCCGGCTCCGAGAGCATGGGCGCGGCCTTCGCCGACTACGACAACGACGGCTGGCTCGACCTCTACGTCACCGCCCGCGGCGCCGGCAGCCTGTTCCACAACGAGGCGGGGGCCGGCTTCACCGACGTCACCGCGACGGCCGGGGTGGGGATCGCCGGTCAGTTCCCCACCGCCGCCTGGGGCGACTACGACGGCGACGGCCGGCTCGACCTCTTCCTGGTCAACTACTCCGAGGTGAACACGGACCGGCTGTTCCACAACGCCGGCGACGGCACCTTCACCGACGTCTCGAGCGCGCTCGCCGGCGAGGTGCGGGTGGGCTGGACCGCAGTCTTCGTCGACTACGACAACGACGGCGACGCCGACCTCTACGTGATCAACGACCGCCAGTTGGGCAACCAGCTCTACCGCAACGACGGAGCCGGCTGCGGGCACTGGTGCTTCGCCGAGGTCGGGGCCGCCTCGGGCGCCGACCGGCCGGTCTACGGCATGGGAATCGCGGTCGGCGACTACGACACCGACGGCGACCTCGACTTCTACTTCTCGAGCATCGCCGAGATGGTGCTGCTCCAGAACCAGACCAGCCAGGGCAGCCCGACCTTCGTCGACGTCTCGGAGGCGGCGGGGGTCACCGTCGACTCGATCGGCTGGGGGACCCTGTTCTTCGACTGCGACAACGACGGGCTCCAGGACCTCTACCTGGCGACCATGCTGCCCGATCCCGGCAAGACCAACCGGCTGTACGCCAACCTCGGCGACGGCACCTTCGCGGACCTCTCCGAGGCCAGCGGCGCCGCCGACCCGGGTCCCACCCTGGGGGTGGCCTCGGCCGACTACGACGCCGACGGCCGGGTGGACCTGGTGATCGGCAACCTCGACGACGCTTACTACCTCTACCGCAACCAGACCGCCGGCGGCGGCTGGCTGCGGATGACCTTCGAGGGCCGCGGGCCGGTCAACCGCGACGCCCTGGGGACCCGCGTCTACCTCACCGCCGGCGGGCGCACCCAGCTCCAGGAGCTCCACAGCGGCTCCAGCCTGGGGGCCGGCAACGAGATCGCGCTCCACTTCGGGCTCGGCGCCGCGGCGGTCGAGGAGGTCAAGGTGGTGTGGCCGGACGGGCTGACCGAGGTCTACCCGGCGCCGCTCGCCGCCCCGCGCTGGCACCTGATCTACCCGGCGATCTTCGCGGACGGCTTCGAGAGCGGCGACCTGTCGGCCTGGTCGGACGGTTTCTGAGTCGCCCGCAGGCTCGCGCGACGGCCGCCGTGGCCCCGCGGCACCGGCGCGCGAAGCCAATGCGCGCTTGACATCCCCTGCGGGCTTCCCGTAGGGTCGGTTACTCAAGGTATTGGGAGAGCCCCAATTTGCGCCTATTCATGGCGCGTGCCCCGGAACAACCGTCCGAAGGAGGAGTGTTGAACATGCGGAAACTGCTTCTGTGCCTCGCGTTCTCCCTCGCGCTGGCAGGATTGGTCAGCGGAGTGGCGACCGCGCAGGGTCTGAACGCCGAAAAGAACGACGAACTGAGCCGTCCGAAGGACTACTCGAACGACTCCTCCGTCGGTTCGCGTCCCGGACCGCCCCGCGTTCCCCAGATCACCGAGGACTTCGAGGGCGGCACCCCGCCCGCGGGTCTGGCCATGCCCTGGATCACCAACGACTACGAGGGCAACGGGATCGTCTGGGACAGCCAGTTCGGCCCCTACTGCGGCGAGGCCGACAACTGGACCGGCAACGCCAGCCCGGGCTCGGGTGATTTCGCCTGCGTGTCGAGCGACATCATCGGCATCCTGGACTTCGATACCGACCTGTGGACCGAGTCCTACGACTACTGCGGCGCCTCCAACTCGGCGCTGCTGTTCGCGGCGAACTACCAGAACTTCGCCAACGAGGACTTCTTCCAGGTCGACTGGTCGACCGACGGCGGCGGCACCTGGAACAACCTGCTGACCTGGAACGAGGACCACGGGGGCTTCCGCGCCGACCCCGGCGAGGACGTCAACCTGGCCACCGCGCCCGCCGAGGGCGTGCCCTCGGTCTGGTACCGGTTCTACTACTGGGACCCGGCGCCGGACGACTGGGAGTGGTACATCGAGATCGATGACATGGTCCTCGACGCCGACGGCGTCATCGCCGTGCCCGGTCAGGGCGCCTGCGGCGGCCCGGCCGCCAGCGGCAACCAGCTGGCCTTCCTGGCGCTGCTGCTGATCCTCGGCGGCGCCGCCTTCGTGATGCTGCGGAGCCGCACCGCCTAGGGCGGCACCGCAAAAGGCGACAGTTCGCATCGGCTCCCTCCGCAGGGGGGGAGCCGATCGTCTTTTCTGGACCCGGTGGCTCAGTTTGACCCCTCCCGACCTCCTCTCGACGTCCGCGCGGCGCGGGCTCGCGGCGCTGGCGCTGCTGGCGCTGGCCGGCGGCGCCGGCTGTCGCGAGCGCCCGGACGCCCCGATCGGCGCCATGGGGCCGATGACCCCGCAGCAGCTCGAGGAGGTGCCGGTCCCGGCTGCCGAGGCCCCCTCCGAGGAGGCGCGCGAGCGGCTGGCGGCGGCCCGGCGGGGGTTCGACGAGCGGCTCGCCACCCCCGGCATCCCGCCGATCGGCAAGGGCCGGGCCTACGGCCAGCTCGGGCTCGTCTATCACGCCTACGACTTCGACGAGGCGGCCGCCGCCGCCTATCGCAACGCCGCCAAGCTGGACCCGAAGAACTACCGCTGGCCCTACCTGCTGGGGGTGCTGGCGAGGCGGGCCGATGACCTGGCGGCGGCCCGCGAGGGCTTCGACAGGGCGGCGGAGCTGCGGCCCGACGACGCCGCGACCCTGGTGGCGCTGGGCGAGCTGGAGCTGGAGGCGGGCCGGCCCGAGCTGGCCGCCGAGCGCTTCGCCGCGGCCCTGGAGCTGAGCCCGGACGAGCCCGCGCTCCACGCCCTGCTGGCCACCGCCTACCAGGCCGCCGGCGACGGGGAGCGGGCCGCCGAGCACCGGGAGCTGGCCGGCGACGCCCCGCCTCGGCCCACCGATCCGCTGCTCGCCCGGGTGGCCGGCCAGCGCTGGGGCACCGAGGTGATCCGCGCTCGACGCGCCCTCGACGGCGGCGACCCGGCCGCCGCGGCGGAGCTCGCCCAGGCGGCGCTGCCGGCGGCGCCCGACGACGCCAACCTCCACCTGGTGCTGGCCACCGCCCTCGCCAAGCTCGGCCGCGAGGAGGAGGCGGTCCGGCACTTCGAGGAGATCCTCCGCACCGCCGACGACCCGGCGGCCCGCAAGACCGCTCACGTCAACCTGGCGGTCAAGCTGCGGGCCGAGGAGCGGATCGCCGAGGCGGCCGAGCAGTTCCGCGGGGCGGTGGCCGCCGACCCGGACGACAAGCAGGTGATCCTGGCGCTGGCGCTGATGCTCCAGAAGCTGGGTCGCTACGACGAGGCGGCCGGGTACTGCCACCGGGCGGTCGAGATCGACCCCACGATGGCGCCGGCCCAGTTCGGGCTGGCCCGCAACCTGGCGCTGGCCGGCCGCTGGGCCGAGACCCGCCAGGCCCTCGAAGCGGTCCAAAGCTCGCTGCGCGACAACCCGGTGTTCGTGAATCGCCTGGCCCGGGTGCTGGCGGCGGCACCCGACGGCGAGGTGCGCGACGGGGCGCGGGCCCTGGAGCTCGCCGAGCGCTCCTACCAGCGGGGCGACAACGCCGAGGCCGCCGAGACCCTGGCCATGGCGCTCGCCGAGCTGGGGCGCTTCGACGAGGCGATCCGCTACCAGGAGCAGGCGATCGAGAAGAGCGCCGCGCTCGAGGGCAGCGAGCGGCTCGAGCGGCTACAGGCCAACCTCGAGCTCTACCGGCAGGGCCGGCCGAGCCGGGATCCCGCCGTCTAGCCTGCACTTCTCACCGGCTCGCTGCTGCGCGGGCGGACGCACCGCTCGCCGAGCGACCCGGTGTGAAGTGCCGTCTAGCCCGGTCCCCAGCGGAGCTCGAGCCGGTCGACCACCACCCGCGCCACCCGCGCCGGGTCCCGCAGCCGCACCACCAGCTCCTCGCCCGGCGGCCAGAGGCCGAGGTCGAAGCGCACCACTCGCCAGCGCCGGGGCGGGGCCACCGGCCAGATCAGCCGGCGGCCGTCCGGGGCCTCGATCTCCAGTCTGGCCCCCGCCGAGCGCACCCCCAGCGGCCGCACGTGGACCAGCGCGCTGAGCGCGCGGCCCCCGGGCACCACCGGCGCCGTCACCTCGGTGCCGTGCGACAGCAGCCAGCCGCCGCGAAGCCGCGGACGCCGCGGAAGCCAGCGCTGCGGGTACAGCTCGCCGCCGCGCTTGACGACCCAGGCGTCCTCCACCTCGACCCGGCGGGTGGACAGCCCGCCGGCGGCCACCGGCACCGCCGCGCCGGCCGCGAGCAGTACGGCGACCCCCCACAGCGCCGGCCGCGTCGGCCGCGCCGGCCGGCCCCGCCAGCGCCACAGCAGCGCCGCGGCCGCCAGACAGGCCAGCGGCCAGACCCAGCTGGCAGCCCGCAGCCGCACGAAGCTGGGAAACAGCCGCACCGCGTCGACCCGCCAGCGCCCGCCGAGATACGCCAGCAGCTGATTGCCGCCGTCGGCCAGGTGGTAGGTCCAGCCCGGGACCGCCAGCCAGAGCAGCGCCAGGACGCCGGCCAGGGCACCGGCCAGCGCGGTCAACAGGCGCGCCCCCTGCCGGCGGCGGCCGGCGGCCACTGCCGGCACCAGCCACAGCGCCGCCCAGGGGAGAAAGACCAGGCCCAGCCGGAAGGGCGGCGACCAGGCGCCGTACCACTCGAGACGCGGCGCCACCGCCGCCAGATAGAGCGGCACGCAGAACAGCCCCTGGAGCGCCAGCGGGTGGCGGCGGCGGATCACCAGCCAGGCGCCGGGCAGCAGCAGCAGCCACAGCGGGTTGACGGCGAACAGGCCGAACGCGCAGTCGAACAGCAGCCCGGCGGCGCCCCGCAGGTAGTTGAGCGGCGAGTCCAGGTGGAGCTGGGCCAGGTAGGCGAAGGTGTGGTCCCGCAACGGCGCGCGGAAACGGAGCTGGTTGGAGACCAGGATGCCCGCCGTCACCACCGCCAGCGCCGCGACCGGTGCCAGCAGCCGGCGCCGCCAGGCGCGCAGCCGCCAGAGGGCGAGCAGCGCCAGCGGCACGGCCAGCAGCAGGAAGCGGAGCTTGAGCAGCGGCAGCAGCACCAGCACCGCCGCCAGTGCCAGCCAGTCGCCCGGGCCGCCGCGCCAGCCCCAGATGCGGTCCAGCGCCACGACCAGCAGCAGCGCGGCCGGCACCTCCACCCAGACCTGCAGGGCGTAGAAGACGAACGGCGGCGTAAAGCACAGGAGCGCCCAGGCGGCGACCGATTCGGCCGGCCGCGCCGGCCACATGCGCGCCGCCAGACGCAGGGTCCACCAGGCGGTGGCGGCGCCCAGCAGGGCCATCCCCGCAAAGGCCCCCCAGGCGCCCGCCACCCGGTAGGCCGGCGCCAGCACCAGCGGCAGCAGGGCGTGGTGCCGCGAGAACCGCCTTTCCCCCTGGCTCGGCGGGTCCCCCCACTCCGGCTCGAGCGCCCGGGGCATGAACCGCAGCGAGTCCTGCCGGGCGTAGTTGTTGGCCAGGTCGACGTCGAGGTCGTAGGCCAGGCTGTGGGTCAGCAGCAGGTAGTAGGGCTCGTCGCCGTCGGGAGCGCGCCGCACCGCCGACCACGGCAGAATGGCCGCGTAGACCACCAGCGGCAGCAGGAAGAACGGCCAGGGAGGGCGCTCGGGCAGGCGCTCCCCGATCGCCCGCCTAAGAGCCGGGAGCAGGCGCGCCACCCGTTGCGCCAGGAGCAGCAGCAGCGCGGCGTACAGCAGGTTGTCGATCTCGTCGCCGGCGTCCGCGCCGAGACCCAGTGCCCGGCGCGCCCGCACCACGAACAGCCACGCGAAGAGCAGACCCGCCTCGAGCGCCAGCACGGGCCGGGGCTCGGAGTGGGCGCCGCGCCGCCATGCCCAGCGGCTCAGCTCGACGAAGCCCAGAACCACCCAGGGTAGCGCCAGCAGGGTCGGCCGGAAGGGGTCGGCCGTCGGCAGCGGCAGGCGACCCAGCCACAGGCTGGCCGCCACCGCGGCGGCGAGGCGGGCCAGCCGCCCGCTCACGCTCGAGACCTGCCGAACATGGGCTGGGCAGCGTATCAGCGGGGCGCCGCGGGTGTTTCGTCGCCGGACCGCGACTGCCGCCAGGGGTCCGAGAAGCGGGGATCCTGAAGGAGAAGAGGGTCGGTGAGGCTGTGCAGGAACCGGACGAGGTCGGCGATCTCGGCGCTGGAGATCTCGAAGCCGCCGAGCCGCTCGCTCTTGAGCGGACCGGCCGGCGCGCGGCCGCCGGCCGCGTAGTGGGCGATCGCCTCTTCGAGACCGGCGACGCTGCCGTCGTGCATGTAGGGCGCGGTGAGGGCGACGTTGCGCAGGCCGGGGGCGCGGAAGCGGCCCACGTCTGCGGGACTGCCGGTGCGGGCCGAAAGGCCCGGGTCGCGGGCGGGGTAGGCGCCGCGGCCGTCGAGGTCGTAGAGCGCGGTGTTGTGGAAGACCGGGGCCGCCGGCGGACCGCCCTGCCAGGTGAACGGGCCCGACAGCAGCAGCCCGCCGTGGCAGCCCGAGCAGCCCAGCCGGGGGGAGAAGAAGAGCCGCATGCCGCGCCGGGCGGCGGCGGGCAGCGGCTCGTCGAAGAACAGGTAGCGGTCGTAGGGCGAGCTCCCCGAGACCAGGGTGCGCTCGAAGCTGGCGACGGCGCGGGTCAGGTTGTCGACGGTGAAGGGGTCCGTCGCGCCCGGGAACGCCTCCGCGAACAGCCGCCGGTAACGCGGCTCGCGCCGCAGGCGGCCGAGCAGCTCCTCTTCCCGGCCACCCAGGCCGAGCTCCACCGGCGAGTCGCCAAGGAGCGGCGTCAGCATCTGCTCCTCGAGCCGGGCGAGGTCGGGGTCGGCCCAGGTGAGCCGCACCGCATAGGCGGCGTTGGCCAGGCTCATCGTGTTGCGCGGATGGCTTTCGCCGGTGGCGCCGACGGCGGTGGCGCGGCCGTCGGTGAAGGCCAGCTCCGGGCGGTGACACGAGGCGCAGCTGTACTCGCCGGTGACCGACAGCCGCCGGTCGAAGAACAGGTGGCGCCCCAGCTCCACCTTGGCGGCGCTCATCGGGTTGTCGGCCGGCACCGGCGGGCGCGGGAAGCCGGGCGGCAGCCGCCAGGCGTAGCCGGACGCGGCGGAGGGGACCTCGGCGGCAGCGGTCGCGCGAGCGGCGCCCGACAGCGGCGCCCGCGCGGGTCCTGCCACGCAGGCCGAGAGCAGCAGAACGGTGAGCAGGAGAGCGGGGGCTCGCCCCCGGACCGCTACCAGGAGGGCGTCGCCGCCGGGCCCAGGGCGGCCTGCGCGGCGGCGCCCGAGCGCTCTTCCACCCAGGCGGCGAAGGCCTCTACCGCGGCCGGATCCAGGCTGCCCGGGTCGGCGGTGCGCCGCTCCACCCAGCGCCGCATGGCGCCCATCAGCTCCTCGGCGCGCTGCCGGTCGCTCCGGTAGAGCGCCATGTAGGCCTCCTTGGCCTCGTCGAGACGGTCGAGACCCAGATAGGCCTCCGCCCGGTACTCGATGGCCTCCGGGTAGCCGGGGGCCAGCTCCAGCGCCCGGTCGTAGGCTTCGAGCGAGGCCACGTAGTCGCCGCTCTTGCGCAGGGCGTAGCCCAGCCCGCTCCAGGCCTGGTGCATCCGGGGGTTGGTCTCGGTCGCGGTGGTGAAGGCGCGCGCCGCCTTCTTGTACTCCTTGTCGGCCTTGGCCAGCAGCTTGTCGCGCTCGCCGCCGCTCGCTTCGGCGGCCTTCTGCTCCAGCTCCCAGGCCTTGTCGCGGGCCTTGAGTCCGCGGTCGTAGGCGGCGGCCGCCTCGTCGACCGGGCTGGCGGCGGGCGGCGAGGGGTCGCGCGCGGCCTCGAGGGCCGGGGGCGAGCCCAGTGCCGTCAAGACCAGTGCGCAGACCACCAAAAGGCCGGCGAACCAACGGATCGGTGCCATGGTCGTCATCTCCTCGAAGTCGCTTTCTCTGTCGAGATACGTGGAGACGGCGCCCCCGGTTGGGTGGCCTAGCCGCCCAGGGCGCTGCCGGCCGCCGGGTCCGCGGCCGGCTCGGCCGCCGCCACCCCGATCCCCCGCGCCAGCTCCCGCACCCGGGCCTCGGCGGGCCGGAACGACCGCACCAGCGAGTCCATCGCCGGCCGCGCGTCGCGCGGGCCGCAGAAGAAAAGGTCGGCCCCCACGTAGCCGTGCTCCGGCCAGGTGTGGACCGCCATGTGCGACTCCGCCAGGGTGGCGGTGGCGGTCACGCCGTAGGGGCTGAAGCGGTGGACGCAGAGGTTGATCAGGGTGGCGCCGCAGGCCTCGACGGCGTCGCGCAGCGCCTGGCCGACGTGGGCCGGATCGTCGAGCAGCTCCGCCGGCACCCGCCAGGCGTCGAGGATCAGGTGCTGCCCGACGGTGACGTGCTGCGTGCGGAGCGGTAGCAGACGGTGGGTCATTCCCTCCCCTTTCCGGAACATGACCGGGAAGCCGCCATTTTACACCCCGAAGGCCTCTTCGTAGTCGGCGATCGCCGCCTCGACCACGGCCAGGGCGTGGTCCCGGCCGTAGACCTTCTGGACTTCCAGGGTCGACTCCTCGCCGGCCACCAGCTTGTAGGTGCTGAAGTAGTGGGCCAGCCGCTCGATGAGCACGCCGGGCAGCGCCGACACCTCCTCGACGTCGCCCCAGAAGAGGTCGTTCTCGAGCACCGCCACGATCTTGTCGTCGGCCTCGCCGGCGTCCACCACCTGCAGCCCGCCCACCACCCGGGCGCTGAGTACCACCTCGGCGCGGCTGATCGGCCGCTCGCTGACCACGCAGATGTCGAGCGGGTCGCCGTCGCCCCGCTCGGCCCGCGGCGACAGCGCCTGGACGCGCGCCGCGCAGTAGGTCTGCGGAATGAACCCGTAGAGCGCCGGCGGCTGCGACGAGGTGCGCTGCGGCCGATCCACCCACAGATAGCCGGTGACCTTGTCCACCTCGTACTTGACGAGGTCGAAGGGGGTGATCTCGACGTAGGCGTTGACCAGCCGCGGCGGCTTGCGGCCGACCTCGAGGCCGTGCCACGGATGGGGGCGCCAGCGGTTGAAGCTCGCGGGAGACACGCCGGCGCTAAGCGTAGCCCAGCTCGGGACTTAGCCGCACGCTGCTCGGCATGAAGGCGCCGCTGCCCCGCGCCGCCAGCTGACCCTCGGCGTCGACCGCCTCGGCCTCGGCGAGGAGCAGCCGCCGCGACACGTGGACCACCCGCCCCTCGGCGGTCAGCCGGCCCTCGCCCACCGGCCGCAGCAGATAGAGCTGGAAGGAGACGGTGAGCACGAAGACGTCGCGGACCTGCGAGTTGGCGGCGAAGAAAGCGGCGTCGTCCAGCACCTTGAAGCAGACCGAGCCGTGGGCCGCGCCGGCGGCGTGGAAGAACTCCCGGCGCACCGGCACCGTGATCCGCGCCCGGCCGTCGCCGATCTCGATCTCGGGCCGGTACCAGGCGTTGCAGGCCGCCCCCAGGTACATCCGCTCGAGGCGGCGGTAGTGCTCCTCGGCGGCGCGGTCGGGATCGGTCACCGCGCGCCGCCCGTCCGCCCGGCCGGCAGATAGAGGTCGGTGACCGTGCCTTCGAAGACCTCGGCCGCGAAGGCCACGGTCTCCGACAGCGTCGGGTGGGGATGCACGGTCAGCGCCAGATCGGCGGCCTCGCAGTCCATCTCGATGGCCAGCGCCAGCTCGGCGATCAGGTCGCCGGCCCCGACCCCGGTCACCCCGGCGCCCAGCAGCCGGCGGCTCTCGGGGTCGAAGAGCAGCTTGGTGAGTCCGTCGTCGCGCCCCATGCCCAGCGCCCGGCCGCTCGCCGCCCAGGGGAAGCTCGCCTTGCGGTAGGCGGTGCCGCGCTCCTTGGCTTCCGTCTCGGTGAGGCCCACCCAGGCGATCTCGGGATCGGTGTAGGCCACCGAGGGGATCACCCGGGCGTCGAAGCCGCTCTTCTCGCCCGCCGCCACCTCGGCCGCCACCTTGCCCTGGTGGGTGGCGCGATGGGCCAGCAGCGGCGGACCCGTGACGTCGCCGATGGCGAAGAGATGCGGCACGTTGGTGCGCTGCTGGCGGTCGACCGGCAGGAAGCCCTTCTCGTCCAGCTCGAGGCCCGCCGCCTCGGCGCCGATCGCGTCGCTGTTGGGGCGGCGGCCGACCGCCACCAGCACCCGGTCGAAGCGGGCCGACGCCGGCGCCTTCTCGCCCTCGAAGGCGACCTCGAGCTGGTCGTCGCGCGGCTCGACCCCCGCCACCCGGGTCTCGAGGTGGATCTCGGCGCCGTAGACCTTCTTCAGCCGGCGCTCGAGCGGCCGGACCAGGTCGCGGTCGCAACCGGGGATCAGGCCGTCGAGCAGCTCGACGATGGTCAGCCCCGAGCCCAGGGCGCCGTAGACCACCGCCATCTCGAGACCGATGATGCCGCCGCCCACCACCAGCAGCCGCTCGGGGACCTCCTCGAGCTCGAGCGCCGAGGTGGAGTCGAGGATCCGTGGGTCGTCCTCCGGCAGACCGGGCAGCCGGATGGCGCGTGAGCCGGTGGCGACGATGGCGGCGTCGAACGAGATCGTGGTCTCGCCCTCCGCGCCTTCGACCAGCAGGCTCCGCGGCGAGGTGAACCGGCCGCGGCCCTGGACGAGGCGCACCCGGCGCTTCTCGGCCATGGTGGCGAGACCGGCGGTCAGTCGCCCGACCACCGAGTCCTTGAAGCCGCGGAGCTTGCCCAGGTCGAGACGCGGCTCGCCAAAGGCCACCCCGTGCTCGGCGAGCGCCGCCGCCTCGTCCACCACCCGGGCGACGTGGAGCAGCGCCTTCGAGGGGATGCAGCCGACGTTGAGGCAGACCCCGCCCAGGGTCGGATGGCGCTCGACCAGCACCACCTGCTTGCCGAGGTCGGCGGCCCGGAAGGCGGCGGTGTAGCCGCCCGGCCCCGACCCCAGCACCAGCACCTCGGCGTGGAGGTCGGCGTCCGGCGGGGGCGAGACCGTCGGTGCAGAGCGCTCGTGCGTCGAGGGAGGCTCACCCGGGCTGGTCTGCTCGGCCGCGACATCGCCGGGCGGCCTCTCCACCCCTCCAGGTAGAGCGGCGGGCTTGCCTGCCGCCGGGGCTGTCGCCGGTTCGGGCGCCTTCTCGGCCGGTGGCTGACGCTCAACGGGCTCGACGTCGGCACCGGTTTTCTCAGCTTCCGCCCCGGCCGCCGGCTCCAGGGTGAGGATCAGATCGCCCTCGGCCACTTCCTGCCCGACCTTGACGGCGATCTCGGCGACCTTGCCGGCGGCGGGCGAGGGCACGTCCATCGACGCCTTGTCGCTCTCCAGGGTGACGAGCCCCTGCTCCTTCTCGATCTGATCGCCGGGCTGGACCAGAACCTCGACCACCTCGACCCCCTGAGCCTCCCCGAGGTCGGGAATCCTCACTTCGAGCGGCGAACTCACGGCGCGGCATCGTACCAGCCGTCGAGCACCCGAAGCGGACGGCTTGGGCTCCCTCGACTGGGACGGCCGTGCTCAGTCGAGACCGAGCCGCGATCGGAAAGCGGCCGGTCGCTCGATGGCGAAATCGACCTCGCCGGCCAGCTCGAGGAGCGCCCCGTCGCCGGTGACCAGGAGCTCGGCGGCGCCCCGAGCGGCCAGCTCGAGAAACATCTGATCTTGAGAATCGCGGCATTGGGGAAGACCGCGCGGCGCCTCACTCTCGGCGACCGTCTCCGCGAAGGGCAGGAAGTCGCCCAGCAGGGCGGCGATCTCTTCGGCGCCGAGCTCGAAGCGCGGGTAGGCGAGGACGCGGAGCAGCTCCGCCGCGCTCGACCGGTCGGTGAGCGGGGTGAACCGGCCGGCGATCCAGGCTCGGCGGAGCCAGACCATGTCGCCCGACCGCAATACCAACGCCGAGACCAGGACGTTGGTGTCGAGGACGACCCTCAACGACCCTCGCGGCGCGCCCAGGACACCGCGTCGGCGACGTCGCTCTCGGTGATCCCGAGGGCTGCGAGCTTCTCCCGCACCTCGGTGGCGCGCTCCGGACGGAACGGCTCGAGCACTATTCGGTCGCCGTCCGCCCGCACCTCGAAGTAATCGACCCCGGGGAACAGATCGGCGATCTTCTTGGGGAGGGTGATCTGGTTCTTGACGGTCCTCTTGGCGAGCATCTCAGATAATCCCCTGTCGCAAGGATACAAGGATTCCTTGTTTCCTTGCAACCGGGCGCCGACCGTGCGCCTAGAGCACCAGCCGGCGGAGGTCGGCCAGCAGCGAGCAGAGGTAGGTGGTGAAGCGGACCGCCAGGGCGCCGTCGATCACCCGGTGGTCGTAGGACAGCGAGACCGGCATCATCAGCCGGGGGACGAACTTCTCGCCGTTCCAGGAGGGCTGCCAGCGGGAGCGCGACAGGCCCAGGATCGCGACCTCGGGGGCGTTGACGATCGGCGTGAAGGCGGTGCCGCCGATGCCGCCCAGGCTGGTGATGGTGAAGGAGGCGCCCTGCAGCAGGTCGGGGGTGAGCTTCTTCTCGCGGGCTCGGGCGCTGACCACGGCTAGCTCGCGGGCCAGCTCGAAGACCCCCTTGCGGTCGACGTCGCGGATCACCGGCACCACCAGGCCGTCGGCGGTGTCGACCGCGATCCCCAGGTGGTAGTAGCGCTTGAGCAGGACGTGCTCGCCGTCGGGGTCGAGCGAGGAGTTGACCCGCGGGTACTCCTTGAGCGCCCCCACCACCGCCTTCATGACGAAGGCCAGGGGGGTGAGCTTGAACCCCTCGGCCTTGGCCTTGTCGGCGTTGGCCTTGCGGAAGGCCTCCATCTCGGTGACGTCGGCCTCGTCGTGCTGGGTGACGTGGGCGACGTGGAGCCAGCTGCGGTGGAGGTTGGCGAGCGACACCCTCTGGATGCGGGAGAGCGGCTGGCGCTCTACTTCGCCGAACTTGGAGAAGTCGATGACCGGCATCGGGGGCAGGGCGGTGGCGCCGGCGGCGGCCGGCGCGGTGAGGGCGGTCTTGACAAAGCCCTGGACGTCCTCCTTGAGGATCCGCCCCTTGCGACCGCTGCCGCGCACCCGGCCGAGGTCGACCCCCAGCTCGCGGGCGAAGCGCCGCACCGCCGGGCTGGCGTAGGCCTTGGCGGGGGCCGCGCCTTCGGCGGCCGGCACCGCGACCAATCCCGCGGGGCGCGTGGCCGCGGCGGCGCCGGCGCTGGCGACCGTCGCGGCGGGGGCAGCGGGGGAGGCCTGGTCCGGCGAGTCGGCCGCTGGCCCAGCCTGCCGATCGGCTGCCCGCTCCCCGCCCTCTGCCGCGGCGGTCAAGGCGTCGCCACGGCTGGGCGCCGCGGCCCCGGAGTCCGGTTTCGCCGCCCGCGACTCGCCGTTGGCCACCGCCTCGCCGGCTCCCTCGCCGTCTGCGGCTTCCGCCTCGAGGGTGAGGATCAGGGCGCCTTCGCCGACCTGGTCGCCCTTCTTGACCTTGACTTCCACCACCTTGCCGGCCCGTGGCGACGGGACGTCCATCGACGCCTTGTCGCTCTCCAGGGTGATCAGCGGATCGTCGACCGCCACCCGGTCGCCGACCGCGACCAGCACCTCGACGACGTCCACCTTGTCGACGTCGCCAAGGTCGGGGATGAGGACCTTCTCGGCCGCCATCAGCCCCCGCCTCCTCGCCGGTTGCCGCTCAGACCGTCCACGGTACCGCCGCCTCCGGATCGATGCCGTACCTGCCGATCGCCTCGGCGACCTTGGCGGCCGGCACCGCGCCCTCCTCGGCCAGCGCCCCGAGCGCCGCCACCACCACGTGGTGCCGGTCTACCTCGAAGAACCGCCGCAGCCGCTCGCGCGAGTCGCTGCGACCGAAGCCGTCGGTCCCCAGCACCACGTAGCGGCCCGGCACGAACGGCCGGATCTGCTCGGCGTAGGCCCGCATGTAGTCGGTGGCCGCCACCACCGGCCCGGGGCGGCCGGCCAGGCTCTGTTCGACGTAGCTGCGGCGCGGCGGCTCTCCCGGGTGGAGCCGGCTCCAGCGCTCTGCCGCCAGCCCGTCACGGCGCAGCTCGTTCCAGCCGGGCACGCTCCACACGTCGGCCGCCACCCCGTACTCGGTGGCCAGCAGACAGGAGGCGGCCTCCACCTCGCGCAGGATGGCGCCGCTGCCCAGCAGCTGCACCCGCGGCGCCTCCGGCAGCGCCGAGCTGTCGGCCTCCCAGCGCAGGTACATGCCGCGGCGGATCCCCTCCTCGGCCCCCTCGGGCATCGACGGGTGGCCGTAGTTCTCGTTGAGCACGGTGACGTAGTAGAAGACGTTCTCGCCCTCGGCGTACATCCGGCGCAGCCCGTCCTGGACGATCACCGCCAGCTCGTAGCCGTAGGTGGGGTCGTAGGCCACGCAGTTGGGCACCGTCGCGGCCGCCAGGTGGCTGTGCCCGTCCTGGTGCTGGAGCCCTTCGCCGTTCAAGGTGGTGCGGCCCGAGGTAGCGCCCATCAGGAAGCCGCGCGCCTGCATGTCGGCAGCCGCCCAGATCAGGTCGCCCACCCGCTGGAATCCGAACATCGAGTAGAAGATGAAGAACGGCACCATGTAGAGCCCGTGGTTGGAGTAGGCGGTGCCGGCGGCGATCCAGGAGGACAGCGAGCCGGCCTCGGAGATCCCCTCCTCGAGGATCTGGCCGTGTTTTTCCTCGCGGTAGTAGGCGAGCTGGTCGGCGTCCACCGGGGTGTAGAGCTGGCCGGTCGGGGCGTAGATCCCGACCTGCCGGAACATCCCCTCCATGCCGAAGGTGCGCGCCTCGTCGGCGACGATGGGGACGATGCGGTCCTTGATCTTCTTGTCGCGGGTCAGCGTCATCAGCAGCCGGACGAAGGCCATGGTGGTGGACAGCTCGCGGTCGCCGCTGCCCTCGAGCAGCACGCTGAAGGCCGACAGCTCGGGGACCTCGAGCGGCTCGGCCGCCGTCCGCCGGGCCGGCAGATAGCCGCCCAGCGCCTCGCGGCGCTCGCGCAGGTAGCGCATCGAGGCGCTGTCCTCGGCCGGCCGGTAGAAGGGCAGCTCGTCGAGCTTCTCGTCGGAGATCGGGATGTTGAAGCGGTCGCGGAACTGGCGCAGCGCCTCCTCGCCCATCTTCTTCTGCTGGTGGGTGATGTTCTGGCCCTCGCCGGCCTCGCCCATGCCGTAGCCCTTGACCGTCTTGGC
>JBFGCA010000049.1:0-32088 GCA_041567315.1 Thermoanaerobaculia bacterium | reverse complement strand
TACGGGCACGTCGAGAAGCCCGAGCACAAGGTGGACCACCTGCTCAGGCTGCGCGAGCTGCAGGACGAGACCGGCGGCTTCAACGCCTTCATCCCGCTGGCCTACCACCCCGAGAACAACTACCTGGGTCTCAAGTTCCACACCACCGGGACCGAGGACCTGCGGCACCTGGCGACCTCGCGGCTGGTGCTCGACAACGTGCCGCATCTGAAGGCCTACTGGATCATGATCACCCCGAGGCTGGCCCAGGTGGCGCTGTCTTTCGGGGCCGACGACATCGACGGCACGGTGGTCGAGGAGACCATCTACCACATGGCCGGGGCCGCCACCGAGCAGCAGCTCAGCCGCCGCGAGCTGGAGCGGATCGTGCGCGAGGCCGGCTTCCGGCCGGTCGAGCGCGACACCCTCTACCACCCGATCGAGCGGGCCGCCGCCATCGCCTGATGAGCGGGCGCCCGTGACCGAACAGCTCCCCATCCACTACCTGGCGGTGGACGGCCCGATCGGGGTCGGCAAGACCAGCCTGGTCGAGATGCTGAGCCGCCGTTTCGAGGGGGTCAAGGTCCTCGAGGACGCCGGCAACCCCTTCCTGCCCGACTTCTACCGCGACCGCCCGGGCGCCGCCTTCCAGACCGAGCTCTACTTCCTGCTGTCGCGCTACAAGCAGCAGCAGGAGGTGGTCCAGCGCGAGCTGTTCAACCGGCTGGTGGTGGCCGACTACACCTTTCCCAAGAACCGCATCTTCGCCTACCTCAACCTCTCCGACGACGAGCTGATGCTGTTCGACAAGCTCTACACGCTGCTCGAGCCGCAGGTGCCGGTGCCGGACCTCGTCGTCTACCTGGTGGCCGACCTCGAGACCTGCGTCCAGCGCATCGGCCGCCGCGACCGCACCTTCGAGAAGACGATCTCCGAGGAGTACCTGACCGAGCTGATCGACGCCTATCACCACTACTACCACTACTACAACCGCTCGCCGCTGCTGGTGGTCGACACCCGCAATCTGAACTTCGTCGAGCGCCCGGCCGATTTCGAGGAGCTGGTGCGCCGCATCTCGCGCCCGGTCAAGGGCAGCCACTACTTCGTCCCCGCCGGGTAGCGCCGGGCGGCCCGCCCCCCGGCCGCGCGGGGGCCTGCCAGCCGGCCGCCGAGGGCCCCGGAAGGGACTAGAATGGAGTCTGGATGACCACCGTCGCGCCCCCCGCCCACCCCGCCGTCGAGGTCGAGCCCCTGACCATCGCCGGGCGCACCTTCCGCTCGCGGCTGATCCTCGGCACCGGCAAGTACGCCGACGCCGCCACCATGCTGGCCGCCTTCGAGGCCTCGGGCACCGAGATCGTCACCGTCGCCCTGCGCCGGGTCGACCTCGACGCCGTCGGCAAGGACTCGCTGATCGACCAGATCGACCAGCGGCGCTACCTGCTGCTCCCCAACACCGCCGGCTGCTACACCGCCGACGAGGCGATCCGCACCGCCCGGCTGGCCCGCGAGCTGGGCGGCTGGGACTGGGTCAAGCTCGAGGTCATCGGCGACCGGAAGACCCTCTTTCCCGACAACCGCGAGCTGCTCCGCGCCACCGAGACCCTGGTGGCCGAGGAGTTCACGGTCCTGCCCTACACCAACGACGACCCCGTGGTCTGCCGCCAGCTCGAGGAGCTGGGCGCCGCGGCGGTCATGCCCCTGGGCGCCCCCATCGGCTCCGGCATGGGGGTCCGCAACCCCGCCAACCTCAGGATCATCGTCGAGCAGGCCAAGGTCCCGGTCATCGTCGACGCCGGCGTCGGCACCGCCTCCGACGCCACCGTCGCCATGGAGCTGGGTGCCGACGGCGTGCTGATGAACACCGGCGTCGCCCAGGCCGCCGACCCGGTCCGCATGGCCCGCGCCATGCGCCTGGCGGTCGAGTCCGGCTGGCTCGCCCGCCACGCCGGCCGCATCCCGCGCAAGCTCTACGCCACCGCCTCCTCCCCGCTCGAGGGCCTCATCGAATGACCCGCGCCGGCCCGGCCGCCACAGCACCGGCCAGAGCTTGCCCCGCGCCCCCTCCTGTCCTAGAATCCGCCTCCCACGCAGTCCCTCCGTGCACCCATAGCTCAACTGGATAGAGCAACGGACTACGGATCCGTAGGTTGGGGGTTCAAATCCTCCTGGGTGCACCACTCGGGCTCCCAGGCGGGGATGCGGCGGCTCACCAGACGAGGCGGACGCCGAAGGTGCTCAGGGCCGGGTCCTGGGTGATCAGGGCGAGGTCTTCGAGGGCGCTCTGGGCGGCCAGCATGCGGTCGAAGGGGTCGCGATGCCGTTGGGGCCAGCTGCCGGCCCGCTGGGCGTGCGGGATCCGGACCGGCAGCTCCTGGAAGCCCGCTTTCTGGATCCAGCCGGCGACGTCTTGAACCAGCTCCCGGGCGGCCGGGAGCCGGCCGAGGCGATGCTTGGTGCTGATCTCCCAGGCGCTGGCGCTGGAGACCAGGATCTCGTTCTCTGGATCGCCGATGATCTCGCGGGCCGTCTCGGACAGCCGGGGATCGTCGAACAGCCACCAGAGGAGCGCGTGGGTGTCGAGGAGGAACCTCACCGCTCCCAGGCTTCCAGCTCTTCCTCGGGCAGCGGCTCGAAGAAGGCCTCGCCGACCTCGCCGTGGAGCAACCCGGGCCGGCGCAGCGCAGGCGGCTCGAGGGAACAGAGCCGGGCGTAGGGCTTGCCGTTCTTGGCGATGATCACCTCCTCGCCGGCGTGAGCCCGCTCGAGCAGCCGGGAGAGATGGGTCTTGGCCTCGTGGACGTTGAAGACGGCCATGAACCAAGCTTAGTTCGAAGTTTAAACTAAGTCAACTAACCACCCGCCCCCTGGTGCCGACGCGCCCCGCACCCGGGCGGCCGCCCGGCCGCGGTTCTTCTATTCGACGGCAAAGCGGACCTCCACGCGGCGGTTGCGGGCGCGGCCCTCGGGGTCGTCGCTGCCGTCGGGGCGGGTGTTGTGGGCGATGGGCTGCTGCTCGCCCATGCCGCGGCCCGCCATCAGCCGCATCGGGATGTCCTCGTTGAGGTTGAGCCAGCCCATGACGGTGAGGGCGCGCTCCTTCGACAGCTCGAGGTTGTAGCTGGCGCTGCCGACCGAGTCGGTGTGGCCGGTGACGTAGACGATGCCTCGCGAGCGACTGCGAATCAGGTGTGCCACCTTGCGGAGCTCGTCGATCGCCTCCGGCCGCATCGCCGTGCTGTCGAAGTCGAACAGCACGTCGCCGGCCATCCGCAGCTCGAGCTCCCCTGCCTCCTCGCGCGCCCCCAGCTCGACCAGCAGGCGCTCGGTGTCGGCCGCACTGTAGATCGTGCCGCCTGTCCGCCAGTCGCCCGTGATCTCGGTGACGCCACGGCCGTCGGTGATCCGCACGTAGCCTTCCTCGACGACCACCTCCTCGCCGCCGCTGGTGACGCGCACCCCCGACGGGTCGACCTCGATCGTGGTGCCGTCGTCCACCCGCACCTCGTCCGGGGTGACCTCGACCCGCTCGCCGCCGCTCTCGACCGTGACGCTCCCGGGGCCGACGACCACGGTCTCGCCACCACTCTCGACGCGCACGCCGCCGGGGCCGGTCCGGATCGAGACGTCACCGCTGCCCGGCGCCGCGCCGCCGGCGACCACCCTCCCCGAGACGTCGTTGCCGCGCCCCTCGTGGATCTCGGCCAGGTTCCAGGCCACCGTGCCGCCGCGGATCGTGCTGTCGGTGAACCAGATCTCGGCCCGGTTGTCGGCCCGCAGACCGGCGCGGCGGCCGGAGACGAAGCTCCGCTCGATCGTCACCTCGCCGTTGTTGACCGCCCACACGCCGACGCCGCCCGCCTCGACGTGGCTGTCGACGAGCCGCAGCTCGCAGTTGCCGCCCACTTCGATGCCGTCGCCGTCGGTGACGATGTAGCGGCCGCGCACCTCCAGCTCCTGGTTGCCGCGGCAGACGATCGGCTCGGAGGGCTGGAGACCGGGCGGGATCTCGGCCCGCACCGGTCCGCCGGGGGCCAGCCCGGCGCCCAGCAGGCCGCAGACCGCCCAGCCCACGACCCGGTCTTGATCGCTCATGGTGTTCCTCCACAGGTTGTCCCGGGCCGTCCCGAACCGGCGCGCCAACCGTAGGGCGCCCCGGGACGGCCCTCGCTGGTGAAACTAGCCAGGCCCGGCCGGGCCGGTCGTGACGCCGCCCGGACGGCTTTGCGCGGAGTCGTGACGGCCGCCGCCGGCGGACGGTTCCGGGCCGACCGGTGCCCGGTCCAATCGGCCCCGGCGTGCCTGTCAGGCGGGGCCGGAGCCGGCCCCTCAGGCGCCGATCAGCCGGGCGACCGCCGCCTCGACCTCGGGGCGGACCGCCTCACGCATCTCGGCGACCAGCCCGCGCATGCGCTCGAGCTGGGCGAGGAACCGCGGGTTCCCCCGCAAGAGCTCGAACTCCGGCAGCACCTCGTCCGGCCAGGCGTACCGGTACCCGACGTCGACCGCCCGCGCGTACCAGTCGACGGCCGCGTCGGAGCGGCCGCGGATCGCTTCGATCACCGCCATGCCCCAGTAGTGGAGCCAGTACTCGGAGCCCCCCTCGACGGCCGGCAGGATGACCGCCTCCGCCCGAGCGCAGTGCCTCTCCGCGCCGTCGAGATCCCCCGTCAACCAGGCGCCCCGCGCCAGGTCGATCGCCGACTCGAAGTCGCCGCCGGTCGGCACGCGGTCGGCCTCTTCGAAGTACTCGGCGGCGAGGGCGTAGTCCCCGGCGAGGGCCTCGACCTGGCCGGAGACCTGCCACACCCCCGACCAGTCGGGCCGCGCGTTGCGCAGTGCGCTCAGGCGCCGGCGGGCCGCCTCCAGATCGCCCGCGCGGGCGTCCTCGAGCGCCAGGGTCATGGTCAGGTACGGCGAAAACGGGACTTCGGCGAGCGCCCTCTCGGCCAGCACCCGCCCCTCCTCCACCAGCCCCAGGTAGAGCGCCTGCGCCGCCAGGCCCTGCCGGCTGGCGCTCAGGGTCGTTTCGCGGATCTGGACGAGCAGCGCCTCGTCCCAGCGTCCCGCCATGTGGAGCGCCGACGACAGGTTGTAGTAGGCCTCGTCGTACGAGGGGTTGAGCTCGAGGGCCCGGCGGTTGAGCTCGATGGCGTCGCGGAAGCGGTCTTGATGCATCGCCACGATGCCCAGCGCCTTGTAGGCCTCGGGCAGCTCGGGGTTGAGCCGCAGGGCTCGCTCGGCCGAGCGCACCGCGTCCTCGTCGGCCTCCGGCCCGTGCCCGTACCAGATGGCGCGGGTGGCGAAGGCGTTGGCCAGCCCGGCCTCGGCGAGCGCGAAATCGGGGTCGATCTCCAACGCCGCGCGGTAGAACTCGATCGCCTCCTCGTTGCCGACCCGGGTTCGCCGGCGGTAGGCCTCGCGGCCCTTGAGGTAGAGCTCGTAGGCGCCGAAATCGCGGGTCGGACCGCGGCGGATCGCGGCCACCCGCGCCGACGGGATCGAAAGCCGGAGCGCCTCGGCGACCCGGGTCGCGATCTCGCTCTGGATGACGAACAGATCCTCCAGCGAGCGATCGAACTCGCCCGACCAGAGGTGCTCCTCGGAGCCGCCGTCGATCAGCTGGACGTGGATCCTCACCCGGTCGCCGGCGCGCCGGGCGCTGCCCTCCAGCACCGTGCCCGAGCGCAGCTCGGCGGCGATCTCCCGGATGCGGGCGCCGTTGTTCCCGTAGGCGCGGGTCGTGGTGCCGGCGATCACCCGCAGGTCGCGGATCTGCGCCAGGGTCGAGGTGATCTGCTCGGTCAGCCCCTCGACCAGATAGTCGTCGTCCGCCGCCCGGCCCAGGTTCTCGAGCGGCAGCACGGCGACGCGGCTCGGATCGAGCGCTCCGGCGGCGGGCATCGCGGACCCGGCCGGTCCCGGCCGGCGCGCGGCCAGCGACACCGCGAGCGCCGCCGCCGCCAGGACCAGTCCGAGCGAGGCGGCGACCCAGCGCCAGCCTCTCGAGCTGGCCCGGGATCCTGCCGCCGGCGCCGGCGCGCCCGGCTCCACCACCTCGACCTCGGCCAGAAACCGGTAGCCGCGGGCGTGGACGGTCTCCACGAAGCGCGGCTCCCTGGCCGCGTCGCCCAGCGCCCGCCGCACCCGCGCTACGGCGCGGGTCAACGCGTTGTCGGTGACGGCGGCGCCGCTCCAGACCACCGCCAGGATCTCGTCCTTCTCGACCAGACGCCCGCGCTCCCGCGCCAGCAGGGCCAACAGCTCGAAGGCCCGGGGCTCGATGCGGACCCGCCGGCCGTTGCGCAGCAGCCGCCCCGTGCCGGGCTGGATCTCGAACTCGCCGAAACGCAGCGTCGGCCGACCCGTCGAAGCAGCGGACACGGTAAAGCCATTCTACCGCCCGCGTCTCGAGCGCTTGCCCGCAGACGACCGGCGGCGGGTCGATTCCGCTGCCGGAACCGTTCAGCGCAGCCGCAGATCCCTGACGACTTCCAGCACGCCGTCGGCGCCCTCGGCGATCGGCCGGACGGTGGCCCAGGTGGGGTTGGCGGAGGCGTCCTGGCCGCGGGCGCCGAGCTTGGGGTCGCCCTCGAAGTTGAGGGTGAAGTTCTGCGGCGGGATGCCCTCGCCCCAGACCCGGTAGTGGACGTGGGCCGGGGGGCCGCCGGTGGCGTAGTGGGCGGGCTTGACCGACTCGAAGCGGTAGCGGCCCCCGGCGTCGGTGAGCATCAGCCCGCACAGCCGGGCGTCGGACTCGTCCATCCCGCCCGGCGAGTAGTAGCCCTCGGCGTCGGTTTGGAAGACGAAGACCGTGGCTCCGGCGACCGGCGTCTCGCCGTCGCTTCGGAGCACGCGGCCGCTCACCACCAGCCGCTGCCCGGGCTCCTCGGGACCGGCCACCACGATCGACCAGCTCTCCGCCTCCGCTCCGCGGCAGTCGCCGCGGTGCTGGGCGACGGCCGGCGCGGCCGCGCACAGGATCGCCGAGAGCGCCAACAGAGCCCTTGCATTGTTCCGGAGATTCACGCCAGCTTGCCTCCTGGTTCCCTGCCTCCGCGGTGCCGGGCCACTGGTTCGGCCCCGTCGTCTGTTCTACGCAGATTCTGCCCTGGGGTTGGGCAGACGCTCCGCGGCGTGTCCAATAAGACCATGGTCATGGACCATGATAAGATTCTTCCATGGCTACCGTCGCGATCTCCAAGTTCAAGGCCACCTGCCTGGCGCTGCTCGAGCGGGTGCGCCGGACGGGGGAGCCGATCCTCGTCACCAAACGGGGCGTGCCGATCGCGCAGGTGGTGCCGCCACCGCCGCAGACCTCAGCGGCCAGCGCCTTCGGCGCGCTGGCGGGGACCGCCGAGGAGGTGGAGGACATCCTCGAGCCGCTGGCGCCCGAGGACTGGGAGGCGCTGCGCTGAGCGCCCTGCTGCTCGACACCCACGTCTGGTTCTGGTACCTGACGGGTTCCCGGCGTCTGCCGAAGCGCCTGCAGGCGAAGATCGACGACTCCCCGGAGGCGTGCCGGCTGTCGCCGGTCTCGGTGTGGGAGCTGGGGATGCTGGCCCGGCGAGGCCGGGTGCGGATCGAGTCCGACTACCGGAGCTGGGTGGCCCTGGCCACCGAGACGTTCCCGCTGCGGGAGGCGGCGCTGACCCGCGAGATCGCGCTCCGCAGTCTGGAGGTCGACCTCCCCCACCGCGATCCCGCCGACCGGTTCCTGGCGGCCACCGCCCTGGTCTACGGCCTCACGCTCGCCACCGTGGATCGGCGACTCGGGGACGCCCGGTGGCTGCCGAGCGTGAGCTGACGAGGCCGCAGCCGTCACCATCTCGTCGCTCCTCACCCTCACCGGGAAGGCGGTGACGTACCGCCGGCCGGACCGGCGGAGGATCTTCGCGCTTCGGCCGGCTTCAGCCGGCCTCCACGTTGCGCAGGGCGCGATCGCGGATGGCGGCGAGCCAGCCGTAGCGGATCAGGCTGGAGCCCGGGTAGATCGCCCGCCAGTAGAGGGCGAATCGGCGGCGGGTCGCCGGGTCGGTGGCGAAGACGCGGGTCTCGGTGACCAGGCGGGTGGTGCCGTCGCGCTGGTCGACCATCCGGAAGTTCATCGCCGCCTTGGCGTAGCCGGGGTCGGCGAGGTCTTTGAAGTCGGCGGAGGAGAGGGCGGCGCGCCAGCGCCGGCGCTCGGCGGGCGGTAGGCGGCGCAGCTCGGGGGGCACCATGACCAGAGTGCCGATGACGATCTCCCGCGCCGGCTCCTCGGCCAGCAGCAGGAAGGTGGAGCCCAGGGCGACGTCGAGGATCGGCCGGTCGGCCGGCGGCGCCAGGATGTCGGCCGGAACGTCACTCGACGGCAGCCGCGGCCGGCGGATCCAGGTGAGGAGGAGAAAGAGCCGGATCTCGCGCGCCGGGACGGCGCGCACCGCCTGTTCCACCCGCTGGGGTGGCGCGCGGACCAGGATCTCGTGGCGCTCGGCGAACTGCCAGGCGGGGATGAACCGGTCGAGCTGGGTCCGCATCGCCGCCGCGCGGCGCAGCGGCGCCGGCAGCAGGGCGGCGGCCACGATGAGAAGCAGCCCCAGCCCGACGAAGATCGCCGCCCGCTCCCGGGTCGGGATGCCGAGAAAGCCGAGCGGCCGGACCAGCGAGAGCGCACCGGCAAGTCCCACCGTGAAACCCGCGTAGAGGAGGACCGACCCCATGACCATGGACTCCGGCCCCAGTATCTCGCGACCGTCGGTTGAAGGCTCGGTGCCCGGGGCGGTTTCGAGAGGCAGGACAAGCAGACTTGACATCAAGTCCAGGATGCTTTACTCTCCGCTAGTCAAGCAAGCTTGACTTCTAGACAAGGAGACACGACCATGACGAAGACCAGTAACCTGTTCCTGAAGGCCTGCGGAGAGCTGACGGCGCGCGACCTGCGGAACCAGTGGCTGGTGGTGAGGTGGCTGTTCCTGTGGCAGCTCGCCTTCGTCGTGGCCAGCATGGCCTTCAAGCGGACCTGGATCCCCGAGGGCGCCCCGGCGGTCGCCCTGGCGGTCCTGCCCAGCCTGTTCGGAGTCGCCATGCTGGTGGCCTTCACCCGGTTCCTGCGCCGCGCCTACGAGCTGCAGCGCAAGATCCAGCTCGACGCGCTAGCCCTCGGGTTTGGCGTCGGCGTGGTGGTGGCGGTCGGCTACGAGCTCCTTGAAGACGCCGGCGTCGTCTTCAAGGCCGACATCTCGGGCATCACGGTGGTGATGTTCGTCGCCTACGCCGTCGGGGTCCTGCTCGGCGCCCGGAGGTACGCGTGAAGAACCGGCTCAAGGTGCTCCGCGCCGAGCGCGACTGGACGCAGGCCCGGCTGGCCGAGGAGCTCGAGGTCTCGCGCCAGACCGTCAACGCCATCGAGACCGGCAAGTACGACCCCAGCCTGCCGCTGGCCTTCAGCATCGCCCGCCTCTTCGAGCAGCCGATCGAAGCCATCTTCTCGCCCGACGGCGACGCCGGGAGAGGCTGGCCGGGCTAAGATCCGCGGAATGACCCTGGAGATCGGGTTCCTGCTGGCGGTGCTGGCGGGGATGGTGTGGCTGTTCCTGACCGAGAAGCTGCCGATCGACCTGACGGCGTTTCTGGGTCTCATCCTGCTGATCTTCACCGGCTACGTGGCGCCCGAGCGGGCGTTCGCCGGCTTCGCCTCGTCGGCGGTGATCACCATGCTGTCGGTGTTCATCATCGGCGCGGCGCTGCTCCAGACCGGGATGGCGGACGCTTTGGGGTCGCGCATCCACCGCTGGGTGGGCGGCCGCGAGGTGCCGCTGATGATCACGGTGATGGTGGCGGCCGGGGTGCTGTCGGCCTTCATGAACAACATCGCCGCCACCGCGGTGCTGATGCCGGCGGTGGCCAGCCTCGGCCGCAGCGCCGGGCTGTCGCCGGCGCGCCTGTTCATGCCGCTGTCCTTCGGCGCCATCCTCGGCGGCACCACCACCCTGGTCGGCACGCCCCCCAACATCCTGGCCGGCGCCATGCTCCGCGACCGCGGGCTCGAGCCGTTCGGGCTGTTCGACTTCACGCCCTTCGGCCTCTCGCTGCTGGCGGTGGGGGTGCTGTTCATGATCACCCTGGGGCGCCGGCTGCTGCCGCGCGGCAGCCTCGCCGAGCGGGTCGCCCAGGGGCCCAACCTGGCCGAGCTCTACCGGCTGAGCGAGAGCACCTTCGCGCTCAAGGTGCCCAAGGACTCGCGGCTGGACGGCGTCACCCTGGGCGAGACCCGGCTGGGCACCGCGCTGGGCGGCCAGATCCTCGCCATCGTCCGCGAAGGCGAGCAGGACCTGACGCCGACCGCCGACACCCGGCTCCGCGGCGGCGACGAGCTGCTGGTCCAGGGGCGGTTGAGCGACCTCCAGAAGCTGCTGGCGGTCAAGGGGCTCGAGGTCGAGGAGGCCGCGGCCCGCGACCTGGCGACGCCCCGCGGCCTGAGCGGCCTCCGCGGGCGGGTGGCCGAGGGCTCGCAGTTCGCCGGCAAGACCCTGAGCCAGCTGGGTTTCCGGGAGCGCTTCGGGGTCATGGTGGTGGCCCTGGAGCGCGGCGGCGAGGTCTTCCGCGAGCGGCTGGGGAGCGTCGCGGTCGAGAGCGGCGACGTGCTCTTCGGGCTGGGCGGCGAGCCCCAGGTGGCCGCGCTCGCCGCCCTACCCGACCTCGAGGTGCTGGAGCTGGGGGTCGAGGCGCTGCGGCATCTCCAGGAGCAGCCGTTCTTCGCGCTCACCATCCCGGAGGGGTCGGGGCTGGCCGGCCACACCGTCGCCCGCAGCCGGGTGGGCCAGCTCACCGGCCTCACCGTCGTCGCCATCGCCCGCGAGAACGAGGACCCGGTCCAGGCGACGCCGGAGACCGTGCTCCGCCCCGGCGACCGGCTGCTGGTCTCCGGCGAGCGGGCGCGGATCACCGGGCTGGTGGCGCTCGGCAACGTCCGCATGGAGTCGCGTGGGGTCGAGGCCAGTCTCGAGACCGAACACGTGGGGCTGGTCGAGGCGGCGGTCTCACCGCGCTCGCGGCTCGCCGGCCACACCCTGGCGGCGCTCGAGTTCCGCGAGCGCTACGGCCTCCAGGTGCTGGGGGTGTGGCGCGAAGGCCAACCGATCCGCGAAGGCCTCGCGCTGCTCCCGCTGCGGGTCGGCGACGGCCTGCTGCTCCGCGGCCACAAGGACAAGCTGCGCCTGATCGCCGCCGACCCCGACTTCATCACCCTCAGCGAGGAGGCCCCCGAGCGGCGCACCCGCAAGGCGCCGTTCGCGCTCGGCGGCCTGCTGCTGATGGTCGGCCTGGTAGTCAGCGGTCTGCAGCCGATCCAGGTCGCCGCCTTCGCCGCCGCCTCGCTGGTCATCCTCTCCGGAGCGCTCAAGATGGAGGAGGCCTACCGGGTCATCGAGTGGCGCGCCATCTTCCTGGTGGCGGCGGTGCTGCCGGTCGGCGAGGCGATGGAGAGCAGCGGCGCCGCCGAGCTGATGGCCTCGGGCGTCGTCGAGCTGGCCGGGCCGCTGGGCCCGCACTTCGTGCTGGCGGCGCTGGTGGTGCTGTCCAGCGCCCTCAGCCAGGGCCTCGACGGCGCCCCGGCGGTGGTGCTGCTGACGCCCGTAGTGCTGAGCTCGGCCGAGGGCCTCGGCATCAGCCCCTACCCGCTGATGATGGGCGTCAGCCTGGCCGCCTCGGCCGCCTTCATGACCCCCTTCAGCCACAAGGCCAACCTCCTGGTCATGGGCCTCGGTGGCTACCGCAGCGCCGACTTCCTGCGCGTCGGCACCCCCCTGACCGTGGTCCTGGTCGCGCTGATCGTGGTCATGGTCCCGCTGCTGATGCCGTTCTAGTGTTCCGTGCGGTAAGTTCCTTGTCACATCGAGAGCGGCGAAGCGCCCGCTGGGCAAGGCGTGACGAGCGAGCATATCGAGGCTATATGCGACCGAGGAGCAACGCCGCCCAGCGGGATGCAGCGCCGCTCGAATGTAAAGGAACTTGCCGCACGGGACACTAGACGGTCCGGTCGCCGGCCCCGGACCGCGCCCAGGTCGTCGATCGCCAGCAGCCCGTAGTGGAAGTCGGTCGCGTCGGCTGGCGAGCGCGGCGCCCCGGCGATCCGCGACAATGGCGGCGTGCGCGACGCCGAGTGCGTCAGGTTCCTGCAGTGGGCGCTGCCGCGGCTCGGGCTGCGATGGGCGGGGTTCCGCAAGGTGCGCCGTCAGGTCTGCAAGCGGGTGCGGCGCCGCTGGCGCTCGCTCGGGCTCGAGGGCTTCGCCGCCTACCGGGAGCTGCTCGAGCGCGACGCGGCCGAGTGGGTCCGGCTCGAGCCTCTCTGCCGGATCACCATCTCGCGCTTCTACCGCGATCGGGGGGTCTGGGAGGGCCTGCGGGACCGTGTCCTGCCGGCGCTGACCGCGGCGGCCACCGACCGCCTCCTCGCCATCTGGAGCGCCGGCTGCGGCGCCGGCGAAGAGCCCTACACGCTGGCCCTCCTGCTGCGCCTGGAGCCGGCCGGCCGCACCATCTCCGGCTGGTCGATCCTCGCCACCGACCTCGACCTGGCGCAGCTCGCCCGCGCCCGGCGGGCGGTCTACCCGGAATCCGCGGTCCGCGACCTGCCGCAACCTCTCCGCAAAGGCTTCCAGGTAGAGGCGGACGGCCGGCTCCGCCTGCGACCCTCAGCGCGCCGCGGCGTCCGCCTCGTGGCCGCCGATCTGCGCGCCCCGACCCCTCGTGGGCTCTTCGACCTGATCCTCTGTCGCAACCTCGCCTTCACCTACTTCGACGAAGCGCGCCAGCGCGCGACCCTCGCCCGCCTCACCACCGCCCTCCGGCCCGGTGGCGCGCTGGTCCTCGGCACCCATGAGACCTTGCCCGGAGGCGAGCGCCGCCTGGCCCCCTGGACAGACGCCGGATCCACGTGGCGGAGATTGCAGTGACAGCTCTTTCCAGTTCGCCGGCACATGGCGACCGACCCCAGGCCCCCTCCCCCGTTCTGGCCCCTACCCGGAAAATCGGCCCGCCCTGCAGTCACCACGCCCGGATCATCTGTGCGAAAGGCGTCCTGGCGTCCTGCTTTCTCGTCGGGCGGCAGGTTCGTGGTGGCGCATTTGCTTGACGGGCATCGGCGCGGTTGGGTACGGTGGCTGGCAAGCAGCCTCTGTTATTCGAGGGTCCTCTACGGACCGCTTTTGCGAAAGGAGTTGGCAATGTTTTCTACGCGAAGGGTCTCTCTCGCCGCTCTTTCCCTCGCCCTGCTGGCGTGCCTGACGGTCGGCGCCGCGCCGCTCGCGGCCGGACCGGCGGAGGCGTTCACGGTGCGCTCGGCGCAGCCGTTCGACGGCGCCGCCCTGGCCCGCGAGCGGGCCGAGCTGCACGCCCAGCTGGTGGCCGAGCAGGCGGCGCCCGGGCTCGACCGGCCGATCCTGGTGCGGGTCGGCGCCGAGGAGCGCGCGCTGCTCGCCAGCCCCGCCACCGGCGAGCGCAAGCTCCTGGTCGGGATCAGCAAGCCGGTGGGGGCCGCCTTCGACTTCGCCGGTCTGGACCTGGCGGCCGGCACCGCCCGCACGATGCCCTACGGGGCCGTCCGGCCGACGGCCGACGGCGGCTTCGTGTGGAGCGCCCGGGTGCGGGCCGAAGGCGCCACCGCGGTGCGGCTGCGCCTGACCGGCCTCGCGCTGCCGCGCGGCTACGAGCTCTACGTCTACAACCCGGGCGGCCAGGCCTTCGGACCCTACCGCGCCCGCGGCACGGGCGAGTTGTGGTCGCACACCCTGTTCGGACCCGAGGCGATCGTCCAGCTGCGGCACCGCCCGGCAGCGGCGGACCGGACCGCCGGGGCACCTGCTTTCCGGATCGAGGAGGTGGGCTATGTCGGTCCGCGCTTCCTGCTGCCGGCCCGCCTGGGCTGGGGGGCCGAGTTCGGGGAGGCGTTCTGCTCGTTCAACGAGCCGTGCGTCCTCAACGCCGAGTGCCCCGGCACCGACCCGGCGGTCAATGCCGCCCGCGACGCGGTGGCCCACATCCTGTTCCCCTCCGGTGGCTTCCTCTACATCTGCAGCGGCGGGCTGCTGGCCGACACCGACGCGATGACCGACAGACCGCTTTTCCTCACCGCCAACCACTGCATCAGCAAGAACAACGAGGCGACGGGGATGGAGGCGTTCTTCCAGTTCACGACCCCCTGCGGCGACGCCTGCTACGACCCCGAAGGCGTGGTGCCCTCGACCCTCGGGGCGGTCATCCTGTCCAAGGGCAAGCGCAGCGACTACACGCTGATGGAGCTGAATGAGCCGGCCCCGGGCGGCAGCGCCTTCCTGGGCTGGAACAGCACCGCGGTGGCCTTCACCAACGGCATGCCCCTCTACCGGATCAGCCACCCGGCCGGTGCGCCCCAGGCCTACTCCGCGCAGCAGGTCGACACCACCAAGGGCACCTGCGGCGGCTGGCCGCGGGGCAACTACATCTACAGCACCGACACCGTCGGCGGCACCGAGGGCGGCAGCAGCGGCTCGCCGGTGGTCAACGGCGCGGGCCAGGTGGTGGGACAGCTTACCGGCGCCTGCGGCACCAACGTCGGCGACCCCTGCGACGCCGAGAGCAACGCCACCGTGGACGGCGCCTTCGCGGCCTACTTCTCGGCCGTCCAGCCGATCCTCGACCCCAACCCGAGCTGCGCCCCGGCTGGCGCCTCCTGCACCGTCGACGCCGACTGCTGCTCGAACAAGTGCAAGGGACCGCCGGGCGGCAAGACCTGCCGCTAAGGAACTCGGCGCCAGCTCACGCCCGGTCCCGCGCGCCGGCGACCCAACCGCCCGGGGGTGCCCGAAGCGCCCCCGGGCGGCGCCGTCCCGGAGGGGTCTCGGGAGCCGTATGCGCCGATTCGCATGAACAGATTCCGGCCCTGACGCTCTCCTGACGGGGTCACCGCTAACGTTCCCCCCGTCATGAGCGGATCGAGCGCCAAGCGACCGGGCGGGCTGCGACACCACGCGGCCTCTTTCCTGGTGCGCTTCTGGCGCGAGCCGCGCGAGAACGGCGAGGGCGAGCCGGTGGTGCGCGGCTATCTGCGCAGCCTCCAGACCGGCGAGGAGACCTATCTCACCGGCACCGCCGAGCTCGACGACTCGATCCGCCGGCGGCTCGACGCCGAGATCAAGGAGACCGACCCGACGACGACTCGGCCGAACTGAGGGTCCGGCGCTCGCCGGGCCTCGGCCCAGCTCGTTACTGCCAGTCATTCGATGGCCCGCCGGCCCGGACCGACCCCGGCGGGATTGAAAAGGGAGCGACGCGATGAGGGGAAGACACAGCTGCTTGACGACGGCCGCCGTAGCCCTGGGCCTCCTGACCCTGGGCGCGACGGGCGCCGGGGCCACGCAGGTGCTGTTCAACGAGACCTGCTTCCCGACCTGCAGCACCACCGATGGGCGGTTCATGATCATCGCCGGCGGCGGCTCGCTGGAGACGCTGGCCGACGAGCCGCTGCGGCTCAAGTTCGCGGTCGACAAGAACCGGCTCGACCCGCTGGACCCCAGGTTCAGCTTCGAGATCTTCGACGGCGACAGCAACCGCAACGACGCCTTCGGCAACCCCCACTGGGACATCGGGCTG
Source organism: Thermoanaerobaculia bacterium (assembly GCA_041567315.1). Taxonomy (GTDB): domain Bacteria; phylum Acidobacteriota; class Thermoanaerobaculia; order Multivoradales; family JAHEKO01. Next base: position 16,500 of record JBFGCA010000049.1, on the reverse strand, counting down.
ACCGCCCAGGTCTTCTTCACGCTGTTCGCGCTCGAGACCCAGGCCGACGGCACCGTCGTCCAGACGGTGGTCGACCCGCTCAAGATGACCTTCGAGGCGGGGCCACAGACCAACCCGTTCACCAGCCTCGACATGTTCGACAACGACTGGTTCCGGGTCACCGTCGAGGTGGGCCCGGAGGCCGAAGCCTTCCACACCGGCAACTTCTTCTATCTGCTGGAGATGGAGCGCGACCCGGGGTTCGTCTTCCCACCCGGGAGCGGGCTGCTCAACGCCCTCAAGGTGCGGACCGAGGAGGCGGTGTTCCTCAGCCTGCTCGAGCAGCCGTTCGCCTTCGAGGCCAAGTGGACCAGCGCCGCCGACATCGGCATCGTCTTCCCCAACTTCAACCTGGCCGATCCGTTCAACCCCAACAACGCGGTCGGCAGCCGCTACAACGGCACCTTCACCTTCTTCCTCAACGTGCCGGCGCCGCCGCCGGGCGACACTCTGGACCGGCTGCGGATCTTCGACGGCGATCTCGACCACGGCAAGTTCGACGGCAGCGTCAACGATGTCGACGACGCCGACACCTGCTATGGCACGCCGTCGGTTCCCGACGACCCGCTGTGCACCAACGAGACGCCGCTCCCCTTCACCCCCGGCGTCGGCGTCCGCACCGAGGGCGTCGCCTTCTCGCTGACCTTCCCCGGCGCGACCGGCGGCCCACCCGACGACCGCAACCCGGCCGGTCTGGGCTTCTACAGCCTGCGGCCACCGAGCGTCAACTACCGGATCCTGTTCCCGGTCAACACCGACCCCGGCAACATCCAGTGCCGCTCCGGCGAGAGCGCCGAGGGGCCGATCGTCGAGGGCCGCCGGACGGTCCTCAACCTCAACCCGTCCGGCAACCGCGAGTGGGAACAGTTCCTCCTCTCGACCGACCCCTTCGACGCCGCCGAGATGGACTGCCACGTCGACTCGATCCCCTCCGGCGTCTACCGGATCGACCTGCTGGGCATGGACATGAACAACCTCAACGCCTGGTACTTCGGCCAGGACGTCTGCGGGGTGGAGCCCGACGGCAGCCCGCTGTGCCCGCTGGAGCTGTTCCTGGTCGGCGACACCGTGTGGCTGGACACCGACGGCGACGGTAACGGCGACCCGGCCGAGATCGCGGCCGACGGCGAGGCCGGCATCCCCGGGGTCATCGTGCGGCTGCTCGACAGGCTCGGCACCGAGCTGGGCCGCACCCTGACCGATGCCGACGGGCTCTACGAGTTCACCGTGGGACCGGGCGAGTTCACCGTCGAGCTGGTGCCCGAGAACTTCACCGGCCCGGTGCTCGAGGGGGCGCTGGGCGACCGGGTGTGGCTGGACGCCAACGGCAACGGCCTCCAGGAGCCGGGCGAGCCCGGCATCCCCGGCGTCGAGGTCCAGTTGTGGAGCCCCGGCGGCGACGGCCTGCCGGGAGGCGGCGACGACCTGTTCCTCGAGTCGACCTTCACCGACGTCGACGGCGAGTACCTGTTCCGCAGCCTCGCCCCGGGCAGCTACTACACCCGGGTGCGCGAGGTGACCCTGCCGGGCGGGCTGGTGCAGTCGGGCGGGAGCAATCCCAGCGCCGTCCGCACGATCCTCGGCAGCGAGATGTTCCTCGACCTCGATTTCGGCTATACGGCGGCCCCCGGCACCGCGGTGATCGGCGACTACGTGTGGCACGACCTCGACGCCGACGGCGTCCAGGAGCCCGGCGAGCCGGGCGTCGGCGGCGTCACCGTGCGGCTGCTCGACGCGGCGGCGACGCCGGTGGCGACCACCGTCACCCGTAGCGGCTTCTACCTGTTCACCGGGCTGGCGCCGGGCTCCTACGAGGTCGACGTCACCGACGCCCTGGGCGCGCTCGCCGGCTACGCCCTGACCACCGCCAACGACCCGACCGGGGTGTTCGGGGTGGTGGCCGGCGACGCCGTCCTCGACAAGGACTTCGGCTACTTCCGGGCCGGGCTGTTCTCGATCAGCGACGCGGTCTGGTTCGACGCCGACCGCAACGGGCTCTTCGACGGCGGCGAGATGGGGATCGGTCTGGTGACCGTCACCCTGTTCGGCGCCGACGGCGGCCCGCTCGCCACCACCACGACCGCCGCCGACGGCAGCTTCAGCTTCAGCGGGCTGCCCAGCGGGCAGTACTCGCTGGTCGTCACCGACCTCGGCAACCTGCTCAACGGCCTGGTGCCCACCACCCTGCCGGCCCTGGCCGGCTCGACCGGGGTGACCATCGCCGGCGCCGACGCCAGCGGCGTCAACTTCGGCTACGTCGACGGCGGCGCGCTGGAGGGCACGGTGCCGACCACGCCCAGCCCCAGCCAGACCAACGTGGTCGTCGCCGAGAGCGTCCTGACCTACGACTTCGGCTACCGGAACCAGGGCTCGATCGGCGACTTCGTGTGGTTCGACAAGAACGGCGACGGCGTCCAGGACCCGGACGAGCCCGGCATCGAGGGCGCCCGGGTGAGCCTGCTCGACGCCGGCGGCAACCCGATCACCTCGACCTTCACCGACGACGCCGGCTCCTACCTGTTCAGCGACCTGCCGCTCGGCAGCTACACGGTGACGGTCGATCCCAACACGCTGCCGGTCTGCTGCACCTGCCCCGACGACGACGGCGACTCGGACGGCGACAGCGACAGCGATTCGGACAGCGACAGCGACTCGGACTCCGATTCCGAGTCGGCCGGGCGCCGCCTCTCGGAGAGCGACAGCGACTCGGATTCCGACTCGGACTCGGATTCCGACTCCGACTCCGACGGCGGCGCGATCGGTCTCTGCCGGCCGTGCGAGGACGGCGACGGGGACGGGGACTCGGACGGCGACTCGGGCTCCGGTGCCGGCCCGGTCCGGGGCGGGTTCGACGAGTCGGACTCCGATTCCGACAGCGACTCGGACAGCGACTCCGACGGCGGCGAGGGCGATCTCTGCCCGATCGGCGGTTTCTCGTCCGCCGAGAGCGCGGCGCGCGACCCCTTCACCGAGGCGGCGCCCTTCAGCGTCGCCATCGCCGGCAGCGAGTCCGACTCCGACAGCGACTCCGACTCGGATTCGGACAGCGACAGCGACTCGGACTCCGACGGCGCGGGCGGCTGCTCGCCGGCCGGCGACTCGACGCTGGTGCCGACCTTCGACCTCGACGGCATCGACACGCCCGACCGGGCCGCCGTCACGCTGACCCCCACCGCCTCCGACCGCCGTGACGTCGACTTCGGCTACGTCTGTGGCACCCTCCCGCCGCCCTGCGGCGAGTGCGACGGCAAGGTGACCGCACTGACGCTCCAGTACCTGGGCTCGGTCGCCAACGCTTTCATCGAGGTCTTCCAGAAGAAGGACGGGGTGAGGATCTTCGCCGGCATCGTCCAGCCAGGCGGCAGCTTCTCGTTCGTCGGCGCCGACAAGCACGGGACGATGACCACCGAGATCCGGATCTTCGTCAACGGCGCCCTCAAGGCCCAGATCCACACCAGCTGCTCGCAGCCGATCGGCCCGGGCCTGGTCCGCGGCAACTTCCTGGTGCTGGCCGGCGAGAGCCGCAACGGAGGACCGCTGTGTCCGCTCGGCGACGACGACGGCGACAGCGACTCGGACGGGAGCGGCGAGTTCCAGTGCAAGAAGCCGATCGACCAGATCACGATGCGGTGGGACGGCCTGGACGCGGTGCGGGTCAAGGCCTGGAAGAGCAGTCCGGGAGAGGTCCTGCTGGCGGACGTCGACCCGGTGGTTCCGGGTGCCGAGCTGTCGGTATCCGGACTCACCGGCTCGAAGAACAACGTGATCTGGCAGGTCTTCGCCAGCGGCACCAGCTCGCTCCTCGGCCGCTCGCGGTTCCACCTGTCGTGCTCGGACCCCGACATGAACGGCCCCGAGGACTGCGGCAAGCGTCAGGGCAACGGCAAGGAGAACGACGCGAGCCTGCTCAACGACTGGCGGCTCGAGGGCATGGTGGGGGCAGGAGGCTCGTTCGACTGTAGCCCGTAGGCGCCGCCGGGGCGCCGCCCCCGCCGGGTGCTGCTAGGATTTCCAGCCGCCATGGCCCGTTCGAAGACCCGTTCGATGGGCGACGCGCGCGGTCTGTCGTGGCCGGCGATCGTCGTCGCCAACCTGCTGGTCCTGGCGGTGCTGGGCTGGGGGGCCTACCTCCACTCGACCTCCCCCGAGCGCTACTACGCCAGCCTCCAGGAGGACGCCTACCTCGAGTGGGCCACCGTCTGGGCGTTCCTGCTGGGCGCCGCGGTCTTCGTCGCCGCGGCGCTCGCCCAGCGGCGGCGGCGCGGTGGGCTGCCCTGGTTCCTGGCCGGGGCGGCGCTGTTCTGCTTCGTGGTCGGGATGGAGGAGATCTCCTGGGGTCAGCGGCTGCTGGGCTACCGGCCGCCGGCCTATTTCCTGGAGCACAACTTCCAGCAGGAGCTGAACGTCCACAACGTGTTCAGCACCGCGCTGCGCAAGCTCGCCCTCAAGTGGTCGATCGGCGGCTACGGGGTGCTGCTGCCGCTGGTGGCGCTGGTGCCGGCGGTGCGGCGGCTGTTCGAGCGGCTGCGCGTGGTCTCTCCGCCGCTAGCCCTGGCGCCGGCCTTCGCCGCCGCCTTCTTCCTCTACCAGAACTACCCCTGGAAGTTCACCGGCGAGCTGGTCGAGCTGATGCTGGGGCTGGGTCTGCTGTTCGCGGCCCTCGACGGCTGGCGGCGCCATGGCTCGGAAAAGGCCGGGCGGGCGGCGGGCCTGTGGCCGGTGGCGGCCGCGTGGGGACTGGTGCTCTTGCTGGGCGTGGCCACCGCCGCCGCCTCCAACCGCCTGGCCGGCGACGATCCGGCGCGGCTCGAAGAGGCGCGGCGCGAGGCCGAGCACCTGAAGCTCGACTTCCTGGGCATGGCGCGGCGCGGCGGCGGCCCGGGGACCAGGTGCGGGCTCCACAAGCGGGTCTTCAGCTACGTCGAGAAGTACGGCGCCAAGCCGCTCTACGAGGGGCGCTTCGCGGCGCTGACCTCCCAGGGGATGCCCGAGGAGCGCGCCGCCTTCTTCCTCGATCCCTGGAACTCGCCCTACTGGATCCGCGACCGCTGCAGCGAAAGCCGCGACCGCCGGGTGGTCTTCGTCTACTCGTTCGGCCCCAACCGTCGCCGCGACTCGACGCCCTGGGAGATCCAGGGCGACGACGTCGGCGCGGTGATCTACTCGGGCCGGCCCTGACGGCGGTCAGATGACCTTTGCCTGACGCGCCCGGCGGATGACCTCGGCGCCCAGGCGGCTGTAGGCCTGGCCACCCGTGGACCAGCGCTCGAAGCGGAAGATCGTCTCGCCGTAGGCCGGCGCCTCGGCCAGCCGCACGTTGATCGGGATCTCGGCGCGAAACACCCGGCGCCCGAAGTTCTTGCGCACCCGCGCCAACACCTGGTCGGTGACCTTGGTGCGGCGGTCCACCATGGTCAGCAGGATGCCCAGCAGCCGCGGCTCGCCGCCCAGCGTCGGCCGCGCCGCCTCGACGCCCTCGAAAAAGCGATAGAGCGCCTCCAGATCCAGGTCGTGGGGCACCACCGGCACCACGTAGGCGTCGCAGGCGGCCAGCCCGTTGAGGGTCAGCACCGAGAGCCCCGGCGGGCAGTCGACGACGATGAAATCGTAGCGGCGGCGCACCGGCGCCAGCGCCTTCTTGAGCAGGCCCGCCGGGTCCTGCTTGCGGGCCAGCGCCAGGTCGGCCCCCACCGGCCCGAGGGCACCGGGGACCAGCTCGACCCCCGCCGTCGAGGTCTCGCGGATGGCCTGGCCGGCGTCGAGCCCGTCGATCAGGACCTGGGTGCTGGAGGGCGAGGCGTCGGCGGCCTCGACGCCCAGCGAGAAGGTGGCCGAGCCCTGGGGATCGAGGTCGACGACCAGCACCCGCAGCCCGCTGCCGGCGAAGGCCGCCGCCAGGTTGACGGCGGTGGTGGTCTTGCCGACTCCTCCCTTGACGTTGACCAGCGACAGAATCATGAAGGCTCCCTCCCCTCGAAAGGCGGTGGCGGCGGCCGGCGAGTCTTCAGAGGCCGCAACAACCTGATCTGGTTCTCTTGCGGATTAGATTATCGCAGTTGCCGAGTCTGGGCGGGAGCCGACCGGGGCAGGGCACGCCTGGGTACGGAACGGGCCTTTCCGACTTCACGGGGGAGGCCCGTTCCTCCTGTCCGCCGAGCGCTGGACGGCCCGCAACCTTCGAGGCCCAGCGCAGGCGCTCGGCTCCAGGCCCCTGTCGCACCCTGCCCCGGCCGGCTCTCGGACTGTCTCCGACACCCGGCGACCCCAGCCGCAGAGACTTGACTAGACCCCCATGGGGAGGAGGGGGAGCTGGGCGAGGAGGCGGGTGAGGGCGCGGCGGCCGAGGTAGGGGCCGCTGCCGCCGCCCTGCTCCTGGCGCTGGCGCCAGAGGTCGCGGTCGAGGCGGACGAGGGGCTCCTGGCCGCGGCGCTCGAGCTGCGCGTTGAGGTCGGCCAGCGCCGCCTCGCCGCCCAGGGCCTCCAGGCGGCCCTCGGCCGCCTCCAGCTCGCCGGCCAGCACCGCGGCGCGGTCGAGCTGCGAGGGGCTGGGACGGCCGTCGTAGCCGGCCACCGCGCCGAACAGCAGGGCCAGCAGCTCGCGGAGCTTCTCGTCGCCGCCGATCATGCCCGCCTCGCTGGTCGACACCAGGCCGGCCCGCAGGGCCTCGAGCCGCGTCGCCAGCTCGTCGAGCCGGCGGGCCAGACGATCGCGCCCACCCAGGACCCCGGCCCGCGCCGCCGCCTGCTCCTTGAGATCGACCGCGGCGTCCACCAGGTAGGTCAGCCGCTCCAGCAGCCGGTAGAGCCGCATCGCGGTCTCCTGCTGCAGCTGGCGGTCCTCGGCCGAGTGCGGGGAGCGCGGGTCGGGCACCAGGGTGACGCTCCCTTCCCGCACCTCGCTGCCCTTGATCAGCTTGAAGGTGTAGGTCCCCTCGGGGACCCGCGGGCCGAGGAAGGCGGCGCCGATCGGCACCAGCGAAGTGGCCGCCGGCATCTTGGGCGGCGGCAGCCGCATCGGCCACTCGGCGCGGTTGAGGCCCTTGAGCTTGGGCGCCGGGACGGTCGACACCAGCTCCCCCTCGGCGTCGTAGATCTCGATCTTGAGGTCGCCGAAGATGTGGCGCTTCTTCTGGTAGAAGGCGATCGAGGCCGCCTGTGGCGGGTTGCGGCCCACGAACTCGTCGTCGCCGTTGAACCAGGAAAGGCCGCCGGCCAGCTCCATCACCGCGTCGCGCGACGGCAGCAGCTCGAGCTCGGACTCCAGGGTCTCGGCGGTGAGGGCGCGCAGCGGCGTCAGGTCGTCGAGGATGTAGATCCCGCGGCCGTGGGTGCCGACGATCAGGTCGTGCTCCCTGGGGTGGACGTCGAGGTCGTGGACCGGGACCCTGGGCAGGTCGCCGGCGAAGCGCGCCCAGTGGCCGCCGCCGTCGAGGCTCAGGTAGAGGCCGAACTCGGTGCCGGCGTAGAGCAGCGCCGGGTTGACCGGGTCCTGGGCGACGACGTGGACGAAGCCCTCGAGGCCCTCGCCGGCGATCGACGTCCAGCTCTCGCCGTAGTCGGTGGTGCGGTAGAGATAGACCCCCATGTCGCCCGAGCGGTGGCCGTCGACCGACACGTGGGCGGTCCCCGCCTGGTGGGGCCCGGCCTCGACGTGCGACACCCACAGCCCGGCCGGCAGGCCCGGCATCCGGCCGCTCACCTCGTTCCAGGTGGCGCCGCCGTCGCGGGTCACCTGCACCAGACCGTCGTCGGTCCCCACCCAGATCAGGTCCGGCTCGAGCGGCGACTCGCTTATGGTGAAGATGGTGGTGTTGTTCTCGGCGGTCGAGTTGTCGATGGTCAGGCCGCCGGATTCGAGCTGGCGCTGCCGCCCGGGATCGTCGGTGGTGAGGTCGGGTGAGATGCGCTCCCAGGATTCGCCCCGGTCGGGCGAGCGGAACAGGTACTGGGCGCCGTAGTAGAGCGTGCCCGGGGTGCTCGGCGACAGCAGGAGCGGAGTGTTCCAGTTGAAGCGGTAGCGCTCCTCGCCCTCGCCCTCGAGCGGCGAGATCCACTTGATCTCGCCGGTCGGCAGGTGGTGGCGCAGCAGCTTGCCGCCCTGGAACTCGACGAAGACCACGTCGGGCTGGTGGGGATCGCGGTAGGAGTGGAAGCCGTCGCCAAAACCCAGGAGCTTCCAGTCGCTGTTGAAGACGCCGCCGCCGGCGCCCCGCGACGGGCCCATCCACGAGCCGTTGTCCTGCAGCCCGCCGTAGACGTTGTAGGGCCACTCCAGGTCGTAGCCGACCTCGTAGAACTGCGACACCGGCAGGGCGGCGACGAAGCGGAAGCTGGTGCCGCGGTCGTAGGAAACGTAGACCCCGCCGTCGGTGCCCAGCACCAGATGGTGGGGGTTGGCCGGGTCGATCCACAGCGCGTGGTGGTCGGGGTGGACGTTGCCGCCGAAGCCGCTGGTGAACATCGAGGTGAAGCTGCGGCCGCCGTCCCGCGAGACCGAGAGGCTGAAGCCGGGCTTGTAGACGCGGTCGAAATCGACCGGATCGACCACCAGATGGGCAAAGTAGAAGGGCCGGGCGGTGACGTTGAAGGAGTTGTTGAGCCGCGTCCAGGTCGCCCCCAGGTCGTCTGAGCGGTAGAGCGCCGTGTCCCCGGACTCGACGACGGCGTACACCCGGCTGGGCCGCGACGGCGCCACCGCCACCGCGATCCTCCCCTTCTCCCCGGCCGGCAGCCCGCCGGCCAGCTCGCTCCAGGTGGCGCCACCGTCGGTCGAGCGGTAGAGCCCGCTGCCCGGTCCACCCGAGCTGAAGAAATCGGGCCGGCGGCGGAACTGCCACATGGCGGCGTAGACCACGGACGGGGTCTGGGGATCGAGCGCGACGTCGGCGCAGCCGGTGTCGGCGTCGACCCACAGCACCCGCTGCCAGCTCTCGCCGCCATCGGTGGTCTTGTAGAGACCGCGCTCCTCGTTGGCGCCCCACAGATGGCCGGTGGCGCACACGTAGACGGTGTCCGGTGCGCTGGGGTCGACGGCGATGCGCGCGATGCGCTCGGAGTCCTCGAGACCCACGAGCTTCCAGCTGTCGCCGCCGTCGGTGGTCTTGTAGAGCCCGGTGCCGACCGACACCGAGTTGCGGACCCACGACTCGCCGGTCCCCACCCAGACCACGTCCGGGCGGGTGGGGTCCACCCTGACGGCACCGATCGACTGGGGGTGGTCGTCGAAGACCGGGCCCCAGGTGACCCCGGCGTCGGTCGACTTCCACACCCCGCCGCTGGCCGCGCCCACCCAGATCGTCAGCGGCGGACCCGGGACCGCGTCGATGGCGGCGATGCGGCCGCTCATCACCGCCGGTCCGATCGGCCGCGCCAGCAGGCCACCGAAGGTGTTGGAGTCGACGGCGGCGGCCGCAGACGGCGGCGGTGCGGCGGCCGCCAGAACGGTGGCCAGCGACAGGACGACAACGGTGCTCCTCGAAAACATGACTCTCCTCCGATCTTCGGGCGCGGGCTCCCGGCCGGCCCGCAGCTTCCCCTCGCGCGGCCCGGCCGAGCGTCGGTGGCGCCTGCTCCGGCGAACCTCGCGGGGACTCCTAGCCGGCCGGGGCCTCGGTCTCCTTGGGCGCCGGCGGCGGCATGGCGAAGAAACCGTCCTCGACCCCGGGGTTGAGCTCGACCGATTTGATGGTGATCACCTGGCCCTGGGGCGCCCCCTTGGGCTTGGACTCGATCGAGTGGGCGAAGGCCAGACCGTCGACCAGCTTGTAGTCGCTGAGGGTGGTCTCCATCTCCACCTCCTGGTCCTGGGCCTCGACCTTGCCGGTCTGTTTGATGGTGACGAAGCTGTCCTTCTCCAGGTAGTGGTAGCGGACCTCGCCGCTGGCGAGGGTGACCTTGACCTTGTAGGCCGCGGTGCCTTCGACGTCCTCGACGCCCTCGAGCTCGACGGTGTGGCCCTTCTCCTCGTAGTTGATCAACGGACCCTCGAGATCGGCCTGCTCGGCCCAGATGCGCTTCTGGTCGGCGGTCATCTCCTCGGGGTCCTTCTTGCCCATGAAGGGCATCACCATCCACGCGGTCTCGCCGTCGTAGGCCTGGATGCCGGTCATCCCCTGGACGGTGAACTCGAGCCGCACCTTCTTGGGCCGCTTGAAGGTCATGGTGAACGGGGCCTCCATGCCCTGACCCATGTTCATCGAGCCCTGGACGCGGGCCGACTCCATGCCCTGCCAGGCTTCGAGCCCGCCGATCGCCTCGTAGTGGCCGGCGAGCACCTTGTCGAGGGTGGGCTCCTCGGCGAGCCCGGGGACGGCCGCGGCAGCGGCGGCCAGCAACAGGACGGCTGTCTTACGGATCATCACGGTCTTCCTCCCTCTGAGGGAAATCTATGGGAGCGGTTGGCGGTCGAACGCCGCCCACCGCAGAATACGGTGGGCGCTGCAGGAGGTTTCAGTATACCCCGACCCCGGCGGCGGGCCGTTATGATCCGTCCCCATGACGACGTCACAGCGGCACTTCGGACCCGAGCTGTTCACCTTTCTGCGCGAGCTTCGCCGCCACAACGACCGCGACTGGTTCAACGCCCGCAAGGAGCGTTACGTGCGCGAGGTGCGCGAGCCGGCGCAGCGCTTCATCAGCGACTTCGGACCCCTGCTGGCACGGATCAGCCGCCAGTTCCGGGCCGACCCGCGTCCCTCCGGCGGGTCGCTGTTCCGCATCTACCGCGACACCCGCTTCTCCAAGGACAAGAGCCCCTACAAGACCTACACCGGCATCCAGTTCCGGCACCGGGCCGGGCGCGACGCGCACGCCCCCGGCTTCTACCTCCATCTGGAGCCGGGGAGCGTCTTCGCCGCCGCCGGCGTCTGGCACCCGGGCGGCCCGGCCCTGGCCCGCATCCGCCGGGCGATCGCCGACCAGCCGGCCCGCTGGCGGCGGCTGGTGGGCGGCAAGAGCTTTCGCGCCGCCTTCGAGCCCGAGGGGGAGTCGCTCAAGCGGGCCCCCAAGGGGTTCGACCCCGACCACTCGCTGATCGAGGACCTCAAGCGCAAGGACTTCATCGGCGTCGCCCGGCTCACCGAGGAGGACGCCACCGCCCCGGGCTTCCTCCAGCGCTACGCCAAGCTCTGCCAAGCCGGCAGCGGCTACGTCCGCTTCCTGTGCGAGGCGGTGGGCGTTCCGTTCTAGGCCGCTCCCCCGCCCACGGGTCCGCCACGGGGCCGCTTCGATTTGCTACCATCCGCGGCTTCTCGGCGGAAGTTCACCCACGACGAAGAGGAAGGCGCGATGGCCAAGAGTCCGGAAGAGATGGAAGCGGCGATGATCCAGGGTCTCGAGGAGAAGACCGGCAAGACCCGTCGCCCAAGAAGGCCTACGTCAGCCTGCGCCGCAACAAGCAGTTCGCCCAGGTCCAACCGTCGACCAAGACCCGGGTCGACGTGGGGATCAACCTCAAGGGCGTCAAGCCGCGCGGCCGGCTGGAGGCCTCGGGCAGCTTCAACGCCATGTGCAGCCACCGGGTACGGCTGAGCGACCGGGGCGAGGTCGACGCCGAGGTCCTGGGCTGGCTCAAGCAGGCCTACGAGGCCTCCTGAGCCGGCAGATGGACTGGCGCCAGACGGCCCTGCTGGCGGCTGCGCTGCTGGCCGCGGCGCCGGCGGCGGGCGTCACCACCACCAACACCCGCACGGTCAAGTCCCCGCCCTACTACCACGGCCAGAAGCCGCCGGACGGGGCGCCGGCCGGCCATCTGCCGGTGATCGTCGCTCCCGGCCCGCCGGGGACGCCCGAGGGCTGGCTGCCCCGCGGCGCGCTGGAGGAGCTGGCGGCGGCGGTCGAGCGCCGGCTGGTGGAGCTGGCACCGACCACGCCGGTGGCCGACCTTCCGGCCTCGCCGGCGGCCGGCGCCCCGGACGTCTATCTGGGCTGCGAGCTGGAGACCCCGGCCGCCGACGAGTGTCTGGCCGGCTCGCGCTCGATGACGCTGGCGATCACCAGCGGCACCAAGCGGTGGCGCGCCGCGGCCGCCGAGGCCGCCCGCCAGGCCGGCGTCGAGCGGCTGCTCCTGCTGACCGTCGAGCTGGCCGAGCACCGCGTCCAGCAGCGCGGTTTGCGGGGCGTCAAGGAGATCCGCCTGGGGTCCGGGCTGGTCCAGAAGCTGCCGTGGCTGAGCTCGCTCGACCAGCCGGTCCAGGTGCTGCAGCTCACCGGCGCCGTGGTCGACGCCGAAGGCAAGGTGCTCCGCGCCGGCGCCGAGGGGCTCTACGCGACGCGCACCGAGCTCGCCCTGTCGGCGATCGGCGGCCAGCGGCTGATGGCGGCCGCGGACGTCGACCGGGTGCGCATCGAGCTGCGGCGCGAGGACCTGCCCGAGCGGCCGCTGGTCTGGGAGACGGCGCTCGACGCGCTCCTGGCCGAGCTGCTGGGCTGGGCCCCGCCCGGCGGCCGCTAGCAGCCGTCGATCGTGCAGGCGTTGTTGCGCGCCGCGTTGCAGGCCTGGGGGCTGCTGGCCCCGCCCAGCGGGCAGTCGTCGGCGTCGAGGCGGACCGGCGGCGGCGCCGTCGGGGCGCCCGGCTCCCGGCCCTGACCGACACCCACTTCCGCGGGTCCTCCCGCCCCATCCACCGCCGGCCATCCTGGCGCCGCCTCGCCCAGTCCGAGGGCGTCGAGATCGACGGTCGGCGACTCGCAGAAGCTGCGGTCGTGGCAGTTGCCGTCGAACGGCTCGCAGACGCCGCCGCTCGTGCAGTCGGCGTCGCCGGAGCACGGCTGGCCGGTGGGGACGCCGCCGTCCTCGCACTGTCCCAGCGAGCACTCACCGTCGAACAGCCCGCCGTTGTTCCAGCAGTCGATCTGGTCGATGCAGGCCTGGACGACCGCGGGATCGGCGAGATCGCCCATCTCGCAGGCCAGACTGCACTGGTCGAAGTCCAGCCCGCCGGCCCACGGGATCAGCGTGTTGCAGTCGCCGCCGCTCAGCACGCAGTTGAGCGCCGCCGCCGTCAGCTGCCGGTAGAGCTGGCGCTGGTGGACGCCCTGGACGCTGACGCAGAGCCCCTCGAGCGCCGAGTCCAGGGTGCCGAGCCCGAGGTCCGGCAGATCGACGTCGCTGGTGCTGGTGATCACCTGGCCGCAGACCGCCAGGCTGCCGCCCGCCGCGTCGATCACCGCCTGGGTGTAGTTGACGTTGCCGCTCTCGTTGCCGCCCCGCGCACCCCAGAAACCGGGGGTGCGGCAGATGCCGACCGCCTGGACGTAGCCGCAGTCGACCGTGTCGTCGAAGGTGCTGCGGTCGATCGTCCGGCAGTCGCTCAGCCGGTCGACGCAGTTGCTGTCGACGGTCTCGTCGCCGCCCTGGAAGGCCGAGGTCTCCGTGGTCCCCTCGAGCGCCCCGCCGGCGTCGAAGTTGCTGGCGTCCACCTCGACCAGCAGCCGCTCGGACGGCTGGCAGGTGGGCAGCGTGAACTTGTAGAAGCCGTCGGTCCCGGCTCCGAAGGCCGTGGTCTCATTGCCCACCACCGAGACCGGCTGGCCGTCGGCGGCGCAGGTCCAGACGTTGAGGTCGACCTCGTTGACGCCGCTCTCCCCCTCCTGGACGCCGTCGCCGTCGTCGAGCCAGATGAAGTCGCCGATCATCACGTTGCACAGCGCCGGGTCCTCGTCCGGAGCGCAGGTGTGCTCCTGGACGCAGACCCCCGCCTCGCAGCCCGCCAGGTGGCAGTTGGCCGCATCGGTGTCGGTGCACGGCGTCGAGTCCGGCACCGGCAGGTGGGTGGGGACGCAGTTGCCCTGACCGTCGCAGCCGGGGTCCGCGCACTCCGAATCACCCTGCTGCCCGTCGGGATCGCAGGGCGTGCTGGCCGGCTGGAAGGCGTGCTCCTGGACGCAGAGCCCGGCCTCGCAGCCGGCGATCCAGCAGTCCTCGGCCGTGGTGTCGGTGCAGGGCGTCGAGTCGGGCTTGTCGACGTGGTCGGCCACGCAGTTGCCCTGACCGTCGCAGCCCGGGTCCGCGCACTCGCTCCCCGCCACCTCGTCGCACGGCGTGCTGACCTGCGCGGCGACGTGGTCCTGCACGCACTGGCCCGCCTCGCAGCCGGCGATCCAGCAGTCGAGCCCGGTGTCGGCGCACGGGGTGCTGTCGTCCACCAGCTCGGTCACGCACTGCCCGGTCCTGGGGGGCGAGCCCGGCGGCACCGCGTCGATGTCGCAGAACGAGGAGGCGCACTCCGGGTCGAGACCCGGGTCGAGCGAGCAGTCTAGGTCGCTGGCGCACTCCGGGTAGAACAGGTTGCCGCTGCCCTGGGCGCCGCCGGTCGACATCACCGCGCAGTCGGGGTCGGTGGTCAGGATGTCGTCGTTCGCGGTGTCGGCCCGGCTGCCGAAGAGGCCGCAGGACGGACCGTCGACCGGCGTCGGCCCCGCCTGCACGCGGATGGTCGCGATCGCCATTTGGCTGCCCGGCGGCACCTGGACGCCGCCCGGCGTCATGGTCAGCAGCACCATGTTGTTGCCCGCGGCCGCGCAGCTGACGACCGCCGCGCTGCTCGACACGCAGCCGTTGCCGTTGACCGGCACGAAGACCAGCGTCCCCGGGAGCTCGACCGCGCAGGTGGTGGTCTCGCAGGCCAGGGTCGCCGTCGTCACCCCCCGCAGCGACACCGCGACCGGCACGATGTTGTTGTTGGCGTCGATCCCGAAGCTGGTGTTGGTGAACCGGTAGGTGAGGTCGATCTGTTTGCCGGGGGCCAGCGCCTGGACCGAGTTGCAGGCGAAGCCGTCGTTGGGCAGCAGACCCAGCGAGCCGCTGGCGAAGCAGGAGAGCTGCTCGCCGGGGTCGCGCTCCGGCGGCCGCACCCGCGGGGCGCCGGCCGCCGCCGGCAGCGCGGCGGCGACCATCGCCAGCAGGGCGAGGGCCGTTCTAGTTGCCCTCGTGGCGCGCGGGGTCGCTTCGGGTTGTCGCCGTTTACTCACCTCAGGTCTCCAATCCCCCCCCTGGCTGCCCGGCGGCTCGACGCCGGTCGGTGCCTCCACTCCGCCAACATTCGGCCGCTCTCGGGTCTGCTTTCCCTGAGTAAAGATGGTAGCGCCCGCCGAACGAAGGCACCATCGGCCAAATGCACGGTTTCCGTAGTGCACCTGGAGGGAGAAGCGGCCTTCCCCATCGAATCATCTGCATCAGGCAATCGATGGCCGCGCGTGCTGCGCGGCGGCGAGATCGAAGTGCGGACGCCTACGACCCGGGCCCGAGCGGTCGGCTCTCGGCGTGGAGGCGACCCACCTCGGCCGGCGCGGGAAGCGGCCCGCAGTCACCCGTCCGCGAGCCCAGATCCTGTCCGGTGGCCTGCCGGTAGGCCTCCAGGGTCTCGAAGCGGTCCATGTACGACAGCCGGGCGACGAGCTGGCCGGGCGCCGCCAGCTCGAAGCAGTTGCCCTCGGAGGTGATGCGGCTGTCGAGCAGCAGGAGCTGGGTCTGGCGGTTTCCCGCCAGCCGGTTGTCGGCCAGCCGGGCGCCGCCGGCGCTCTCGATGGCGATGCCGGCCTCCAGGTTGTCGAAGGCGACGTTGCCGACCACCACGGCGTCGATCGACTGGCTGCTCCAGCGCAGGCCCTTGGCGTTCTGGTAGAGCACGTTGCCGAGGGCGGCGCCGCCGGCCGCGGCGCGCAGGTAGTAGACGCCGCTGTTCTCGTTGCGGAACAGCGTGTTGCCGGCCACCAGCACGCCGGTGGCGGCGTTGACGCGGACGCCCTGGCGGCTGCCGTAGACGCGGTTGCCGAGGGCGGCGCCGCCGTCCGAGCCGGGACCGAAGATGATGCCGCCGTCCCCGACGTGGCGGATCGTGAAGCCCACCACCGTGGTCTCCGGGCTGGCGACGATCGATACCCCGGCGCCGCGCCGGATCACCTCCATCTCGTGGGCGGTCGGGGGCCGGCCGTCGCCGGTGTGGAGGTAGAGGGTCGCGGTCTCCTCGTCGTAGTGGTAGGTGGCGGGCAGCGCCGCCACCACCTCGAGAAGCCCCAGCCCTTCGACCAGGTGCTCGCGGGTGCTGCGCGCCCGCAGGTAGCGGTACTGGTCGCCGTCCATCTCGACGATCCCCGACGGCGCGAAGTCCGGGAAGTGCGCGCGGTAGACCCCGGGCGCCGCACCGGCCTCGAAGACGTTCTCGTCGAGCGGCTCGCTGCCCGCCAGCATCACCAGCCCCGGCGCATCGCCGGTGAACCTCCCCTCGGGGTCGGCGATCAGCCGCACGCCGCGCTTGTTCTGGACGATGATCTCCTGGCGGTAGAAGCCCGGACCCACGTAGGCCGTGTCGCCGTCCTCGAGCCGCGCCAGCTTCGACAGGTGGCGCCAGGCGGTGGCCGGCGACAGCCCGTCGTGGGCGTCCTCCCCCGCGGCCTGGCGGACGTAGTAGACGCGGCCGGCCGCGGTCGCCGCCTCCGGGTCGGCCGGCTGAACGGCCGCCGG
>JBFGCA010000048.1:0-32281 GCA_041567315.1 Thermoanaerobaculia bacterium | reverse complement strand
CAGATAGGCGAGTCATTCGTTGGTGCTGCCAAGGCGCGCTGACGCAGGCATAGCGGGGACTATGTCGAGGAAGCGCAACGCCGGCAGCGCCAGCGAGGGCCGCCTAGATGGTAAGGCGAAGTCGGAGACGCCACACTAGCTGGGGAGCCCTGGCAGCAAACGTGCATCGCACAGCGGTGGAGATTCCGACAACCTCAAGGAGACCTTCCATGCCCCGTTCCCGAAAGATCCGGAGCCGCCGGCTGTCCCTCGTCCTCGGCCTGGTAACGGCGTTCGCCGTCCTGCTCGCCGGGGCCGGCGATCTCGATGCCGCCCCCAACAAGAAGAAGAAGAGGTCCTCCGCGGAGACCACCTCGTCCTCGTCGTCCTCGTCGTCCTCATCCTCGTCGGAGGGGACCTCCAGCGCCCAGCTGCTCCGCCAGGTCGACGCCAAGCTGCAGGCCTACGCCACGGCCGACGCCCGCAGCCTGCTCGAGACCGCGCCCTCGCCGGCCGACCCCGGCGTCATCCTCGCCAGCGGCCGGCTGCTGCTGCTCGAGAAGGACTACCCGAAGGCGGCAACCAAGCTCCAGGAGGCGGCGGCCGCCTCGCCCCAGGACCCGGCGCCGTGGCTCTATCTGGGGCTCACCCACGCCTACGCCGAGCGGCGCGCCGAGGCCGACCAGGCCTACGCCACCGCCCTCGACCGCGCCCAGACCCTGCTCGCCGCCAACCCCGGCAACGGCGAGGCCCAGCTCCAGCTGGGCATCGCCCAGCAGCGTCTGCGGCGTCTGAACGAGGCCCAGGCGACCTTCGAGTCGCTGCTCGCCAACCGTCCGCAGGACGCCCAGGTGCTCTACCAGCTCGGTCTCACCCGCGCCCTGCAGCAGCAGTGGGGCCCGGCGGTCGACCTGCTCACCCAGGCCATCGACCGCGACTCGGGGATCGCCTACGCCTACTACTATCGCGGTCTCGCGGCCGAGCAGACCGGCCGCAAGGACCTGCTGATCGCCGACATGGACCGCTTCCTGTTCCTCGCCCCGGACGCCCCCGAGGCGGCCCGCGCGCGGCGCATTCTCGAAGCCGCCCGCGGCTAGCTGCGAGCTAGCCGCTCTCCAACCACTGCCCGGGCAGCGGACTCGCTCCGCTGCCCGGGCGGCTCTGCTGGCTGGCCGCCCGACCCTTCTCTCAGAAGGTGTTGCCGAAGCCGAAGTGGAGCTTGAAGGCGGAGTCCTCGGGCCGGCGGTCGACGGGGAAGGCGATGTCGAGGCGGAGCAGGCCGACCGGGGTGGTGGCGCGCAGGCCGAGGCCGGCGGCGCTGAACAGGTCGCTGCCAAAGTCGCTGGTCTTGGTCCACACGTTGCCGGCGTCGTAGAAGACCAGGCCGGAGAGCCGGTCGAGCAGCTCGAACCGCAGCTCCTCGTTGACCACCAGCAGGGCGCGGCCGCCGCGGGGCCGGCTGGCGGCGCCGAAGAACTCGGCCGGGCCCAGGCTCTCGGTGCGGTAGCCGCGCACCGAGTAGTCGCCGCCGGCGAAGAAGCGGTCGGGGCGGTCCAGCACTTGGCCGAAGCTGTCGGCCAGGCCGACCCGCACCGACTGCGCCCAGGACAGCCGGCGCCATCCCCAGCGGCCGGCCGGCCGGTAGAGGTTGAACTGACCGAAGAAGCGCAGCCACTCGAAATCGCTGCCCAGGAAATCGCCGGTGCCCGAGAGGTCGGCGCTGGCGAACAGGCCGCGCACGCCCGCCCCCTCGCCCAGGCGGCTGTCGTAGAGCATCTGGAGCCCGAGAAACGGGTTGCGGAAGGTGCGGGTCACCGGCGGGAAGAACGGATCGGGCGACACCTTCTCGCGCAGCGTCGCCTCCCGGTAGCGCCCGTAGATCCGTCCGGTGAGCCGCCCGGCCAGTGGATACGAGAGCTGGAGCGAGGTGACCCAGGTCTCCAGCTCGTCGACCTCGGTGACCTCCTCACGGAGCGAGGTCAGGGTCTCGATCTCGCCGCGCCGCCACACCAGGTACGGCAGCTTGGCGCTCAGCCGCAGGCTGCGGTCGTCGCTCGACCACAGCGCCCGCAGGCCCAGGGTGACCGCCCGCCCCAGCAGGTTGCGGTCCAGCAGGTCGACCACCGCGGTGCCGCCCTCGTCGCTGTCCCACCTCAGCCCGTAGGCGAGCAGGAAGCGGCTGCGCTCTTCGGCCCGAAAGACCACCGCCGCCTCGCCCGCGGGGTCCTTCTCGGCGGTGGGCGTCAGGGCGCGGAACAGCCCGGTGCCGTAGAGCCGCCGGCGGGCGTCGGCCAGCTCCTCGGGGCTGAGCACCGAGCCCTCTTCGAGACCGGCCAGCCGCGCCGCCCACCGCGGCCGCGTGAAGCGCAGGCCCTCCACCCGCGAGCCGGCCACCCGGTAGCGGGGACCCGGCTCCACCTCGAGGACCAGCGCCAGCTCGAGCCCCGAGTCGTCGAGCGGCTCCAGCCGCGCCGCCACCTGCACGTCGTCGTAGCCGTGGCCGCGCAGGTCGGCCTCGACGGCGCGCGCCGCGGCGGCCACGCCGGCGGCGGTGGCGGGAGCGCCGGGCTCGAGCCCACCGACGCCGGCCAGGCGCTCGGCCTCGGCCGCCTCGTCCAGCCCGACGACCTCGACCCGTGCCAACGTCTGCCGGGGACCGGGATCGATCGACACCGTGACGTGGCCCTTGTCGTCCAGCCCGCGGGCGGCGATCGCCGCCCGCGGATAGCCGGCGGCGCCCAGCGCCGCCAGCAGCCGGGCGTCGGCCTCGGGCAGCGCCGCCGCCAGCTCGAGCCGCTGGACCGGAGTGGCGAAGCGCGCCGCCAGCCGGGCCGCCTCGTCGGCGGGGACGCCGGTCAGCAGCAGTTTCGGGTCCTTGAGCCGGCGACCGCCGCTGGTGCGCACCAGCACGGTTCGCGCGGCCGATTCGCCCTCGCCGGGCGTCACCTCGACCCCCACCTCGGGATCGAGGAAGCCGCGGCTGCGGAGCGCCCGCTCGGCCTGGCGCCGCATCTCCGCGAGCGACTCGGCCTCGAAGAAATCGGCCCGGTAGAGCTCGCTCACCGAGCGCCGCAAGCTCTTCGGGAGCGGGCCTTCGAACCGGAAGCGCACCCGCGGACCCGGGTCCACGGCCAGCACCAGGTGCGCGCCCCTGCCCTCGCTTCGCGGTCCCGAGACCGGCTCCAGCGTGGCCTCCACCCGCGCGTCCGGGTAGCCGCGGCGCTGCAGATAGGCCGCGGCCTCGACTTCGATCGCGAAGAGGCCGCCGTCGGGCAGCGCGTCGCCGCGCTCGACGCCGATCGCCCGCCGCAGCCCGCGCCGCGAGACGCCCGGCGGCGGCTCGACGAGCATCCGGCGCAGGCGCGGGCCCTCCTGGCGCCGCCCGGGATCGCCGCCTCCCAGCTCGAGCCGCTGTTGCAGGGTCACCCCTTCGGAGCCCTGGTCGCTGCTGAACACCTGGCCGCGGAGCCGGGGCAGCCGCCCGATCTCGGTGACGTCGAGCAGATAGGTCTGCCGCTCGGCGTTGCGCAGGTCGAGCGAGGCGGCGAGGGCGACGCCCGCCGACAGCTCCTGGCTCAGGGTGAGCCGCGCGCTCGGGTCGGTCTCGCCGAAGACCAGCACCGGCCGCAGCGTCAGGCCGGCGATCCCCAGCGATTCCGACAGTCGGCCGGTGAACTGCTCGGCGAGGTAGGTGGCGAGCCCGGCCCCCACCGCCCCGGGGACACCGAGGGCCCCCGGGACGCCGGCCGCCGCCTCGCCGCCCGCCAGCAGCGGGTCGTCGCCGGCCAGCCGGGCGATGGACGGGTCCTCCAGCGAGCTGGTGGTCTCCAGCTCGAGCACCGGCGCCACGCCCTCCTCGCCGCTCAGCTCGAGGGCGCCGCGGTCGATCCGCACCGTCTGACCGAGGGCGTGGACGCGGCCCCCCGGCTCGACCTCGAAGCGGCCCTCGACCAGCGGTACCGCCAGGGTGCCGCGCACCCGCAGCGGCTCCCAGCGGATCCACAGATCGGCCGCGTTGTTGCGGATCCGCACCCCGTCGCCGGTGGCCACCTCGAGATCCACGGCGATCGCTTCGAGCGGCGACTCCTCGGTTCCGGTGAGGTCGACCGGCGCCAGCAGCAGGGCCAGGGCCTCGCGCTCGAGCCGCACCGGCCGGGTCAGCGACCCGCGCTCGACGACCAGCCGCCCACTCAGCCGCGCGGTCGGCGGCCCCTCGGGACCCGCGGTCTCGCCGCCCGCCACACCGGGCCCGGCCACCGGCAGCTCCAGACGCAGCTCGCCGCCGATCGAGGCCAGCAGCCCGTAGTCGAGACGGAAGCGCAGCCCGTCGAGCCGGGCCGTCAGATCGGGCCCGCCGCCGCCCGCCAGGCGGCCGTCGAGCTGTACCTCGCCTTCGTTGAGGCGCAGGCGCCCCTTCTCGAGGCGCAGCTCGCCGCCCGCGAAGAGCGCCTCGAGCACCGGCTCGCGGATCTCCACGAAGTAGGGCGCCCGGTAGCGCACCACGGCCTCCGAGCCGTCCAGCCTGAGCTCGCCTTCGAGCTCCGCTGGCGGACCGCGCACCGCCACCGTGACCTCGAGCGGGCCGCTGCCGATGCCGCCGGCCAGGAAGGGATTGAGCAGCTCGGCAGGCAGCGTCCCGTGGGCGTC
This sequence comes from Thermoanaerobaculia bacterium, assembly GCA_041567315.1. GTDB lineage: Bacteria > Acidobacteriota > Thermoanaerobaculia > Multivoradales > JAHEKO01. The sequence continues at coordinate 27,655 of JBFGCA010000048.1, read as the reverse complement.
GAGCTCGAGGTAGCGAACCAGCGCGGCGGGCGGGGCGTCGGGGCCCCAGCCGGGGTCCAGCTCGGCGTGCCCGGCCAGCCGCAGTTGCTGACCCTCCACCCTCAGCGCCAGCGGCTCGAGCCTGGCGCGACCCTCGGCCAGCTCCAGGGCCAGCGGCCCGGCGGTCTCGATCGGCCGGCCGTCGACGACCGCCGCCAGGGCGGCGAGCCGGATCTCGCCGCGGCCCAGCGCCGGACGCCGCGGGTCGAGGCGCAGCTCGCCGCGCCCACCCACCCGCAGCCGCTCGAGCGGACCGCTCCCCGGCAGCAGCGCCAGCAGCGGCCGCCACTCGGTCTCCGGCAGCTCCCAGACCAGCTCGAGCGGACCGCTCGCCGCGCCGTCCGAGAGCCCCAGCGGCAGCGTGCCCAGGACCTCCAGACCGGGCAGCCCGGCCAGGGTGGCGAGCGGCAGCGTGGCGGTGACCCTGGCGCCGGCCGCCAGACCGGCCAGCGACCCCTCCAGCTCGACCCGCGGCACCGCGGCGCGCACGATCCCCTCCGCCAGCTCCAACCGCAGCTCGAGCGCCCGCACCTCGCCGTCCGGCCAGGCCACCACCAGGACCAGCTCGCCGCGCCGCGCGGCCGGTTCGAGCGTCGCCTGGAGGTCGAGCCCGGCCTCGCCCTCGGGGCCGGCGAGTCGCAGCGTGGCGGGCTCGAGCCGCAGCCCGCCGGACGCCACGCGCAAGCGCAACGGTCCCTCGGCCGTCACCCGGCGGTCGCCGGCGACCAGCTCCAGCCCCCGCAGCTCGAGCCGGCCGCTCGCCGCCTCCGGGTCCGCCGGGTCGTAGCTCGCCTCGCCGGCCGCACCGCCCCGGAGCTGCAGCTCGGGAGCCAGACCGAGCGCCGCCAGCAGGGCCGCACGATCGGCGGCCGGCAGCTCCCACTCGGCCGTCAGCGGGCCCGACGCCGGGGCCGCGACCGGCAGGCCGGCGAACCGCTCGCCGAGGCCGGGCAGCCGGGTCAGAGAGCCCCAGGGCAGCCGAGCCCGGAGCCGGCCGGGGGGAGCCCCGGCCAGAACCAGGTGGGGGATCTCCACCCGGACGACGCCGTCGGCCAGTCCCAGCTCGAGCCGCGCCGTCTGGAGCGGCGCGGCCGGCGCGGTCTCGACTCCCGCCCCACGCACTTCGGTCGCCGCGCGGGCCTCGATTGCGCTCCCGCCCAGATTCGCGAGCTCGATCTGGAGATCGCCGCGCCTCAACGGCAGCGCGGCCTCGAAATCGCCGCGGACCGAGAACGACCTGCCCGCGGCCCGCCCGTCGAGACGGTCGATCCGCAGCCTGCCGCCGGCCAGCTCGGCCACCACCCGGAGGTCTTCGACCAGCGGCTCGAACGCGACGGCAGCGCCGAGAGCACCGGGCTCGGAACCGCTCGTCTCGCCGGTCGCCGTTGGCGCGGCAGCCTCGGCCAGGTGATCTTCGACGGCCGCCACGGCGCCCGGCTCATCCGGCCCTGCCCGAGGGGCCGCTGCCGCACCGATGACCGCCGACGTCAATTCCAGCCTGGCTCGCAGATCGCCGGGCGAGCCGCGGGCCTCGAGCCGCGCATCGACGAGACCGGTCAGCCCGATTCCGGTCGCGGCCTCCAGCGCCGCCAGGTCGAGCTCCCGGAGCGTGGCGGTCGCCTCGCCGCTCAGGCTTCGCGGGCGACCGGAGGCGCGCAGCTCGGCCAGCCCGCCCCCGGCCGGGAGTCGCCAGCTGGCGGTCGCCGTCATTCCCGGATCGAGCAGGGCGCCTTCGAGACCGGCGTCCAGCGACAGTGCCCCGCCGGGCGAGTCGAGGAGGTCCAGGACCGGCGCCGGGACGGTGGCGAGCAGGCCGGGCCAGATCTGCTCCACCTGGCGGCGCGCCACCGCCAGCTCGGGCAGCAGGACCTCCACCCGACCGTCTTCGAGCCGCCCGGCCTCGAGCGGCGCCAGTCCGAGCGGGCCCGCCTCGGCGCCGGCTGCCGGAAGGGTCCCGGCGGCGCTCACGGGGTCGGCCGCCGCCGGCAGCAACAGCCGGCCGGCAAGCCGACGCCGGCCGGAGAGACCCGGCAGCAGATCGGCATCGAAGGTGGCCGACAGCGGTTCGTCCTCGATTGCACGTTGGGCGGCGAGCTTCGCCCGCGCCAGGCTGCCGTCCGCCCCGGTCCACGACAGCTCCGCTTCGAGATCGAGACCGCTCCCCCACCCGCGCACCCCGCCCTCGACTTGCACCGCCAGCAGCGAACCGGCCGGCAGCGGCACCGAGCCGTCCTCCGCCGCGGCCGCCGGGCCGGCGCTGCCCGGGTCTTGGGGCGCTGCCCGACCGGGCCGGGGGACGCTTGCCGCGGCGGCCAGCAAGGGATCGAGCGCCACCTCGCGAGCGGTCAACCGCAACCACAGGTCCCCGGCCGCGAGGTCGGCTTCGCCCGTGGCGCTCACGCTCCCCGCGAGATCGGGGAACAGCCCGCCGACGTCGGCGTTCAGCGAGAAGGCCAGCCGGCCGGCAACCAGCTCCGTGGCGTCGGTTCCCGGCCGACCGGCGGTAGGGACGGTCGACCCGGTGGCGACGGTCCCGGTTGCGCCAGCCTGGCTCCCTGACGCGCGACCGGGCCCGACACCGGCACCCTGCCCGGCACCGGCCACCCGCGTCGGCGGCGCCACGGTGCCATGCGCTTCGATCTCGAGCCCGGACCCCGACAGCTCGAAAGCGTCGAGCTGCCACGGTCCGCTCACCGGGCCCGCCAGCGCCGCCGTCGCCGCCAGCCCGATCACCTCGCCGTCGCTCCGCCGCAGCCGCACGTCGGCGCGCTCCAGCGCCAGCGTCAGCGCCTCGTCCGCGAGCGCGCCCCGCAGCTCGATCCCCCCGACCTCCCAGCCGGCCAGCCGCCCGGCGACCGCCTCCGGGGGCGGCCCGCCGCGGACCTCGCCGCTGCTCAGGGCCAGCCGCCGCACCACCGGGAGCGGCGCCCTCTCGGGCGCGGGCTGCTCCGCAGCGGTCTGCTCGGGCGCGGGCCGGGCCGCCGGCAGCGGCCGCGCCAGATCCACCCGCCAGCCCTCGACTTCCAGCGAGCGCACCACCACCGGCCCTCGCACCAGCGACCACAGCCCGACCACGACCTCGAGCCGCTCGGCCTCGACCACCGGCGGCGCTCCCGGCGCGCCCGCCGCCAGCCCCTCGACGGTCAGCGTCGACCGCGCCGGCCTCAGCGAGTAGTCCTCGACCTCCACCCGCCAACCCGTCCCCTCCTCGACCCCCGCCGCCACCCGCTCGAAGACCGCCCGCCGCCCCCCCACCGACCGCAGCGTCAGCCAGACGGCGACCACCGCCACCACGAGCAGCGCCGCCAGCCCGATCGCCACCCAGCCCACGACCCGTCCCAGACGTCCCCCGACCGATCGGCGCCCAGCGCTCATGAGCCCACCCGCCTCTCAGCTGATCGCGCGCTCCAGAACCTCTCGGTCGGTCTTGCCACGCGTCAATTATCTCCCGACCGGCCTCTTCCTCTCATCGACATTCGCACCAACGGTTGCGCGAGCACTCGCGCGAATGCCCAGGCAGATCTCGGCTGCCCGAGAGCCGGCCGGGGCGGGGTGCGACAGGGGCCTGGAGCCGAGCGCTTGCGCAGACCATCGAAGATCAACCGACCGTGCAGCGCGAAGGCGGACAGGAGGAGCCGGCCCTCCCCCGTGAAGTTCTTCAGGGCCGGCTCCGGTCCCAGGCGGGCCCCGCCCCGGCCGGCTCCCGCCAGCGACCTGCGAAGCTCCTCGCCACAGCGGACCTGCCGACCTGGGAGCTCCCCGCCACTGCGGTCCATGCCGCCACCGACCCGCGAAGCTCTACCCCACAGCCGCACCACCCCACCGACAACCCCGCTACACTCTCCCCGATGCGCGACCTCCTCGCCCTGGCGCTGCGCGCCATCCGCAGCCACCGCCTGCGCTCCGCGCTCTCCATGCTCGGCATCGCCATCGGCATCGCCTCGGTGGTTCTGCTGACCTCGATCGGCGAGGGCACCCGCCGCTACGTCCTCGACCAGTTCACCCAGTTCGGCACCAACCTGCTGGCCATCAACCCGGGCAAGCCCGAGACCACCGGCATCCCCGGCGCCCTCGGCGGCACCACCCACAAACTGACCATCGACGACGCCGAAGCGCTCGGCCGCCTGCCGGGGGTCGAGGCGGTGGTGCCGGTGACCTTCGGCACCGCCCGCGTCGAGGCCGGCGGGCGGGGGCGAAGCGTCTTCGTCTACGGCGTCACCCCGGAGGTGCCCGAGGTGTGGAAGTGGAAGGTTCGGGTGGGCTCCTTCTGGCCGTCCGGCGACCCGCGCCGCGGCGGCCGCCAGGCGGTGCTCGGCACCAAGCTCAAGAACGAGCTGTTCGGCTCCGGCAACGCGCTGGGCGAGCTGGTGCGGATCGGCGGCGCCCGCTTCCGGGTGGTCGGCCTGATGGAGTCCAAGGGGACCTTCCTGGGCTTCGACCTCGACGACTCGGCCTACGTGCCGGTGGCCACCGCCATGAAGCTCTTCAACTACGACGAAGTCAACGAGATCGACCTCACCTTTCACCACGCCGGCCTGCTGGAGCGGGTGGAGTCCGAGGTCCGCCGCGTGCTCACCGCCCGCCACGGCGGCAAGGAGGACTTCACCATAACTACCCAGGCCGGCATGCTGGAGGTGTTCGACAACGTGATGAACGTGGTCACCCTGGCGGTCGGCGCCATCGGCGGCGTCTCGCTGCTGGTGGGGGCGATCGGCATCCTGACCATGATGTGGATCGCGGTCGGTGAGCGCACCCACGAGATCGGGCTGGTGCGGTCGCTGGGCGCTACCCGCCGCCAGGTGCAGCTGGTGTTCCTCACCGAGGCCGCCGGTCTCGCCACCCTCGGCGGGCTGGGCGGCATCGCGGCCGGGGTGGGTCTGTGCGCCGTCCTGCGGGCGGCGGTCCCGGGGCTGCCGGTCTTCACCCCGCTGCCCTACGCGCTGGTGGCGGTGGCGGTGAGCTTTACGGTGGGGGTCGTCTCGGGGGTGCTGCCGGCCCGCCGGGCGGCCTCGCTCGACCCCATCGAAGCGCTGCGCGCCGAGTAGCCGGCGGTCAGCGGCCCGCCGGGCGCCCCTCCTCCTCCCAGCTGTCCACCGTGTAGCGCCAGACCTGGACGTCGGATCCCCAGTAGTCCTCGGCGAGGCCCGCCTTGCGCCGCAGCTGCCGCAGGAAGTCGCGCGGCGCGGGCAGCCCCGTCCACACTTCGGGCAGGAAGGTGCCGCGGTGCGGGCCGGCCGCGAACACCAGCCCGTCGGTGCCGGGCCGCAGCCCGGCCAGCAGCTCCTCCTCGCTCGTCGCCTCGATCTCGGCGAGCGGCGACAGGACGGAGACCCGGATGACGAGCTCGGGCAGCTCGGCGGCGGCCAGCGGCGGGAAGCGGGGGTCCCTGAAGGCGGCGGCGCGGGCGTTGTGGCAGACGTCCTCGCGCAGCGAGCGATGGGGGTTGAGGGTGCCGATGCAACCCCGCAGCTCGCCGCCACGGCGCAGCGTGACGAAGGTCGCGGCCGGCTCCTCGAGCCACGGGGACGACGGCGGGGACGGGCCGCTGGCCGCGCCCAGCTCCTCTTCGAGCGTCCGGCGGGCGAGCCGCAGCAGGACGCGCCCGCGCTCGTCGTCTCCGCTCACTCGTGCCCGGTCGACCACCCGCTAGGCCGCTTCGAGAAAGGCAAAGGCGCCATAGCCCACCGCCTGGAGTCGATCCCCGGCGGTGTCGCCCGAGTTGCGCAGATCGAGCAGCCGCGGCTCCATCCCCCGGCCGCGGGCCGCCACCAGCAGGCCGTTGACCGGCGTCGCCCCGCACGCCTGGTCGTGCGAGAGCCGCGCGTCGAGCCCCAGGATCTGCTCGGCGGTGCGGCCGTCGAGCCGCCGCGCGGTCTCGTAGTCGTGGTAGTGGGAGAGGTCCGAGCTGATCACCACCCGGGTCTCGTCGCCGCCCCAGACCGTCTCCAGCACCTGCGCCACCTCCTCGCCCCGCGCCGCGCCGACCACCAGGGGCAGCACCGTGAAGCCTTCCTCCAGGGCCACCTGCAGGAACGGCAGCTCCACCTCCAGACTGTGCTCGGGGGCGTGGGCGGCGCGGCTCACCGTCACCGGCCCCAGCCCGGCGATCCGCGACGCCAGCTCCTCGTCGACCGGCACCACGCCCAGCGGGGTCTCGAACGCCTCCGAGCCCGGCAGCGCCACCCCCCGCACCGGCACCCGGTGCGCCGGCCCGATGATCACGACCCGCCTCACGCCCGGCTCGCCCCGCAGCCGAGCGAACGAATACCCGGCGGTCGGACCCGAATACACGTAGCCCGCGTGCGGCGCGATCACCGCCTTGACCCTCGCCGGGCGAGCCCCCGCCGCCGCGGTCGTGGAGCCGTCCTCGGGGCTCTTCCGGGTAGGCCTCTCAGCGCCGGAGGCCCCTGCGGCGGAGGCCGCCGCAAGATGCGCCTCCACGGCGCGGCGCAACTCGCCGGCCTGCCGCGGATAGAAGGTGCCGGCAACGGCAGCGGCCCGAACGCTCATCCGATGGCGGCCAGCCGGCCCGCCTCCGAAAGACCCCAGAGTTTGCCGACCAGCCGCGCCTCCTCTCTCACCCTACCACCGCCCCGTGAGGCGCGACCTCGCCACTCCCTACCCGTCGTCCCGGCGCCAGAAGGGCTGCCACTTGGCCTCGGCCGACGCCGGGGTCAGCAGGCTGCCGCCGATGAGGCACGCGAAGGAGGCCGCGGCGGCCGGGTAGATGGCGTACTCGTAGTCGAGCGGCAGGGTGGTGAAGCCCAGCGGGATCTGCTCCACCCCCAGCTGGTTGAGCACCGCGAAGGCGAGACAGGCCGCCACCCCGGCGGCCACCGACAGCGTGCCGCCGGTCTCGGTCACCCGCCGCCAGAGGAAGGCGGCCAGCAGGGCCGGAGTCACCGCCGCGCCCACCATGGTGTAGGCGTAGAGCGCCATGTCGAGGATCGACTCGAAGAAGGTGGAGGCGGCATAGGCGACGAGCGCCAGGACGGCGATCATCACCCGCTGGGTGCGGATCACCTGCTGCTCGCTGGCTTTCGGGTTGAGGAAGCGCTGGTAGATGTCCCGCGCCACGTTGGTGGAAGGGATCATCAGGAAGGTGTTGGCGGTCGAGAAGATGATGGCGACGCCGCCGATAAGCAGCAGGATGCCGAACAGCGGGAACATGTTGTGCCGCGCCACCTGCAGGATGATGGTCTCGGTGGCGGCGCTGCTGAAGGTGCCGTCGGCGGCGCGGTAGGCGGGGTCGCTCCAGTAGAGGCCGGCGCCGAAGATGGCGGTGGCGTCGAGCACCGTCTCGACCACGATGACGCCGATGATCATGCCGATCACCGCCCGGCGGGCGGTGAGGGCGTCCCTGGCGCCCATGAACTTCTGGTACATGCCGCTCTCGCCCAGCAGCAGGAAGAAGGTGGGAAAGAACAGCCCCAGCGCCTGGGCGATGCCGGTGCGGCCCACCACCGTGAAGTGGGTCTCGGGCAGGGTGGTGGTGAGGGCGCTCCAGCCCCCGGCCGCCTTGAGCACCAGCGGCGCCGCGATCAGGATGCCGAGGGTGATCATGATGCCGTTGACCAGATCGAGGGCGATGATCGACATCATGCCGGCCGCCACCGTGTAAAGCACCACCAGCAGACAGATGATCAGCCCGCCCAGCTTGGGGTCGATCTCGGGCACCAGCAGGTTGATCAGCCGGCCGCCGCCCTTGAACTGGTAGCTGGCGATGGTCAGGTAGGCGATGATGATCGCCAGCGAGCCCATCAGCCGCGCCGCCGGCGTGTAGCGGGTCTCCAGGATGTCGGGCACCGTGTACTGGGCGATGCGCCGCACCCGCGGCGCCAGGAAGTAGACGATGGCGATCCCCACCCAGGCGCCGGCGCTCATCCACAGCGCCGAGAAGCCCTCGCGGAAGGCGCGCCCGGCGCCGCCGAACAGGCTCCCCGAGCCGATCCAGGTGCAGACCAGCGTCGCCACCAGGAAGGTGGCGGTGACGTTGCGCCCGGCGACCATGAAGTCGTCCTGGGTCTTGACGCTCCGGCTCTTGCGCAGACTGATGGCGATGAGCACGGCCAGATAGATGCCGATGGCCCAGACGTAGATCACGCCGACCTCCTCCAGGGAAACTGCCGAAACGGTTCGGCGGCGGGAGAATAGCAGCCCGCCAGCGGCCTGTAGCACTCGAATCGGTGGTGGATGAGCGAGCCATCGCGGCCGAGCTCCAGGCGCGCCGACGCAGGCATGGCGGGGGCTATGGCGAGGAGGCGCAACGCCGAGATCGGCTGTGAGGGCCGCTCAGGCACGATCGATTCGGGTGTTGCAGGCCGCTAGCGGCGCGCCGCGCGCAGCGGCAGCCGGACCAGCACCCAGGCGACGACCCCGAAAAGCGCCAGCGCCAGCCAGCCGCCCCAGCGCTCGAGCAGCGGACCCGGGTCGAGACCCAGCCAGACCGAGGCCACCGAGCTGACGCCGCCGGGCGGGTCCGGCGGCAGCACGAAGTAGAGCGCCGCCAGCGTCACCGCCATCAGCGCCTCGCCGGCGATGAGGCCGGAGGCCAGCAGGGTGCCGCGGTTCTCGGAGGCGGCGCGCTCGCCCTCGTCGAGCCGCCGCCGGCGGCGCCCCCGGTCCACGATCCAGGCCAGGACGCCGCCCACGAAGATCGCCGCGGTGGTGTCGAAGTGCAGGTACATCCCCACCGCGATCAGCATCGGCGAGGGCGAGTCGATGAGCACCAGGGCGATCCCGAAGGCGATCCCGATGCCGATCAGCGCCCACGGCATGTCGCCGCCGACGATGCCGGTGGCGAGCTGCGCCATCAGCCCGGCCTGCGGGGCGGCGAGCTGCTCGCCACCGATGCCGCCCGGCACTCCGGCGTGCAGGAAGACCATCGGCCAGACCAGCACGAAAGCCACCAGCAGCGTGGAGACGATCTCGGCCACCTCCATCCGCCAGGGGGTGCCGCCCAGCAGGTGACCGACTTTCAGATCCTGGATCATGTCGCCGGCCATCGCCGAGGCGCAGCAGACCACCGCCGCTACCCCCAGCACCGCCGCCACCCCGCCGGCGCCCTTGACCCCGATCGACACCATCAGCAGGGCCGCCACGATCAGGGTCGACAGCGCCAGGCCGCTGATCGGCTGGTTGGAGCCGCCGATCAGGCCCACCAGGTAGCCGCCGACGGCGGCGAACAGGAAGCCGGTGACGATCATCACCACCGCCGCCAGCAGGGCGCCGGCCAGGCTGTGGGTGAAGAACCAGTAGAGGGCGGTCATCGGCACCGCGGTGACCAGCACGCCGAGGCTGATCCACTTGAGCGAGACGTCGATCTCGAGCCGCGAGCCGGTCTCCTCGGCCGACTCGACCAGCGCGCTGCGGCGGAAGTCGGCGACCACCCGGCCAAAGGCCTGGGCCAGCGAGCCGCGCAGCCCGACCAGGGTGTGGACCGCGCCGACCAGCATGGCGCCGACCGCGATCGGCCGCACCTGGTTGCGCCACACCGACTCGGCCAGCTCGGCGCCGCCGGCCTCGCCCACCCGCGCCGCCAGGTCGGGGTCCGCGAACAGCAACAGCGGCACCAGGAACAGCCAACCGAAGGCGCCCCCGGAGAAGGCCACCGCCGCCAGCCGCGGTCCGATGATGTAGCCGACCGCGATCAGCGCCGGCGAGGCGGCCGGCGTCGACAGATACGCCCCACCCCCGTGGGCGACCCTGGCGAGCGGCGACTCGGGACTGCCGTGGGTCACCAGCGAGCGCGGAAAACCGACGAACCAGTCCCTGGCCGAAGCGATCAGCTCGACGCCGCGCGAGTTCTTGAGCAGCTCGAGGACGGCGCTCAGACCGATCGCGCCGAAGACGTAGCGGGCGCCGCTCTCGCCTTTCTGGCCGGCCTTGACCAGCTCGGCGCAGGCCGCCGACTCGGGGAAGGGCAGCTCGGCGTCCTCGACCAGGGTGCGGCGCAGCAGGATCACGAAGAGGATCCCCAGCACCCCACCCACCAGCATGATCCAGGTGCTCTGCCAGTAGTCGAAGCGCTCCCAGACCGGCCGGCCGTCGACCCGGGCGATGAGGAAGGCCGGCAGGGTGAAGATGGCACCGGCGACCAGCGCCTCGCCCACCGAGGCGGCGGTGCGGGCGACGTTCTGCTCGAGGACGCTGCCGCGCAGGAAGGGCAGGCGGAAGGCGGCGATCGCCACCACCGCGGCCGGGAAGGTCGCGGAGATGGTGAGCCCCGCCTTGAGACCCAGATAGGCGTTGGCGGCGCCCAGCACCACCGCCATCAGCACCCCCAGCACCACCGCCTTGAGGGTGAGCTCGGGGAGCTCGGTGGTGGCCGGAACGTACGGCGGCGGCTCGGGCTTGCGGCTCGTCACCGGCACCGCCCGGGGAGCAGGCGCAGCGGCAGCGGGGCTGGGGTCGCCATCGGGTGGCCGCCGCCCGGGCGGCGGCAAACGGGAAATCGGAGTGGTCGGGGCGAGAGGATTTGAACCTCCGGCCTCACGGTCCCGAACCGTGCGCTCTACCAGGCTGAGCTACGCCCCGGCGGGTCGGACGACCTCCGGACGCTCTGCCGGAAGGCGGCGGAAGGATACCCGCGGCCACGCGGGCCGGTCAAGGCGACGAGGGGACCACCGTGCGGCCCCCGGGACCGGTTTCGGCGTGGGTTACAATCCCGTTTCGTACGCCTGCCTTCCCGGGGGGGACCGATGAGCATCCAGACGCTTGGCGAGTTGTTTCTGGTGGCCGAGGGCCACGACAAGCCGGAATGCCTGCTGCACAAGGTGGAGGGCCGCTACGTGCCGATCTCCACCGCCGAGCTGGCCGAGCGGGTCCGCCGGCTGGCGGCCGCCCTCGACGGGCTGGGCGTCGAGCCCGGCGAGCGGGTGGCGCTGATGGCCGAGAACGGCCCGCACTGGCCGGCCGTCGACTTCGCCACCCTGTGCAGCGGTGCCGTGCTGGTGCCGATCTACCCGACGCTGACCGCCGACCAGGCCGCCTACGTGGCCAACGACTGTGGGGCGCGGGTGTTCTTCGTGCAGGGCCGCGAGCGACTGGAGGGCCTCCTCGGCGAGCGCCAGGACATGCCCAAGGTCGAGACCCTGGTGCTGATCGACGACGAGCCGGAGGGCACCGAAAGCCTCTCCTTCAGCTCGCTGCTGGAGTCGACGCCGCCGGCCGACCGCGCCGAGTTCGAGCGGCGGCTGAAACGGGCCCAGCCCGACGATCTGGCGACGTTCATCTACACCAGCGGCACCACCGGCAACCCCAAGGGGGTCATGCTCACCCACCGCAACATCGTCAGCAACGTGGTCAGCTGCCTGCAGGTGATGGACATCCAGCGCGACTTCACCGCGCTCTGCTTCCTGCCGCTGTCGCATTCGTTCGAGCGCACCGTCGACTACATCTACTTCTACCGTGGGGTCACCATCGCCTACGCCGAGTCGGTGCAGACCATCGCCCAGAACTTCCTCGAGGTCCGCCCGCACGTCTTCGTGTCGGTGCCGCGGGTCTACGAGAAGGTGATGGCCAAGGTGCAGGAGAGCGTCGCCTCCAGCCCGCCGCTCAAGCAGAAGATCTTCCGCTGGGCCGAAGGGGTGGCGCAGCAGGCGCTGCCCTACCGGCTCCGGCAGCGGCGGCCGGGGGGGCTGCTCGGGCTCAAGCTGGCGCTCGCCGACCGCCTGGTGTTCAGCAAGATCAAGGCCCGCCTGGGCGACCGCTTCCAGTTCGCGATGTCGGGAGGCGCGCCGCTGGCGCGCGAGCTGGCCGAGTTCTTCTGGGGTGCGGGGATCGAGATCTACGAGGGCTACGGCCTGTCGGAGACCGCGCCGGTGCTAACCGTCAACCGCCGCGGCGCGACCAAGCCTGGCGCCGTCGGCCCCCCGCTGCCGGAGGTCGAGCTGCGCATCGCCGAGGACGGCGAGGTGCTGGCCCGCGGTCCCAACATCATGAAGGGCTACCACAACCTGCCCGAGGAGACCGCCGAGGCGATCGACGCCGAGGGCTGGTTCCACACCGGCGACATCGGCGAGATCGACGAGGACGGTTTCCTGAGCATCACCGATCGCAAGAAGGAGATCATCGTCAACGCCTACGGCAAGAACGTGGCGCCGGCGCCGATCGAGAACGCCCTCAAGTCGAGCCGCTTCATCGGTCAGGCGGTGATCATCGGCGACCGCCGCAAGCTGCTGTCCGCGCTGCTGGTGCCCGACTTCGAGACCCTGGCGGCGTGGGCCAAGCGCCAGGGCCTGGACGCCGAGGACCGCGCCGCGCTGCTCCGGCAGCCGGCGGTGATCGAGCTGTTCAAGGGCGAAGTCGACGAGGTCAACCGCAACCTGGCGCGCTACGAGCAGGTCCGCATCTGGGAGCTGCTCGGCGAGGACTTCACGGTCGAGACCGGCGAGCTGACCCCTACCCAGAAGATCAAGCGCCGGGTGATCAACCAGAAGTACGGCGAGGTCATCGAGCGCATGTACGCCGGGGTCGCCGCCGGTTAGCCTCGATCCGCCAGCGGAGAGCCCGCCATGTCCACAGCTTTTGAGCTGGCGGTGGGGCCGGACGGCCTCGCCACCCTCACCTTCGACTCGCCCGGCCGGCCGGTCAACGTCTTCACCCGCGAGGCGATGGCCGAGCTGGAGGAGGTGATCGGCCGGCTGGCGGGGCGGTCCGACGTCCGCTTCCTGGTCCTGCTCTCGGCCAAGCCCGAGAATTTCGTCGCCGGCGCCGACATCGACGAGATCGCCGGCGTCGAGGACCCCGCCCTGGCCGCCGAGGGGGCGCGGCTCGGACAGCGGCTGTTCGGCGCCTGGAGCGAGCTGCCCTTCCCCACCGCCGCCGCCGTCCGCGGCAGCTGCATGGGAGGCGGCACCGAGCTGGCCCTGGCCTCCGAATACGTCCTGCTGAGCGACCGCCCCGACCTGAGGATCGGTCTGCCCGAGGTGCGCATCGGCATCCTCCCCGCCTGGGGTGGCTGCAGCCGGCTGCCGCGGCGGATCGGGATTGCCGCCGCCCTCGACCTGATCCTGGCCGGCAAGACGGTCGACCCCCGCAAGGCGTTCCGGCTGGGCCTGGCGGACGCCCTGCTGCCCGACGCCTCTTTCCTCCGCCAGGTGCGCGAGTTCGCGGCCGGGGTCGTCGCCGGCCGGCGGCCGGCGAGGCGGCGCCGCGGCGGTTTGATGGGCATCGTGCTGGAGAGGAACCCGCTGGGGCGGAAGGTGCTCTTCGACCAGGCCCGCAAACAGGTGCTCCGGCAGACCGCCGGGCTCTACCCGGCGCCGCTCAGAGCGCTCGAGGTGGTCCGGGTCGGAGTCGAGAAAGGTCTCGCCGCCGGGCTCGAGGCCGAGGCCCGGGCGGCCGGCGAGCTTGCGGTCTCGCGCGAGTGCAAGAGCCTGGTGCACGTCTTCCGGCTGATGGAGGGCGCCAAGCGCGACGCGCCCGGCGGCGCCGTCCCGCGGCCGGTGGGCTCGGTGGCAGTGCTGGGCGCGGGCGTGATGGGGGGCGGGATCGCCCAGCTCATCACCGCCACGGCCGCGCTGCCCGTGCGGCTCAAGGACGTCGCTCCCGAGCCGCTGGCCGGCGGCATGGCCCACGCCGCCGCCCTGTTCCGCAAGCTGGTCGAGCGGCGCCGGCTGAGCCGGCCTGAGGCGCTCGCCCGCCTCGCCCTGGTGCGCCCCGGTCTGGACTATCGGGGCTTCGGACGGGTCGACCTGGTCATCGAGGCCATCGTCGAGAACCTCGAGGTCAAGCAGAAGGTGTTCGCCGAGCTGGCGCAGCAGGTGCCGGCGGGAGCGATCCTGGCCTCCAACACCTCCTCGCTGCCGATCCGCGGCATCGCTCGCGACACGCCCGAGCCGGGGCGCGTGGTGGGCATGCACTTCTTCAACCCGGTGCACAAGATGCCGCTGGTCGAGGTGATCGCCGCCGAGGGCACCGCGCCCGGAACGGTGGCGACGGTGGCAGCCTTCGCCCGCCGGCTGGGCAAGACCCCGGTGGTGGTCAAGGACGGGCCCGGCTTCCTGGTCAACCGGCTGCTGATGTTCTACATGGCGGAGGCGCTGTGGCTGCTCGACGAAGGCCATCGGATCGAAGACCTGGACCGGGCGATGACCGAGTGGGGCATGCCGATGGGTCCGATGGCGCTCACCGACGAGGTCGGCATCGACGTCGCCGTCAAGGTGGCGCACATCCTGGCCGGCGCCTTCGGCGACCGGCTGCCGTTGCCGGACTGGATCGACCGGCTGAGCGACGAGGGCCGGCTGGGCACCAAGAGCGGCCGCGGCCTCTACGTTTACGACGGCCGCAGGCGGACCGCCCCGGACCCCGAGGTCTACCGGCTGCTGGGGCTGACCCCCCGCATCCAGGACCCCGACCGCGGGCGTCTGGCCGAGCGCATGGTGCTGCCGATGGTCAACGAGGCGGCGCGCTGTCTCGAGGAGGGCGTGGTGCGAAGCGCCGGCGATCTCGACCTGGCGCTCATCCTGGGGACCGGGTTTCCACCGTTCCGCGGCGGCCTCTGCCGGTGGGCGGACCGGCAGGGACTCGCCGGTCTGGTCGAGGCGATGGCGCGCCTGGCCGGACAGGTCGGCGAGCGCTTCACCCCCAGCCCCGCGCTGGTCCGGCGGGCGGCGGGCGGCGGCTTCTACGCGGCGGGCGACCCGTCCGGCTAGCAGCCGCGGCTTTCCACACCCTGTCCACCCTCGGTGACGGTCGCCGGGCCGCCCGCGTCGGCCGCTTCGTATACTGACCGGGACCGGGGCCTCCGGCGTCTCGCGCCTGGTCCTGGCCCGGCTCTTGCGTATTACGCCGCCAGCCATGTTTCCCCTCGCCGCTCGGCGCCCGGCGCCGGTCCGCTCCCTTCCCGGAAAGGAGTCGCAAGGATGAGCTTTCGCACCCCCTCGATCGCGGCCTTGGCCGCCCTGCTGACCGCCGCCGCCGCTCTCGCCCAACCGCCGCGAGAGGTGTTCCGCGAGGAGCTCGAGGTCACCGAGGTGCTGCTCGACGTGGTGGTCACCGACGCCAGCGGCAACGTGATCCTCGGCCTCGACAAGGACGACTTCGTGGTCGAGGACGGCGAGCGGACGGTCGACCTCACCTCCGCGACCTTCTACAGCAACCGGCGCTTCGTCGAGTCGGCGGCCGCCGCCGAACGACTCGGCATCACCCCTGCCGAGGTGCCGGTCGACCGTTATTTCATTCTCTTCTTCCACGACCAGCGCAAGGAGGACGCGTCGCTGACCGGTCAGCACCTCGACGCGGTGCGCTGGGCCAGCCGCTGGGTGTCGAGCGAGATGCTGCCCAACGACTGGGTGGCGGTCCTCACCTACGACCACAAGCTCAAGGTCCACCAGGACTTCACCACCGACGCCGCGGCGCTGCAGCGCGCCCTCGAGGGGGTGGCCAAGGGCACCGACCCCGACAGCAACTGGCCGTCGCGCTTCGCCGAAGCGAGCGGCCCGTCGCTGCGCAAGAACCTGCCCCAGGGGCGCGAGCTGCGGCGCGCCACGCCGCGCATCTACAGCGGGCTCCAGCGCACCGCCGAAGCTGCCGGCTACATCACCGGCCGCAAGAACCTGCTGCTGTTCAGCATCGGCTTCGGGCGCCTCAACGACTTCGGCACCTACCTGCCGGACGAGCGCTACTACCCGCCGCTGATGGAGACCCTCAACGACAACAACGTCGCGGTCTACGCGATCTCGCTGATCGAGAACGTGGCCGACGAGACCGCCGCCCAGGGGGTGCTGGGCAACTCCCTCAGCCTGCTGGCCAACGACACCGGCGGCCGCTTCTACTTCAACTTCGCCAACTTCCGCGACCCGCTGCGGCAGGTCGCCGAGGACAACAACGGCTATTACCTGCTGAGCTACTCGGCCCGGCACCCGGCCGGCTCGCGCGGCTACCAGGAGGTCCAGGTCTCGACCCGCAACCCGGAGTTCAAGGTGCGGGCCCGCAAGGGCTATCGCTACGGAACGGGCGATACCGGGTCGGGCTAGCCCGCTAGGCGTCGTCCGGCCGGCCGTCCTCCACGGCCAGCAGCAGGACGGTGATGTTGTCGAGCCCGCCCTGGCCGTTGGCCGAGCTCACCAGGCTGCGGCAGATCTCGTCGAGCGGCGCCGCCCCTTGCAGCCGGCTCTCGATCTCCTCGTCGCTCAGCATGGTGGTCAGCCCGTCGGAGCACAGCAGGAAGCGGTCGCCGGGCCGCAGCTCGAGCTCGCGCACGTCCACCTCGACGTCGCCGTCGCCACCGATCGCCCGGGTGACGACGCTCTTGAGGGGATGGGAGCGCGCCTGGTCCTCGGACAGCACCCCGGCCAGCACCTGCTCGTTGACCCAGGTGTGGTCCTCGGTGACCAGCTCGAGCACGCCGTCGCGCAGCCGGTAGGCGCGGCTGTCGCCGACGTGGGCGATCGCCCCGCGTCCCTGACCGCCGGCCACCAGGCCGACGACGGTGGTCCCCATGCCGACCAGCGAGCGGTCCCGCTCGATGGCCCCGACCACCCGCCGGTGGGCGCGGAGGATGGCCTCGCGCAGCTTGCCGCCGTGCGAGCGGGCGCCCTGCGGACGCCCGCCGGCCGCCCCGCCGCCGCCGGCCAGCGACTCGGCGATCGCCTCGACGGCGATCCGCGAGGCGACGTCGCCGTGCCCGTGCCCGCCCATGCCGTCGGCGACCACGAACAGACCGCGCTCGGCGTCGATCCGGAAAGCGTCTTCGTTGTGAGTGCGCGAGCGCCCGACGTCGGAGAGACCGCAGGCCGCGATGTGCAAGCTCACTCGCCCCTTCCGAACAGCCCGCGGCCGGCCCGCTTGCCCCGCCGCAGCGACTCCAGGGCGGCCTCCACCTGGGGATCCTCGCCGCCCCAGTCGAGCGCCTGGCGGTAGTACTTCTCGGCCCGCGAGTGCATGCCGGCGCGGGCCGCCAGCCGGCCGGCGAGCTTGAGGTAGCTGGCCTCCATCGGCGCCAGCTCGCAGGCCTTGGCCACCGCGGCCAGCGCCCGTGACAGCCAGGCCTTGCGGTGGCTGCAGGCCAGGGCCAGGTGGTGCCAGGCCTGCGGATCGGCCGGGTTCTCGCGGGTCGCGCGGTCGAAGTTCTCGGCCGCCTCCAGGTAGTTCTTCTGCTTGTAGGCCCTGATTCCGCGCCGCACATAGACGCGGGCCGCCGAGGTGGGCTCCGCCTCGCGCTCCATGACGACCGGCCGCGCCCGCTCCCGATCGTGCTGCCGCCGGCGGTCGGGGTCGCTCAGCACGTTGTAGGCCTCGGTGATCGCCTGGAACGCGGCCTCGGCCCGGCTCTTGTCGTCGCCCTTGAACCGGTCCGGGTGGCGCTCGCGGGCAAGCTGCAGGAAGCGCTCCCGGATCTGGACGGTCGTCGCGTTGTGGGGTACCCCCAGAACCGCGTAGTAGTCGGATTTCAAGGTCAGCCTCGGCCGCTGGGCCGCCGGCCGGCCGCCCCGGCCCCTCGAAGGAGCGCTCCGCTCCTCGGTCTGGACGGTGGAGGGCGAAAACGGTCGGTCAGCCGCGCTTGATTCTATACAAGCGGCCGGCGGCCGAGCGCACGGCGTCGGCGACGTTGCGGTCCCGCCCCAGCGTCCGCAGGTCGCGCACCGACAGCCGCGACACCAACCGCACCGCGACGCCGACCGGGGCCCGGGGGTTGCGGACCACCGCCAGCATGATGCCGTACTTGCGGATCCACTGGCGGGTGCGGGCGATCGCCTCCAGCACCTCCTCGACCACCGCCCGGCTGGTGGCGATCTGCTCCACCTCGGAATCCGACAGCGCGTTGCCGTAGAGCACCGCCCGCGCCACCATCGGGTTCTTGTCCCGCACCAGGATGCTACGCAGCGTGCGGGTGGCGCCGCGCGCCAGCTTGAGACGCACCGGCACCGGCAGGGTGCGGATCTGCGCCTCGCTCAGCCCGGTGCAGTCGTCCACCTCGCCCTCGGCGGGCCGCAGACCGGCCTCGGCCAGGGCCTCCAGCACGTCGGCGTCGCCGGGCTCCTGTCCCTCCCGTCCGGCGCCCGCGGGGGGCGACGGCAGCTCGTCCCGCCGCAGCAGGTGCTCGCGGTACTCGCCGATCCGCCGCCGGGCGTAGGTGCTCAGCTCGGGGTTCTGTTCCAGACGGTCCAGGATCGCGGGGTCCTCGACCAGCGCGTCCTGCCGCAGCAGCAGCACCTCCTGCAGATCGGGCGGCAGGCGCGCGGCCAGCTCGCGCAGCAGCACCTGCGACACCCGCCGGTGGCGGACCACCGTCTCGAGGATGACGGGATGCGAGGCGTGACGAGCGAAAAAGGCCATGACCTCGTCGGAGTCGCCCTCCTTGAGGACGTTGGCCGCGATCCGCGGGTCGAGCTGCCCGAGAGCTCCGGCCGCCTCCTGCGCGACCTCCGGGTCCTCGCCCGACGCCAGCGCCACCTGCAGCGGCACCAGCTGCTCGGCCGGCACCGGGAACAGACCGCGGGCGACCAGCAGCTGGAGCTCCCGGTTGTCGCCGATCAGGACCTCGGACAGCCGTCCGTTTGCTGGCCCGCTACTGCTGTCGCTGGTCACGGCGGTTCGATGGTCAGGTCACGGCGCGGCCGCGCTCACGGCCCGTCGCCGGCGAGCTGCCGGACGGTGTCGAGGTCGATCTCGACGTCCCGCGCCACCCGGCCCGGCGGCGTGCTCAGCTCGTAGGGGCGTCCATTGACCTCGAGCCGAACGCCGCCGGGGTTGCCGATGGTCAGCACCACCCGCTCGGCGGCCTCGATCTGCAGCGACTCGCCCTGGACGTGCAGTTCGCTGAGGCGCCGGCTGCCGTCCACCATCGCCTCCACCCAGCAGTCCTCGGTGAAGTCCATGGTCACCAGCAGGGGCGCCACCGGCTCCGGCGTGGTGGGCGGCGGGGGCGGCGGCGCCGGCTCGGGCTCGACCGGTGGGGCGGCGATCGGCGGTGGCTCGGCCGGCGCCGCCGGCTGCCGCCGCTCGGCGTAGAGCACCAGCAGCGTGGCCAGCGCCAGCAGCGCCGCGACCAGCACCGCCAGCAGCAGACCCGAGGTCCAGGGGCCGCCGGCGGCGGCCCGCTGGGGCGGTCGCGGCGGTGGCTCCTCGGCCGGCTCGGGCTCCTGTCTCTGCGCGTTGAGATAGGAGTTGACCACCTCGTCGGGATCGAGACCGACGTAGCGCGCATACTCGCGAAGGAAGCCCTTGGCGAAGACCGGCGCCGGCAGGACGTCGAAGTGGTCCTGCTCCAGCGCCTCCAGATAGCGCATGCTGATCTTGGTGACGTCGGCGATCTCGCGCAGGCTGATCTCGCGCAGCTCGCGCTGCCGGCGGAGCCAGGTCCCGAACGAGACCTCCTCGCCGTCCATCGGTCCCCAGGGCCGCTGCCTGGTGTTCTGACGATTGGCTCCGGACATGCGGGGCTGGTGACCACAGTTGGGGACGACTGGGTCACCGCCGACAGAGAGCGGCCGATTACGGTTTACTTTAATGACCGCCGACCCTGCGGTCAAATGAGCTCGGAGCGCCCGAGCAGCAGGTTGGCCCGGCGGCGGACCGACCGGTCGAGGCGGGGATCGGCGGCCACCGCCTCCAGGTCGGTCCTCTTGAGCCCCGGCAGCAGGGGCAGGACGACCGCCGACGGGGTGCGCCGGTTGCGGCAGACGGCCACCCGCACCGCGTGCCGCAGACCCCACTTGCGGTGACGCGCCACCACCTTGAGAACCTCGGGGCGGGCGCCGTCCGAGGTCAGCAGCGGCAGCAGGGCGCCCTCGGTCAACCGCGGGTTGTCGAGCAGGGCGCCCACCACCCGCGGGTCGGGGTCGTGCCGCAGCTGGCTCACCACCCCGGCGCCGCCGGCCCGGGCGATCGCCATCTTCTCGCCCACCGCCAGCCCCGGCAGCCGCTCCGCCAGCCGCCGCTCGGCGGTGCGCCGGACCACCGGCCGCAAGCGGCTGTCGGCGCTCAGCGCCACCAGGTCTCGCCAGTAGAGACCGCCGACCAGGCGGAGCGCCTGCACCTGGGGGGTCCGCGGATGACCGGCGAGCTCGCGCCGCACCTCGTAGAAGGTCAGCAGGCGGCGCTCGCCCAACAGCCGCTCGACCACCCGGGCGCCGGCGTGCGGATTGCGCAGGGTGTGGCGGACCGCCTCGGGGTCGAGCTCGCCGGCCCGCTCCTCGACCAGCCGCAGCAGCTCCTCGCCGCCGGCTTGGCGCAGCCGCCGCTTGAGCTCGCCGCTCCGGTCGTCCTCCGTCACGCCGCGACTCTACCCGCCACCCGCCGAGGCTGAGCTATGATCGCCGGTCCCCCATGGCCATCGCCCCGCAGCTCCGGCGCCAGATCGAGGCCGGCAACTTCGCGGCCGTCGAGGACGCCTGGCTGCGGGGGCTCGAGGAGGCCGCCGACGCCGCCTACTTCGTGGGCCTGTCGCGGGCGCTGGCCGGCGCCGGCGAGGAGGAGCGTGCCCGCCCGCTGCTCGAGCTGCTGGACGAGCAGCTGCAGGCCGGGGAGCACTGGGAGGAGCGGCTGCGGGTGCTGCTGCGGGCCGGGCAGCTGCTCTACGAGCCGGTCGCCCTCCACGGCGAGGTGGTCGCCACTCTGCGCAACCTCTATCCCGACTCGCCGAGCCTCGAGGGGCTGATGGAGAAGGTCGGCCTGCAGCGGGCCGTCGAGGACTTCGAGAAGAACCGTCGCAAGGTGCGCCGGCTGCGAGCGCTCCTCGAGTTCGACCGGGGGGCGGTGGTGTGGATGGACGGCAAGGGCGCCGGCCGGGTCGTGGAGGTCAACCTCCAGCTCGACAACTTCAAGATCGACTTCGACCGTCACCCCGGCCTCAGGGTCGGCTTCCGCGCCGCCTCCAAGCTGCTGCGCGCGCTGCCGCCGGGCCACCTGCTGCGCCGCAAGGTCGAGGAGCCCGAAGCGCTCCGCGCCCTCGCCGAGCAGGACCCCGGCGCCCTGCTGGTGGCGCTGCTCGAGAGCCAGGAGGAGCCGCTCACCGCCGCCCAGATCCGCCGCGCCCTGGAGGACGTCGTCGGCGCCGACCGCTGGAGCGCCTGGTGGGCGGCGGCGCGGCGGCACCCGCAGATCGTCAGCCTCAACCGCCGCGGCCAGCAGCTCTACACCGGCACCGCCAGCGGCCGCGCCGCCCGCGAGGCGGTGCTCGAGGCCTTCGCCGGCGCCGGGGTCGAGGGCAAGCTGGCGCTGTGGCGGCGCAACGTCGGCCGCTGGGAGGACCTCGACCAGCAGCTCGCCGCCGAGCTGGCGCGGGTCGGCGAGGAGGCCGCGGCCGAGCGGCCGGGCGAGGCGCTGGCCATCTGGCTGGCCCTGGAGCGCGCCGGGCGGGCGCCGGCGGCGGCCGGCTGGTCGGCCGACGCCCAGCTGGCGGCGGCTCCCGACCCCGCCTCCCTGGCGGCCACGCTCGCCGACCGCCCGGCCCGCGAGGAGGCCTACCGCCGGCTCCGCGCCGGCCGCGAGCAGGACTGGCCCGAGGTCTACGCCCGGCTGCTCGAGCGCGAGGAGGACGGGCGGCTGCTCGACGCCCTGGCCGACGGCCTCCGCAAGGCGCGGCCGGAGCTGCTGGAGGCCTTCCTCGACCGTCTCCTCGCCCAGCCGCGACGGCAGCCGGCCGCCTTTGCCTGGCTGGCCGAGCGCGCCGCCCAGCCGGTGGCCGCCGGCCGCAACCCGCTCCGGCTCCTGCAACAGATCCTGGAGGCCCCCCGCCATCCCGAGCTGGCCAGCTACCGCGCCCGGCTGGCCCGCCTGCTCGAGTCGGGAGGTCCGCTGGTCCACCTGCTCGAGCGCTTCGACGAGGCGCAGGCCGCGCAGGCCGAGAAGGCGATCGAGCGCGCCCCCTTCGAGGACTACCTGCGCCAGCCGCTGCTCAACGCCCTCCACCTGCGCTTCCCGGCGCTGCGGCCCGAGGCCACCGTGCCGCTCTACGCCCTGCCGTCGTCGATCGCCACCCGCCGGGCCGAGCTCGAGAAGCTCAAGCTGACCGAGATCCCCGCCAACCGCAAGGCGATCGAGGAGGCGCGCGCGCTCGGCGACCTGCGCGAGAACTTCGAGTACAAGGCGGCTCGCCAGCGTCACGAGTACCTGAACGCCCGGCTGCAGAAGCTGCAGCGCGACCTCGAGCGGGTGCGACCGCTGGCGGCCCCGGCCGAAGCACCGGCCGAGGTCCGCCCGGGCTGCCGCGTCCGCCTGGCAGACGCCGACGGCACCGAGCGCACCCTCGCCCTGCTGGGCCCATGGGAGAGCGATCCCGCTCGCGGCGTCATTTCCTACGAGGCCGAGCTAGGCCGCGAGCTGGCCGGCAAGCGGCCCGGCGACACGGTCGCTCTCGACGGCCGCGACTACCGCATCGAGGCCGTCGAGCCGGCTCCGGAGGCCGCCGCCGGAGCCTCGACCGGCGGGGCGAAAAAAGTGAGCTAGCGACGACCTCGCGGACGGCTGGCTTTCCCATCACAGCGGCCGTCAGGCGAGCGGACGCAAACGCACCAGGCCGCCGGCGCCATCGGGCGAGCAGACCACGGGCGGAATTGGCGCGCGGCAAGCCTGCCCAGGTAAGGAACAGACACGGAATCTGGGCTTGCCCTCGAGCGGCAGAAAGGGCCGCCGGGGAGGCTCCGAGGCCGGATTCGCGGCCGGCGGGTGGACCCCGCGTAGGAACGTCCTGCAGATCCGGGCAGGTCAGGCCATTGGCGAGCCGCCGAGCGCCGAAGGCTAGCCCGGGCCGTCGGCTGGAAAAGCGACCTCGACTGGCCGACCGTCCATCCGCAGGAGCACCCGGCCGCCCAGCGTGGCGAAGGGCGTCAGCTCAGGATGGCGTTGCCGCCAGCCCGGGCCGTCGAGCCGTAGTCGTTCGATCGGCACCGCGCCCACGAGCCCCTCCTCCACCCAGACGCCGTCCAACAGCGCGAACCGGCGGCCGCCAGCGGTGGCGGTGGTCATTTCCTTGCCGAGGGCGCCGGGCGCAATTGCAGGCGGCTCCCCAGGTGTGGGCTCCGCTGGCGCCCTTCCAGCGGCCCTTTTCTCACCTGGAACTTCACCCGACATCGTCTCCCCGCCGACGGATTCGCCAGGAACCCGCGGCGCCGCTCCCGACTCTTCCAGGAGCGTCTCACCCGCCAGCGGCGGCGGGTTGAGGATCACCGGCACGCCCCGGCTGCGGTGTCGATCGACGGCGACCGCGAACATGTAAACCACGACCGCCAGGAGGATCACCAGCGCGAAGGTGGGGGCCAGCGACGGCTGGAGATTGACCTCTGCGATCCGGCGCTCGAGGCGCTCGAAGGGACCGCGCGGACGCGGCTCCTGGCGGACCTGGCGACCCAACAGGCCGCCGAGGTGGGCCGGCGGGCCGGCGCTCTCGAGCGCCGCCAGCCGCTCGACGACCCGCCGCAGGCCGGCCAGCCGCTCGCGGCAGGCCCGGCAGTCGGCGACGTGCTCGGCCACCTGGCGGCTCTGCGGCTCGGGCAGCTCGCCGTCCAGGTAGCTGGAGAGCCTCTCCAGGGTGGCGTGACGGCTCACGACGACTCCTCCTTGGCACCAGGTTCCGCCGGCGGCGCCGGCGGCCCGGCTTCCAGCAGCGCCCGCAGCCGCTCGCGGCCGCGGGCGATCCGCGAGCGCACGGTGCCCAGCCGCAGCCCGGCGGCGGCGGCGATCTCTTCGTAGGTCAGACCCTCGAGGTCGCGCAGCACCACGGCCTCGCGGAAGGCCGGCGGCAGGCGGGCGAGCGCCTCTTGCACGCGCCGGCCTTCGTCCAGTGCGACGGCCAGCTCCTCGGGGCCGCGTGTCGGGTCGCGCAGCTCGCGGAAGCTCGCGGTGCCGGCGAACCGCCGCCGCCGCGCCCGCTGGCGCAGCCGGCTGCGGCAGCGATTGAGAGCCACCCGGTAGACCCAGGTCTTGAGGCTCGAGCGGCCGCGGAAACGTCCCAGATAGCGATGCACCCGCAGGAAGATCTCCTGGGTGAGGTCGGCCGCCTCCTCGGCGTCGCCGGCCATGCGGAGCGCCAGGTTGAAGACCATGCGGTCGAACCGGGAGTAGAGCTCCTCGAACGCCACCTCGTCGCCGTGCAGATGACGCTCCACCAGCTCCCGATCGGCGCGGTTGCCGGATCGGGGGCCGCTCATGACGCCTTCCATCCCACCTCCGGGCCAGGCCATGGATCGGCCCTCCTCACCAGGAACTGACCCGTCCGGCGGCCATCGAGTTCCCGCCGGCACCGGCCGCGACGCCTCCCCGCCGGCCGAGCCCGCGGGGCCGCTTGGAGCGCCCGGCCCGCGCTCAGGGGCTGGAGGCCGCGACGCGGGGGCCGGCCGGCGCCCCGGAGTCCCCGTAGTAGTCGAGGATGCCCTGGGCGATCGCCTCCGCCACCCGCTGGCGGAAGTCGCGGGTCTGGATCAGCGCCCGGTCGTCCGCGTTGGCGAGGTTGCAGACCTCGAGCAGGATCTGGGCCGGGATGGCGTTGTAGCGCAGCACCGCCGGCACCCAGGCCCGGCGCTGCCGGATCACCTTCTCGCGGATCGGCTTGTCGGGATGGATGGCCAGACCGGCGGCGGCAAAGCGGTCGAGGACGCTCGCCGCCAGATCGCGCGACAGACCCTCGCTGCGCACCAGCTCGGTCCGCGAGAAGCTCACCCGCGGCCCCTCCCTGACCTCGCGCCGGGCAGCGTAGACGGCGCCGCTCTTGCCGTAGGTGCCGCCGCGGTAGCGGGCGCCGGGCACGTAGGCCATGGCCCCCCGCAGCGACGGGTGGAGCGAGTCGGCGTGGATCGAGACGAAGACCAGCCTGGCCGAATCGGCCCCCGCCGCCACCGTCTGGCGGAAGATGCTGTTGACCAGATACCAGCGCAGATGGACGCCGACCGTCGAGTCCTCGATCCGGTAGTTGGGGGTGGTGAGCACCCGGTGGCTCTTGGAGTACGGGAGCCGGTCGCGCTCGAGGATCGACGGGCCGCTGCCGTCCTGGGTGGTCGAGATCACCCGCGCCGCGGTCGAGGCCTCGAGGATGCGCCGGCACCGCAACATGATGTCGTAGACGTAGAGGCTCTCCCACACCCCGCCCATCGAGGCGCCGACGTCGGCGCCGCCGTGCCCGGCGTCGAGCACCACCGTCACCCCCTGCAACCGGTCGGCGGTGACCTGGTTGCTGAAGCGGGCGCTGGCCATCAGCCCTTCCTCGTACTCGCGGCGCCGCGGGTGAGCCGGCGGCAGGAACTCGGGCTGCAACAGATCGAGCGGCACCTTGACCCGGTAGCCGATCGGGATGTCGGTGACGTCGCGAATGCCGCTGCGCTCGGCCACCGTATCGGCCACCGAGTTGACGTCCTCGGCGAACACCCGGCCGGTGAATCGCACGACCACGCTCGAGTAGAGCGCCTCGCCCTTCTGCAGCCGGTAGACCGCGTACTCGCCGCGCGCGTCCTCGCCGTACTCGAGCAGCGCCGCGGTCGGCGGCGGCAGCACCGCGCGGAAGGCGGGCCGCAGCATGTCGCCCGGGATCCACAGCACCTGACCGAGCTGCAGGTCCTCGGCATCGAGCCCGTTGGCCGCGCGCAGGTTGCGGTAGTTGTCGCCCCGCCCGGTGAACCACTCCGAGACCCGCCACAGGCTCGGCGGCCCGGCGCCCTCCGGCGCCCGCACCCGGTGCCGCCAGCCGTCGGCCTCCGCCTCGTCGCCGGCAAACAGCGCCCGCGCCACCAGCAGCTGATACTCGCCGGTCAGCAGCTCGAACGGCACCCTGTACCGCACCCCCTTCAACAGCCGGCGGGCCCCGCCGTTGGCCGCCGACACCTCCGAGGCCCGCCCGGTCGTCCCGCACAGCCGCTCCGCGAAGCGCAGCATGCCCTCGCCCCGCTCGGGCACCGCCTCCAGAAACAGCCCGTCGGCGGCGTCGTAGGCCGCCACCATCCCGGAACCGGCGCTCACCCGCAGGGTCGCCGCAGCGCCAGGGACCGCGGAGGCCAGGAGCAGCGCCAGCCACGCCGTGGCCGCCAGCCCCCACCGGCCGCCGTCCCTCCGCGGCCCGCCACGGGGGGCCGAACCGCCCGGCCAGCACCGTTCGCGGCAGCCATTTCTCCTGCGTTCGTCGACACTTAGCGCCATTTGTTAAAGTAGAATTTTAAATGTCGGCAGGGGTCGAGCGCAAGCCGCCGGATCTGGACGCCCTCAGACGCCATCCCGCCACCCGGGCGCTGATGGCCGCTACCGGCGGCGCCACCCCGGTCCACCTGGTGGGCGGCGCGGTCCGCGACGCACTCCTCGGCCTCCCCGCGCGCGACCTCGACGCCGTCGTCGCCGGCCGCGGCGAGTCGATCGCCCAACGGCTCGCCGAGCGCCTGCCCGCCCGCCTGGTCCGCGTCGGCGGCGACCGCTTCGCCGCCTACCGCCTGATCGCCCGTGGCTTCACCCTCGACCTCTGGGACCGCGGCCGCCAGACCCTCACCGCCGACCTGAAGCGCCGCGACTTCACCGTCAACACCCTGGCCCTCGCCCCGGCCGGCGGCCGCATCTTCGACCCCTGCAACGGCCGCGGCGACCTCGCCGCCCGCCGCCTCCGGGCCACCACCCCGCAGACCTTCCGCGAAGACCCCCTCCGCCTCCTGCGCCTGGCGCGCCTCGCCGGCCAGCTCGGCTTCACCGTCGACCCGGTCACCAAGCGGCTCGCCTGCCGCGACGCCTCCCTTCTGGCCACCGTCGCCCGCGAGCGGGTCCGCGAGGAGCTCGAGCGGATCTGCGACCTGGAGGGTGCCGACCGTGCGACCGCCATTCTGCTGGAGACCGGGCTCTACCCGGCGACGTTCCTCGGACCTGACGAGGCAGTGGCCGGCTGCAGCGAAGCCAGAGCCAGCGAGGGCAGCAGAGCCGCGAAGCGCTCCCGCCGCCAGAGCCGGCGCAGCCGGGTAGTCGCTCCGAACCTGGTCGCCGCCCTCGGCCGGGTCCTCAAGGCAGCGGCGGCCTTCCGCGCCGCCGCCGGCCCCGGCGTACCACCGCCGCGCCCCGAGCTTGTCCATCTGGCCCTCATGCTGCGCCACCTGCCACCGGTCCCAGCAGCCCGCCCCGCCCGCCTCCGCGCTGCCGGCCTCCTCACCCGCCGCCAGACGCGCGCCGTCATCGTCCTCCTGTCCTGGCGGCGCCTCCCCCGCGCCACCCCCGACCGCCGCTGGCTCCTCCACACCTGCGGGGACCTGTGGCCGTCGGCCATCTGCTACCTGGCCGTGCTCAACCCGCCCCGTCGCCCCGCCACCTGGAGCACCACAGTCGCACGCCTCGCCGACCTGGTCCGCCGCGAAGGCGACCAGATCTTCCATCCCCGGCCCCTGATCACGGCCGACGAGGCCACCACGCTACTCGGCCTGCCCGCGGGTCCCGAGCTGGGCGAAGCCCTCCGTCTTCTCCGCCGCCGCCAAGTCACCGGCGCTCTCCAGACCCGCGCTCAGGCAATCGCGGTGCTCCGTGAGCTCGCCCGTCAGCCCACCTAGTGGACCGTAACGGATGAAATCGCAGTGCCTGATCGCCCCTCGGCTTCGATCTCGGCGTTGCGGCTCCTCGCCATAGTCCCGCTATGCCTGCGTCGCCGCGCCTTGACCTCGAAACCGAGGACTCGATCATCCACTACGATTTCATCCGTTACGGTCCACTAGTTCCGCCT
>JBFGCA010000047.1:0-32572 GCA_041567315.1 Thermoanaerobaculia bacterium | reverse complement strand
CCCTGTCGAGCCCCGCCCCGGCCGGCTCCTGGGCGCGAGTCGAAGCTCAAGCGGCGGTGGGGAGATGCACCCGGGAGGTCTGCTCGCCAACGAAGAGCGGGAAAGCCGACTCGCGTCCTGTCAACAGGGGCGCCGCCCCACTTCACTTCGCGGGGCCAGGGCCGCACCTGGTCCCACCCGACCGCCTGGCCGCTGATCAATGGACCGCCAGGGGCTGCGGCCCCTGACGGCGCATGAGATTCGGTGAGATTCGCCGACACAACTGTCCTTGACCTACCTGATCGGCTCGACAAGGGTCCGGGTCACCAGACAGGTCGCGTATAGTCATCGACGGTGCCGTCTCCAGGCTTTCGCCCAGGACGTTCATGAAACCGAGCGACGACAGAAGGGTGCGGTCGAAGGTCAGAGGGCAGGTCGTCGCGACGCTGGTGGCGGCAGGACTGGTGATAGCGGCCTGTGGGGAGGCGTCGGAGCCTGCGGCGGAGGGGGCGATGGGACCGAAGACCGAGACCGGGGTGGCGGCTTGGGGGCGGGTGCTGGCGGCGCACGCGCGCGACGGGGGGATCGACTACGCGGCGCTGGCGGCCGATCGGGGGGATCTGGACGCTTTCCTGGAAGGGCTGGCGGGGCCGCCGCCGGCGGGGGAGGCGGCGCAGATGGCGTTCTGGATCAACGCCTACAACGCGGTGGTGGCGCATTTCGTGCTCGAGCGCTATCCGGGGATCCGCTCGGTGCGCGAGGTCGACGGCTTCTTCGACCGGCTGCGTTTTCCGGTGGGGGGCGAGGAGCTGACCCTGGACGAGGTCGAGGGGCGGGCGCGGGACCTGGGCGATCCGCGCGTGCACTTCGCGGTGGTCTGCGCGTCGACCAGCTGTCCGGATCTGCGGGGCGAGCCCTATGTCGCGGCCCGCGTCGCCGAACAGCTCGAGGAGGACACGCGGCGGTTTCTGGCCGACGAGAGCAAGGGGCTGCGCCTCGACCGCGAGGCCGACGCGCTGTGGCTGTCGTCGATCTTCAAGTGGTACGCGGGCGACTTCACCGGCGGCAGCACGGCGGTGGCGTTCATCCTCCGCGGCCGGGTGGTCGAGTGGCTGCTGCCGCACCTGCCGGCGCCGCTGGCGGCCGAGATCGGCGAGCGCAAGCCGGCGGTGCGCTATCTCGACTACGACTGGAGCCTCAACGACCGGCCGTCCAGCTAGGCTTTGAGAGCCCGTGGTTCCCGATCTCCAGCTCGGGCCGCTGTCGCTGACCGCCTTCGGGCTGTCGATGGTGGTGGCGTTCGTGGCCGCCTACTTCCAGCTCGGCTGGGGGCTCCGGCGGCTGCGGGTGGGTGACGCCGAGGACGCCAGTGCGCTGATCCTGGCGGCGGGCGTCGGCGGTCTGCTGGGGGCCAAGCTCTACTACGTGGCGCTCTACCGCGACTGGCGGCTGCTTTTCGACCGCTCGGGCCTGGTCTGGTACGGCGGGCTGCTCGTGGGCGCGGCGGCGGTGCTGTGGATGGCGCGCCGTCGGCGGCTGGCGTCGTGGGCGGTCGCCGACGCGGCGGCGCCGAGCGTCGCCCTGGGCTACGGCATCGGCCGCATCGGCTGCTTCCTGGTCGGCGACGACTACGGCATGCCCACCGATCTGCCTTGGGGGGTGCGCATTCCCTACGGCCGGCCGGCGCCGACCACGGCGGGTGCGATGCGCGAGTACTACGGCGCCGAGCTGCCGGTCGGGATCCCCGACGATCGCCTGATCCCGGTCCACCCGACCCAGCTCTACGAGACGCTGGGGTGCCTGGCGATCTGGGCGGTGGGCGTTTGGATGCTGCGGCGAGCCGGCGAGCCGGGTCG
Source organism: Thermoanaerobaculia bacterium (assembly GCA_041567315.1). Lineage (GTDB taxonomy): Bacteria > Acidobacteriota > Thermoanaerobaculia > Multivoradales > JAHEKO01. The sequence continues at coordinate 30,737 of JBFGCA010000047.1, read as the reverse complement.
GCGGCGCCCGGGTGGCCTGCAGGGGGGAGTGGCCCTGGCGGTCTTCGGGCTGCTGGCCGCCGAGCGCTTCGCGGTCGAGTTCGTGCGGGCCAAGGACGACCGCTTCTTCGGCGAGCTGACCCTGGCCCAGATCCTGAGCCTGGCGGTGCTGGTAGCGGTGGCGGCGCTGTGGACGCTGCTCCGCCGGCGGAGGGCCGAGCGATGAGTGCCCGCCGGGGCGCCGGTCAGGGGGTGCGGAGGCCGCTGCGGCTGCTGACCATCGCCGGCTCGGACTCCGGCGGCGGGGCCGGCATCCAGGCCGACCTCAAGACCTTCGCCGCTCTCGGCGCCTTCGGGATGAGCGCGTTGAGCGCTATCACCGCTCAGAACACCCGGCGGGTGTCGGCGGTCCACGTGCTGCCGGGGGCGATGGTGGCGGCGCAGATCGACGCCGTCTTCGAGGACCTCGGGGTCGACGGCGTCAAGATCGGGATGCTGGCCAACGCCGAGATCATCGAGGCGGTGGCCGACCGCCTCGGCGCCTGGGCGGGTCCGCCGGTGGTGCTCGACCCGGTGATGGTGGCCAAGAGCGGCGACGCGCTGCTCGAGGACGAGGCGGTCGAGGCGCTGGCCGGCCGCCTGCTGCCGCTGGCCACCCTGGTGACCCCCAACCTCCCCGAGTGCCGGCGGCTCACCGGCCAGCCGGTGGACGACGAGGCGGCCCGGCGGCGGGCGGCCGAGCGTCTGGCGGCGCGCGGGCCCGCGGTCCTGGTCAAGGGCGGGCACGCCGCCGGCGCCGAGATCGTCGACCTGCTCTACGACGGGCGGCGGTTCCATCGCTTCCGGCACCCGCGGGTGGACACCAGCTCGACCCACGGCACCGGCTGCACGCTGTCCTCGGCGATCGCCGTCGGACTGGCCGCCGGCCGGCCGCTGGCCGACGCGGTCGGCCGGGCGATCGACTATCTGCAGGGAGCGCTGGCCGCGGCTCCCGGTCTGGGGGGCGGGCACGGCCCGCTGGACCACCTGTGGCAGACGGCGGGGGAGTCGCAGTGAGCGGCGGCGGTGCGCGGTCCGAGGGCAACGGCGTGCTCGATTTGCTGGTGGTCGGCGCCGGGCCCACCGGGCTGGCGATCGGCGCCGAGGCCCGCCGCGCCGGGCTCGAGGTGCTGCTGGTGGACCGCGGTCCGCTGCTCGCCAACCTCCTCGAGTTCCCGACCTACATGACCTTCTTCACCACGCGGGAGAAGCTGGAGATCGCCGGCGTGCCTTTCGCGGTGCCCGACGACAAGCCGGATCGGCGGCAGGCCGTCGCCTACTACCAGGCGGTGGCCCGCCGTCACCGGGTGCGGGTGGCGAGCTTCGAGGAGGTGGAGACCGCCGAGCGCCGCGGCGACGGGTTCGAGGTGGTGACCCGTGGCCGGCACGGCGAGCGCCGCCGCCAAGCCCGGGCGGTGGCGCTGGCCACCGGCTACTTCCACAACCCCCGCCGGCTGGGCGTGCCTGGCGAGGCCCGGCCGTGGGTGAGCTACCGGTATCGCGAGCCCTACCGTCACTTCGGCGAGCGGGTGGTGGTGGTGGGCGGCGGCAACTCGGCCGCCGAAGCCGCGCTCGACCTGTGGCGGGCGGGGGCGGAGGTCACCATCGTCCACCGCCGGTCCGAGCTCAAGCCCAGCATCAAGTACTGGCTCAAGCCGGACCTCGACAACCGCATCGCCGAAGGGGCGATCGCGACCCGGCTCGACAGCCGGGTGATGGCCTTCGGTCCGGAGGCGGTGGAGATCGAGGGCCCGGCGGGCCGCGCCGAGCTGGCCGCCGACGCCGCCTACGTCCTCATCGGCTACACCCCGGACGTCGCTCTCGAGCGACGCTGCGGCATCACCGTCGACCCGGACACCCTGGTGCCGGTGTTCGATCCGGCGAGCTGCGAGAGCGACGTGCCCGGTCTCTACGTGGCCGGCACCCTGCAGGCGGGGGCGCGCACCGACCTGATCTTCATCGAGAACTCGCGCGACCACGGCGAGCGCATCGTCCGCCACCTGCGGTCGCGCCTGGGAGGCGGCCGGAAAGGAGTAGTCTAGGAGCGGCACACCTCTTGCACGGTACACCCGCCGGTTGTATCGGCCGGCGTCGTGCACCACCGGCCGTCCGGTCCGCGCCCGCCTTTCGAGGAGACCTACCGCCATGAGTCCAGCCCGCCGCCGTCCGTCGATCCTGCTCGCCCTGCTGCCGGCGATGGCCGCCGCCGCCGGCGCCCAGACCGAGCCCAGCCCGCTGCCCGGCGTCTTTGGCGAGATCCTGGACGTGCGGGTGGTCAACCTCGAGGTGGTGGTCACCGACAAGGAGGGCCTGCCGGTCTTCGGTCTCGGACCGCAGGACTTCGTGCTCCGCGTGGACGGCGAGGAGGTGCCGGTCGAGTATTTCACCGAGGTGCGGGGCGGGCTGGCGGCGGAGCTGGCGGCCGAGGGTCTGCCGGCCGGCGTCGAGTCGCTGCCGGCGGTGTTGCCCGGCGATCCGGTGGGGACCAGCTACCTGCTGTTCATCGACGAGTTCTTTTCGATCACCCGCGACCGCGACCGGGTGCTCGAGGCGCTCAAGAGCGACCTGCCGCTGCTGGGCCGCAACGACCGCATGGCGGTGGTGGCTTTCGACGGCAAGAAGCTCGAGATGTTGAGCTCGTGGGACGGCTCGGTGCCGGCCCTCGAGCGGGTCCTCGACCAGGCCATGCAGCGGCCCGCCCTCGGGCTCCAGCGGCTCGCCGAGCAGCGCCAGTTCGACTTCAGCCGCGTGCTGCGCGCCACCGACCTGATCCGCGGCGGCTCGCTGACCGCCGCCGAGTTCTTCCGCACCGACCTGAATCCCGAGGAGCGGTTCTACGTGCAGCGGCTGGCCGACCAGCTCGAGCGCACGGTCACCGCCGCCACCTCGACGCTGCGCAGCTTTGCCAAGCCGCCGGGGCGCAAGGTGATGCTGCTGCTGTCCGGCGGCTGGCCGTTCCTGCCCTCGGGCTTCCTGTCCCCCGACGCCTTCACCCTCACGCTGCAGGCCGGGGTCGAGCAGGGCGAGGACCTGTTCGGGCCGCTGGTCGATACCGCCAACCTGTTGGGCTACACGCTCTACCCGGTGGACGTTCCCGGGTTCAGCGACGAGGTGGCCGACGCTGCCGCCGACAGCATCGCCGACGCCCAGGGGTTCAGCGGCGGCCCGCTGCGCCGCGATCAGTTCCTGCGCCGGCAGGAGATCCACTACACCCTCGACTATCTGGCGCGGCAGACCGGCGGGCGGGCGTTCGTCGACGCCGCCCGTCTGGAGGCGCTCGACAAGGTGGTGATCGACACCCGTTCCTACTACTGGCTCGGATTCTCGCCGCGCCGCGAGTGGGACAACAAGCGCCACCGGCTCGAGGTCGAGGTGCGCGGTGGCAGCCTGCGCGTCCGCTCGCGGGCCGACTTCCTGGACTCCTCACGGCAACGCGAGGTGACGATGGCGGTCGAGAGCACCCTGTTGTTCGGGAACGCGCCGGCCGAGGAGATGCTCAAGGTCGAGGTGGGCGCCGCCCGCAAGGCGGGCCGCGGCAAGATGACGGTGCCGCTCACCGTGCTGGTGCCGCTCGGCGAGCTGACCTTCCTGCCGGCCGAGGGCGGGCCGACGGCGCAGCTCGAGCTGCGGGTGGCGGTGCAGGACGACGACGGGCAGCGGGCCGACATCCCGGTGATCCCGATCGGTCTGAGCGCCTCGGCCGAGACCGCTGCCGCCGGCTGGGGACGCTACGAGACCACCCTGCGTCTGCGGCGCAAACCGCACGACGCCGTGGTGGCGGTCTACGACCCCCTGAGTGGTAGGATTCTGACGGCGAGCGCCCGCATCGCTCCTTCCCTGTAAAACCGACTCTCGCCGTCCCGACGCTCGCCCGCGAGGAGCCGACCCCATGACGCGACGCCTCTGCCTGCCGCTGCTTTCGCTGCTGCTCCTGCCGTTCCCCCCGCTCTCCGCCCAGGAAGCTCCGCCCGCCGCCGAGCCCGCCCCGGCGGAGACCGCCGACGTGGAGACGGCGGCGACGGGCGACGACGAGGAGATCTTCTTCGAGACCATGGAGGTCAACGTCGTCAACGTCGACGTCTTCGTCACCGACAAGAAGGGCGAGCCGGTGACCGGTCTGACCCGGGACGATTTCGAGGTGTTCGAGGACGGCCGGCAGATGGCGATCACCAACTTCTACGTGGTCGAGGGCGGGGAGCGGGTCGGCGGCGACCCCGCCGAGGCGCCGCCGGCGGAGCAAGCGGCGCCACCGGCCGTGCCGGGGCTCGAACAGCGCGCCCCGGTGCCCGACGAGCAACGGCTCTACCTGGTGGTCTACGTCGACAATCTCAACATCCGGCCCTTCAACCGCAACCGCGTGTTCCGGCGGTTGCGCGAGTTCCTGCGCAACGAGCTGGGTCCCGACGATCGGGTGATGCTGGTCTCCTACGAGCGCTCGCTCCACGTGCGGCACCACTTCACGTCCGACCCCGAGCTGGTGGCGGCGGCGCTGTTCGAGCTCGAGGACAAGTCGGGGCTGGCGCTGCAGGTCGACTCCGAGCGCCGCGACCTGCTGCGCGACATGGAAGACACCGACAGCTCGGGCGACATCATCTGGCGGGTGCGCCAGTACGCCGAGTCGCGCTTCAGCGACCTCAGCTTCTCGATCGACGCCATGAAGGAGATCGTCGACTCGCTGGCCGGGCTGCCGGGGCGCAAGGCTCTGCTCTACATCAGCGACGGCATCGAGATGGTGCCCGGCGAGGACCTGTTCCACGCCATCTCACAGCGCTACCAGGGGGCGCAGCACGTGCTCACCACCTCGCGGGACTACGACCTGTCGCGGCGCTACCAGCAGCTCGCCAGCCAGGCCAGCGCCAACCGGGTGACCTTCTACGCGATCGACGCGGCCGGCCTCCGGGTGTCGACCACCGCCACCGTCCAGATGGCGACCGCCCCCACCGCCGGGGTGATGAACTTCGTCGATTCGGTCTACACCTCCAACCTGCAGCAGCCGCTGCTGCTGATGGCCGACGTCACCGGCGGCCAGGTGATCTACAACACCAACGACGTCGGTCCGGGGTTGACCAAGATCGCCCGCGATTTCGACACCTATTACTCGCTGGGTTATCTGCCGGCCCACTCGCAAACCGGCCGCTTGTACAAGATCAAGGTCGAGCTCAAGAACGGCAAGGGCTACACGGTTCGGCACCGCGAGGGCTATCGCGACAAGTCCACTTTCTCGCGGATGTCCGACGGCACCCTGTCGAGCCTGCGCTACGGCTTCGAGTCCAACCCGCTCGAGGTCGAGTTCCGGCTCGGCGAGCCGCAGTCCGTGGAGAAGGGCCAGTACGACGTGCCCTTCATGGTCGCCATCCCGCTCGACAAGATCGTCCTGGTGCCCCGCGCCGAGGTCCACGAGGCGCGGCTCAAGCTCTACTTCGGGGCGGTCGACGAGCGGGGCGACTTCTCGGACATCCAGGAGGTCGAGCTGCCGCTGCGGATCCCGGCCGACAAGCTGGAGGAGGGAGCGCGCCAGTACTTCCCGTTCCAGGACAAGCTGCGGATGCGGGAAGGAGGTCACCGGGTGGTGGTCGGCGTGTGGGACGAGTGGGGCGCGGCGGGGTCCTTCGTCGGCCGCTCGCTGGTCGTGGGCGGGTGATGCGCGGCGGCCGCTGGCGCGAGACGCTGCGCGGTTTCTCGCACGCCAGCCTCGAGCTGCTGCGCGCCGAGGCCGAGGCGCTGGGCGGCGACCTGGCCCGCTCCGGCCGGCGGCTGGTCGGCGTGGTGGTGCTGGCCGTGGCGGCGGCGGCGGTGCTGTTCTGGGCGGTCGGCGCCCTGCTTTCGTTCGGCATCCTGCTGCTGGGCCGCTGGCTGCCGCTGTGGGGGGCGGCGCTGGCCGTCTTCGGTGCGCTCACCCTGATCGGTCTGGCTCTGGCGGGGCTCGGCTGGTGGCGGTTGCGGCGGATCGAGACTCCGGCCGCCACCGTCCGCCGGCGCGCCGGCGAGCACGCCGAATGGTGGCGCCGCAACGTCTCGGGTGGGCGGCCGGGCGGTGGAGCGGCCGGCCGGCGCCGGCCGCCGCTGGCGGCGTCGGCCCGCGGTGCGGACGGCGACGACGCCGACGACGACTGGGGCGACGAGGACGACCGGTGGTGAGCGACCTGGAGCAGGCCCGGAGCCGGTTCGCGGCCGAGTGGCGGCGGCTCGCCGGGGCGGCCGAGCAACTCCCGGTCGGCGGTTCGGGGGACGGGCCCTCGCGGCTCGCCGCCCTGCCCGGCGTGCGCCGGCTGCGGTCGGCGGGCTGGCCCCGCGTGGTGGTGGCGGTGGGTGTCGGCCTGGGGGCGGCGCTGCTGCTCAAGCGGGCGCTGGGCCGCGAGCGTGGTGGCTGATCGGCTGGATGGGGACTCAGTCGGGGAGTGGCCGCTTGAAGACCATGGCGATGTTGTCGGTGGCGCCGCTCTTGAAGTTGACCGAGGTGATCGAGACCAGCTCCCAGCCCTCCTCACCCAGTGGGTTGAGCTCGCGGACGGCGTTGGGATCCAGGCGGTAGTTCTCGCTCCGGATGTTGATGATGCGGTATTCCCACTTCGTCATGCATCCACTCCTTCCCCGCGCCGGGGTGGCTCTCCAGCTGGCGTCCTGGCGTCAGTCTAGCAGCTCGCGCCGCCGCTCGTATCGACGCTCGGCTATAGCCGGAAAGGCCCCGAAACGCCATCGTCGAGGAGCGGCAACGCCGCAGACGGCTCCGCCCCGCCGCCAGACGGCCGGGCGGACTTCCACCACGGGCTCCTAGGCGCCCGCGCGCAGGATCACCCGGACGGCGGCGCCGCGGGGGGTCTGCCAGCGCTCGGCCAGGCTCTCCCCGTTGAGCGACAGCTCGAGGGTGCCGGCCGAGCCCGGAACCACGGCCGGCCGGCCCGCGGGCAGGGCGGCGTAGTGGCTGGCCGTCAACCGGATGCGGTGGCTGCCGACCCGCGCCTCGAACGATTGCTCTCCGAGCCACGCGCTGGGGATGTCGGTGACCAGGTTGCCGAAGTGGTCGATGTGGACCACCTGCCCGACCAGCGCCTCGCCGTCGCGCCGGGGCGTGCGTCGCTCGAGGCGGACGGGGTCGGAGATCGCCGGCCCGAGCTCGCCGAGCGGCTCGCCGCGCAGCAGATGGGCGGCGATCGGCGCCATCCGGTCGCGGCCGTGGAAGGTGGCGCTCGGAGCGTCGAGGAACAGCCCGGTGCGGGTCACCGCGTGGACGGCGGCGCCCTCGAGCACCGGGGTCAGCAGACCGTTGTCGGGGGCCACGAAGAACCGGCCGCCCTGCCCGACGGCGAGCAGCCGCCGGTCGCTGCCGACCCCGGGGTCGACGACGCAAAGATGGACCGTGCCGGCCGGGAAGGCGGAGGCGGCGGCGGCCAGCAGGAAGGCGGCGCCCTCGACGTCGCCAGGGGCGACGGCGTGGGAAAGATCGATCGGCTGGGTGCCCGGCGCCAGCCGCAAGACCGTGCCCTTGACCGCCGCCACGTAGTAGTCGGCGAGCCCGAAATCGGTCAACAGGGTGAGGATCGGCATGCGACGGCCGGTGGGGCGGCGATCCTACAGGATAGACTTCCGTCATGCCGTCGTCCCGCTGCGTGGTGGTCTTCACCAAGCCGGCGCGAGCGGGGCGCGTCAAGACGCGGCTGATCGGCGAGCTGAGCGCCGAGCAGGCGGCGGCGCTCCACGCCGCTTTCCTCGAGGACCTCCTGGAGCGGCTGCGGGGGGGCCGTTTCGACCTGCGGGTGGCCTGGGCGCTAGAGCCCGGCGAGCGGGCGCCGGCCACCGACGAGCCGGCGCTCCGCCAGCGGGGCGGCGACCTCGGCGAGCGGCTTTTCGAGGCGCTGTCGGTCGCCGCCCGCGACCACCGCTTCGTCGCCGCGGTGGGGAGCGACCACCCCGAGCTGCCCCTGGCGGTCGTCGAAAATGCCTTCGAGCGCCTGGCGGCCGGCGCCGAAGTGGTGCTGGGGCCGGCGGCGGACGGTGGCTACTATCTGATCGCGGTGGCCGCGCCGGTCCTCGTCCCGGCGCTCTTCGAGGAGATCCCGTGGAGCACCCCGCGGGTGCTCGAGACCACCCTCGAGCGGTGCCGGAGCGTGGGGCTGGCGGCCGAGCTGCTGCCGGCGGCCGCCGACGTCGACACCCCCGACGACCTCGAGCGGCTGGCGGCGGCGCTGTCGGCGGGCGCCGGCGGCTGTCCGCGGACCCGCCGGCTGCTGGCCGGCTGGGGCCGGCTGGCCGGGACCCCGGCATGAGAATCCTCACCGCCGAGTCGATGAGCGCCGTCGACCGCACCGCGGTCGAGGAGTTCGGCATCCCCACCCTGGTGCTGATGGAGAACGCCGCCATCGGGCTGGCCGACGCGATCGCCGAGAGCTTCCCGGAGGTGCGCTCGGCGGCGGTCTTCTGCGGGCCCGGAAACAACGGCGGCGACGGGCTGGCGCTGGGGCGCCACCTGGCGATCCGCGGCTACCACGTAGAGCTGTGGCTGTTCGCCGGCGGCCGGCCGCTGCGCGGCGACGCCGCCATCCAGCTCGGGATCTGCCGCAACCAGGGGCTGGCGATCCGCGAGATGAGCGCCGAGGACAGCGTGCGCGGGGCCGTCGAGCGGGCCCGTGGGCTGGAGCTGCTGGTGGACGCCCTGTTCGGGGTCGGTCTGAGCCGGCCGCTCGAGGGACAGTACGAGGAGCTGGTCGAGGCCCTCAACCAGGTGCCGCTGCCGCGGGTGGCGGTCGACCTGCCGAGCGGGCTCTACGGCAGCCGCTGGGAGATCCCCGGCGCCCACCTCGAGGCCGATCTCACCGTCACCTTCGGGGCGCCCAAGGTGGCGCACATCTTCGCGCCGGCGGCGGCGGCGGTGGGCGACGTGGTGGTGGCCGATCTGGGCATCCCGCCGGAGCTGGTCGAGCGGGCCGAGGGCGACCTCCACCTGCTCACCGCCGAGGAGCTGGCGGCACGGCTGATGCCGCGGCCCGCCGCCAGCCACAAGGGCGACTACGGCCACCTGGTGATCGTCGCCGGCGGGCCGGGCAAGGCCGGCGCCGCCATCCTGGCGGCTCGCGCCGCCGTCCGGGGCGGCGCCGGGCTGGTCACCGTGGCGGCGCCGCGCTCGATCGCCGCCACCGTGGACCTCGGCTCGGTCGAGTCGATGACCTTTGCGCTCAGCGAGGCGGCGGAGGGCGGGCTGGCGCCGTCGGCGGTCGACGAGCTGCAGGGGCTGGCCGCCGGCAAGACGGCGGTCGCCCTGGGACCGGGGCTGGGGCTCGAGGGCGCCACCCCGGCGGCCATCCGCGCCGCGGTCCTCGGGCTGCGGCTGCCGCTGGTGCTGGACGCCGACGGGGTCAACGCCTTTGCCGGCCGGGCGGCCGAGCTGCAGGGCCGGCGCGAGCCCACGGTGCTGACGCCCCACCCGGGCGAGCTGGGCCGCCTGCTGGGGACGACCAGCGCCGAGATCCAGGCCGACCGGGTGGCGGCGGCCCGCCGGGCGGCGCGCGAGACCGCCGCCATCACTGTGCTCAAGGGCCACCAGACGCTGGTGGCGGCGCCCGGCGGCCCGGTGCTTGTCAACCCGACCGGCAACCCGGGGATGGCCAGCGGCGGCTGCGGCGACGTGCTGACCGGGCTGCTCGCCGGACTGATCGCCCAGGGCTACGAGCCGCTGCCGGCGGCCGGGTTGGCGGTCTATCTTCACGGCCTGGCAGGGGACCGGGCGGCGGCCCGCCTGGGCGAGGCGCCGCTCGCGGCCGGCGATCTCCTGGAGGCGCTGCCCGAGGCCTTCGCGGCCCTCCAGGACGGGGAATGATCGAGCTGCCGGCGAGCTGGCTCAGCGCCAGCGAGGAGGAGACGCGCGCGATCGGCGCCCGACTGGCGCCCGCGCTGGCGCCCGACGGCGTGGTGCTCTTGTTCGGCGAGCTGGGGACCGGCAAGACGGTGCTGGTCCGGGGTCTGGCGGCGGCGCTGGGCGTCGACCCCGCGGAGGTCTGCTCGCCGAGCTTCACGCTGCTCCGCGAACACTCCGTCGCCGGTCCCGGGGTTGCGGCCGGGGAGACCTCCGAGCCGCGGCTGATCCACGTCGATCTCTACCGGCTGACGCCGGAGGAGGCCGGGCTGCTCGGTCTCGAGGAGGCGCTGGCGGGACCCGGAGTCAAGGCGGTGGAGTGGGCCGAGCGGCTGCCCTTCGCCGTTCCCGGAGCCGTGCGGGTGGAGATCGAGCGCGGCGGCTCGGGCCGGCGGCGGATCCGGGCGCTACGGGCCGCCGCCGAAGGCGGCGCGGCCCAGCCGCCGCCGGAGACACCAGAATTCGACCTCGAGGAGGAGATGAGCAGATGAAGATCCGCAAGGTGGGCGTGGTGGGCTGTGGGCTGATGGGTGCGGGGATCGCCGAGGTGTCGGCCCGCGCCGGCTATGAGACCGTGGTCCGGGAGGTTAGCCAGGAGCTGCTCGACGGCGGCCTCGAGCGGCTCAACGGCTCGCTCGATCGCGCGGTCAAGAAAGGCAAGCTGGACGACGAGACCCGGGAGGCGACCCTGGCGCGGCTGAGCGGCACCACCGGTCTCGAGGCGCTGGCCGACTGCGACCTCGTCATCGAGGCCGTGGTCGAGAACCTGAAGGAGAAGCTCGAGCTTTTCGCGGCCCTCGACAAGACGGTCCAGGGCGCGGCCCTTTTCGCCAGCAACACCTCGTCGCTGACCATCACCGAGCTGGGGGCGGCGACCGGACGTGGCGACCGGTTCCTGGGGCTGCATTTCTTCAACCCGGTGCCGGTGATGCGCCTGGTCGAGGTGGTGCGAACCCTGATGACCTCGGAGGAGGCGCTCGCCACGGCGGGTGAATTCGTGCGCTCGCTGGGCAAGGAGCCGATCACCTGCCGCGACACCTCGGGGTTCATCGTCAACCGGCTGCTGGTGCCCTATCTGCTGGACGCCATCCGGGCGGTCGAGGAGGGGGTCGGCTCGGTCGAGGACGTCGACCAGGGGATGAAGCTCGGTTGCGGGCACCCGATGGGTCCGCTCACCCTGCTCGATTTCGTGGGTCTCGACACCACCTACTACATCGCCGAGATCATGTTCCAGGAGTACCGGGAGAAGCGCTTCGCACCGCCGCCGCTGCTCAAGCAGATGGTCAAGGCCGGACGGCTGGGCCGCAAGAGCGGCCGCGGGTTCTACGACTATTCTCCGGGCTCCTCGTGACCCGTGGTGGACGTGCCGCCGCCCGTCTGCTGATAAACTGCTGCATAGCGCGGCCCGTGCCCGCCGGGCACGGCCCGCCGGAGGAGCTCCTGTCCGACCCCTCACCACCCCACCACCCTGAAGAACGGGCGCTCGCCCCACGTCACGGCACCGGAACCGGCCGCTCCCGGCCGGCCCCGGTCGGGGACCGCACCTGATGACCACCGAGTCCACCCAGGTCACCCTCGCCGACAGCGGCATCGAGGCCCTGTTCGGCACCCGCGACGAGAACCTCAAGCGCATCGAGCGCGCCTTCGACGTCACCCTGCAGGCACGCGGCAACCGGCTGCAGATCGGCGGCGACCCCGAGAAGGCCGGGGTCGCCGAGCGCCTGCTGAGTCAGCTTTCGCGGCTGCTCGAGCAGGGCTACCCGCTGCGGCCGGCCGACGTCGACACCGCCATCCGGGTGCTGCAGGAGTCGCCCCAGGCCTCGCTGCTCGAGTTCTTCACCGGCGACGGGATGATGGAGGCGGTGCGCGGGCTGGTCTCGCCGCGCAGCCTCAAGCAGCGGCTCTACCTGCAGGCGATGTCGGAGTACGACCTGGTGATCTCGATCGGCCCGGCGGGCACCGGCAAGACCTTCCTGGCGGTGGCGATGGCGGCGGCGGCGCTGCGCGAGGGTCAGGTGCGGCGCATCATCCTGGCGCGGCCGGCGGTAGAGGCCGGGGAGAAGCTGGGCTTCCTGCCGGGCGACCTGGCCGAGAAGGTCAACCCCTATCTGCGGCCGCTCTACGACGCCCTGTACGACCTGATCGGCTTCGAGCGGGTGGCGCGGATGCTGGAGCGGGGCACCATCGAGGTGGCGCCGATCGCCTTCATGCGCGGCCGTACCCTCAACGAGAGCTTCATCATCCTCGACGAGGCGCAGAACACCACCTCCGAGCAGATGAAGATGTTCCTCACCCGCATCGGCTTCCACTCCAAGGCGGTGATCAACGGCGACATCACCCAGATCGATCTCCCCAGCGGACGGACCTCCGGGCTGGTCGAAGCGCAGCAGATCCTGGCCTCCGTCGACGGGATCAAGTTCATCGCCTTCGGCGAGCGGGACGTCGTCAGGCACCGGCTGGTACAACAGATCGTCCGCGCCTACGAGCAGCACGAGCAGCGCAAGGCGCAGGCGCAGAAGAACGGAGAGAGCGGTGGAGGACGCGGCGGCTAGCGACCCTCCCGAATCCGCGAGGTCCGGAGGGCCAGCGCCGGCGGCCGCCCGCTGCGAGGTGGTCGTCGACAACGCCGGCCGGCACGCCGGAGTCGGCGTGCGCCGGCTGCGCCCGTGGCTGGAGCGGCTGGCCGGCGAGCTGGCGCCGGTGCCGGCCAGCCTGGGGGTGCGGCTGGCCGGCGACCGCGACCTGCGGGCCGCCAACCTCCGCTGGCGGCGGCGCGACCGGGTGACCGACGTGCTCAGCTTTCCCGGCCAGGCGACGCCCGAGGGGCGGCACCTGGGGGACATCCTGATCTCGGTCCCGGCGGCCCGCCGGCAGGCAGTGCGGCACGGCCACGACCTGGAGCGCGAGCTGCGCATCCTGCTCCTCCACGGAGTGCTCCATTGTCTGGGACACGATCACGAGACCGACGGCGGCGAGATGGACCGCCTCGAGCGGAGTCTGCGGCGCCGCTGGATCGGCGAGGACGCGGAGGACGACGACGGGGACGGCGATGACGCTTGACCGTCTGGCATCGCTGGTCGCCGGCTGGGGTGGGGTCGTCCTGCTCACCGCGCTCACCGCGCTGACCGGCGTGGCCTCGGCGCTGCTCGAGCGCAGCGGCCCGATCCGTCTTCGTCACTGGGCCGAGGAGGCCGGCGGGGCCCTGCGGGCGCTCTACGACGCGCAGGTCCGCTTCGAGGTCTTCCGCTTCCTGATCAGCTGGCTGGCCAAGCTGCTGCCGCTGGCCCTGTTGTTCCTGGTCGCCGGCATGCTCGACCGGGTGGGCCTCGGCGCCTGGTGGTCGGTGGGGGCGGTGGCGCTGCTCATGGGTCTGACCGAGCTCGTCGGCCGCTCGCTGGTCGGCCGCGCGCCGGAGGCGGCGCTGCGCCGCTTCACGGCGCCGTTGCGGGCGGCGCGGCTGGTCCTGGGGCCGCTGGTCCTGGGGCTGGCGCCGCTGTTCCCGGCCGCCGTCGTCGAGCGCCGCGACGAGGAGGACGACGACGTCACCGACCAGGAGATCGAGGCCTTCATCAGCGTCGGCGCCCAGGAGGGGATCCTCGACCCCGGCGAGGAGGACCTCATCCAGCGGGTGATCGACTTCGGCGACGCCGTGGTGCGGCGAGTGGTCACCCCGCGGATCGACATGGTCTGCGCGCCGGCCGACAGCGGGCTCGAGGAGCTGGCCGAGCTGTTCCTCTCCTCCAATCACTCGCGGATCCCGCTCTATCGCGACACCGTCGACCACATCGTCGGCATCCTGCACATCCGGGACCTGTTGCGGGCGCTGCGCTCGGGTGAGGCCAAGGCTGCCTCCGAGCTCGCCAACGAGCCGTACTTCGTGCCCGAGACCAAGCCGCTCGACGAGCTGCTGCGCGAGTTCCAGGCCCAGCGCCAGCAGCTGGCCATCGTGGTCGACGAGTACGGCGGCACCTCGGGCCTGGTGACGGTCGAGGACCTGCTCGAGGAGATCGTCGGCGAGATCGAGGACGAGTACGACGACGCGGCGCCGGTCAACGAGCAGCTCGAGGAAGGTTGCTGGCGGATCGACGGCCGGGCCTCGCTCGAGGTGCTCGAGGAGCTGTTCGGCGTGCAGATCGAGGAGCAGCCCTACGAGACGGTGGGGGGACTGATCTTCGGCCATCTGGGCTACGTCCCGCAGCCGGGCGAGCTGCTGGCGGCCAACGGCCTGGAGTTCAAGGTCGAGAAGGTCGATCAGCGGCGGATCCAGTCGCTGCGGGTGCGGCGGGCGGCGCATGAAGAGGAAACCGTCGACGGCGCCGGCTAGCGGTCCACTCACCGCCGGCGGGGAGCCCAGGTCGGGGGTGGTGGCCCTGGTGGGCCGGCCCAACGCCGGCAAGTCCACCCTGATGAACCGCCTGCTCGGCGAGAAGCTGGCGATCGTCTCCGACAAGCCCCAGACCACGCGGCACCGGCTGGTCGGCATCCTCACCGAGAAGCGCGGGCAGATGGTCTTCTGGGACACGCCGGGGATCCACCGCCCGCTCCACCGTCTCAACCGGCAGATGCTCCGCGCCTCGCTCAAGGCTCTCGAGGAGGCCGACGTAGTCTGCCTGCTGGTCGACGCCAGCGTGCCGTCGGGGGCCGGCGACCGCTACCTCCTGGAGCTGATGCAGCGCGTCCGGGGCCCGCGGATCGCCGTCCTCAACAAGGTGGATTCAGTCCACAAGCCCAAGCTGCTGCCGCGCATGGCGCTCTATGGCGACAGCGGCTGTTTCGACGAGATCGTGCCGATCAGCGCGCTCGACGGCGACGGCACCGAGCTGCTGCTCGAGCTGCTCTGGCGGCGGCTGCCGCCCGGCCAGCCGCTCTACGACGGCGAGCTGCTGACCCTCCACCCGGACCGCTTCCTGGCCGCCGAGCTGGTCCGCGAGAAGGTGCTGATGTACACCCGTGAGGAGCTGCCCTTCACCACCGCGGTGCTGGTCGAGGGCTGGCAGGAGCGCGAGCCGGCACCGGGGGCAGAAGAGGGTAGCGGCGAGCGGCCCGGCGCCGTCCGGATCTGGGCCTCCATCCTGGTCGAGCGGCCGGGCCAGAAGGGCATCCTGGTCGGCAAGGGCGGGGCGATGATCAAGCGCATCGGCACCGCCGCCCGGCGCGACCTCGAAGAGCTGCTGGGCCGGCCGGTGCGGCTGGAGCTCAACGTCCGCCACGAGCCCGGATGGCGGGAGAACCGCCGCCTGCTGGCCGAGATGGAGAGCGAGCTGGTGGCGGCCTCGCTGGCCGAGCCGGACTAGCGGTCAGAAGTGCAGGCTAGCCCTTGCCGAGCTTGCGGAAGGCGTCGGCCAGCGCGTTGAAGCCCTGCTTGCCGCCGTCGCCCTGGGTGCTCTGGTAGGCCTTGTAGTCGAGCCGGCTGCCCTCGACGGTCGAGCCCTCGGGGGCCAGCGAGATGCGCCGCCGGCGGGGGTCGACCGACATCACCTGGACCGAGATCTCGCGCCCGGGACGGTAAGCGCGCTCGGGCGAGGAGTCCTGCGGGAGGGACATCAGCGAGGCCGGCAGCAGACCGGTGAGCCCCGGCTCGAGCTCGATGAAGGCGCCCACCCGGCTCGCCTTCTCGACCCTGCCGCGGACGATCGAGCCGGGCGCGAACCGTTTCGCCACCCCCTGCCAGGGGTCCGGCTCGAGCGCCTTCATCGACAGCGAGATCCGTTTGCCGCCCTTCTCGACCTTGAGGACCTTGACCTGGACCTTCTGGCCCGGCTTGAGGGCGTCCTGTGGCCGCTCCACCCGCTGGCGGCTGATCTCGGAGACGTGGACCAGGCCCTGCACCCCGCCGAGGTCGACGAAGGCGCCGAAGTCGGTGAGGTTGGCCACCGAGCCCTCGAGCACCGTCCCGGGGGCGATGCGCTCGCGCAGCTCGGCGCGCCGCTGCGCCCGCTCGGCCTTGAGGGCGGCGGCGCGGGACAGCACCACCCGGCGGCCCTCCTTCTCGATCCGGAGGATGCGGAACTCGAGCTCGCGGTCGAGGTAGTCGCCCGGCGCCCGCGGCCGTCCGGTCTCGATCTCGGAGCGCGGACAGAAGGCGGTCACGCCCTCGACCACGACGTGGAAGCCGCCGTTGTTCCAGCCGATGACCTTGCCCTGGACGGGTGCGTTCTCCTCCTGGGCGCGCCGCAGGTCGCGGATCTGGGGCAGCTCGGGCGCCGCGGTCTTGGCGGCCGGTTCTGCAGCGCCGCGTTCCGCTCCGCCGCCAGCTGTCTCTGCGGCGGCGGTCTCCCGGGTCTCGGTGGCCGCCTCGATGCCGTCCGTCGCCTCCGCGCCCGGGGCCGGGGTCTTCTTCCGATCGGTCGCGGCGGGCTCCGGGGGCGTCTCGGGCCCCGTCTCGGGCGCCGTTTCGGACGCCATCTCGGACGCAGTCTCGGGCGTCGGCTCAGCGGCCGGTTCCCGGCCTGCCGCGGAGGCTTCCGCCAAGGTCGGCTCCGCCGTCGCCTCGGCGGAGACCGCCGAGGCCTCCGGCGGCGCCGCGCGGTCGGGCGGGTCGGGGGCAGGCTGCGGCTCGCTCTGCCGGGAGGGGGCTTCCTGAGGGTCGGTCTCGCTCATCTTGGCGCTGTCTGACGGGAAGGATGCGGAGCCGAGGCGGGCCTGGGCGGGCCGCCGCAGAGGCGGGCTGGGGCTCGGCGAGCGATCTGTCGGGTGCTAGAGAATAGCACATCTCGGGGCGGCGTAGAATGGGGGCAAGGAGATTCCCATGGAGCTGACGGCGGCAGAGCGGGCGGTCCTGGACAGGTTCGCCGAGAAGTGCCGGATCGCGGGAGGCCCCCGCGCCGGCTACCTGATGCGCAGGCGGTCGATCCGGTACTTCCAGGACCGCACGCCCGAGCTGGACCTCGACCAGGGGATCGCCGGTCTGGTGGAGAAGGGCCTGCTCAAGCAGAGCGAGGGCGGTGACCTGCTGTTCCTCAGCGCCGCCGGGGTCGAGCGGCTGACGGCTGCCGCCCACGCCGGGGCGGGCTGATGGAGCAGGGCCAGCGGCTGGCCTCCAAGGTCCACAAGTTCCGCCCCTCGCTGACCCTCGAGCTCAAGCGGCTGGTCGAGGCGCGCCGCGCGCGCGGGCTGCCGGTCTACGACTTCGGTCTGGGCGAGACCAAGGGTCCGCTGGCGCCGTACATCCGCGAGGCGGCGGAGACCGCCTACCGCGAAGGCCACACCATGTACGGCGACCCCGCCGGTCTCGCGGAGCTGCGCCATGCGGTCCTGGACTGGCTCGGCCTGGCCGGCGACTACGGGGTGGACAACGTGGTCATCACCACCGGCGCCAAGCAGAGCCTGTTCAACGTCTTCCTGGCGATCTGCAACCCCGCCGACTGCATCCTGCTCGACGCCGCCCCGTGGGTCAGCTACCAGCCGCTGGCGGTCGCCGCCTCGGCCTTCCCGGTGATGGTGCTGCCGGCGGCCGGCGATGGTCACCGGCTGAAGGTGACCGCCGACGACCTCGAGCGCAACCTGAGGATGCGGCCCGACGCCCGGCTGTTCCTGCTCAACAACCCCTGCAACCCCACCGGGCAGCTCTACGACGCCGACGAGGTGGAGGCGCTGCTGGCGACCTGCGTGCGGCACCGCATCTACTTCGTCCTCGACCGCCTCTACTGGCGGCTGCTGTTCGATGGCCGCGGCTATCCCGAGCCGCGGGTCGACGAGGAGACGCGGCCGTGGCTGATCCACGTCGACGGCATGTCCAAGAACTTCCGGCGCACCGGCGGGCTGCGCATCGGCTGGACGGTGGCCCCCGACGACGTCGCCCGCGGCATGGTCAACCTGCAGAGCCACTACACCTCGGGCCCCGCGACCCCCGGCCAGCACGCCGCCCTGGCCGCCATCCGCCGGCCCTACGACCAGGAGCTGCGCCAGCACCTCGAGGAGAACCGCGACCTGCTGGCCGAGGAGTGCCGGCGTCTGCCGCTGGTCGAGGTCTGGCCGACCCCCGGCGCCTTCTACTCCTTCTGGGACGTCCGCCGCTGCTTCGGCAGGAAGACCCCCGACGGCGAGACCCTCGACGGCTCGGTCGGGCTGGCCGAGTACCTGATCCGCGCCGCCGGCGTCGTCACCGCCCCCGGCAGCGCCTTCATGCAGGAGGGCTACCTGCGGATCTCCTTCGCCGTGCCGCCCGAGGAGATCGTCGCCGGGGTGCGCGCGGCGGCCACCGCGCTCGAAGCGCTCGGGTAGCAGCCCGTGGTGGAAGTCGGTCGGGTCGGCTGGCGAGCGCGGCGGGGCCGGATGCCAGGCGCCGCGACGCAGGCAATGCCGAGCCATTGTCGAGGAGCGGCAACGCCGCAGACGGCCTCGCCCCGCCGCCAGACGGGCGGGCGGACTTTCACCACGGGCTGCTGGCCCGGCCGCTCAGGCCAGGCGGCCGTCGAGACCCAGGTCGCCGGCCGCCCCCTGCATCGCCGCCAGCACGTTGGCGACGTGCTCCCAGAGGTCGAGGCCGCCGGCGAAGCAGTGGGTACTGAAGTCGGCGGTCGCCGCCTCGACCTCTTCGCGGTCGACGCCGCGGGCGAAGGCCTTTTCCTTCCAGCGCTTGCGCAGCGACTTGAGCTTGACGTCGCGGACATCCTTGCTGGGCCGCACCAGGGTGGCTGCGATGATCAGCCCGGTGACTTCGTCGCAGGCCAGCAGCGCGTAGTCGATCGGCCGCGAGCGCTCGACCCCGGTGCCGGCGGTGTTGTGCGACAGGATCGCCTGCACCACCGTCTCGGGACAGCCGGCCTGGCGCAGGATCGGCGCCCCTTTGGCCGGGTGGTCGTCGAGGGTCGGATGGATATCCCAGTCGAAGTCGTGGAGCAGCCCGGCCAGCCCCCAGAGCTCGGGGTCCTCGTCCAGCTTCGCGGCGTAGGCGCGCATCGCGGCCTCCACCGCCAGCACGTGCCGCCGCAGCCCCTCGGTCTGGATGTGCTCGGTGACCAGCCCCCAGGCGTGCTCCCGATCCATGTTTCCGCTCACCGTCGGTCTCACCTCGCGCGGTTCGAGAGTCGAGTATAGCTACCGCCCGCGACCCCTGGCGCCACCGCCGTGTTTCAGCGCACCAGCAGGTCGAGCAGGGTGGTGAGCGAGCCACCTGCCAGCAGCGGGCTGACGGTGACCGCCAGTCGGGTCAGCTCGCCGAGGGGCGACAGGCCGAGGCCCTTTTCGGCGAGCATCTGGCCGTGCTGGGCCGGCGAAGCCTCGGGCTCCTCCCGCCGCACCAGGCTGAGGGCTCGGCAGCGCTGGACGGCGGCCGCCGACAGGTAGAGGCTGATCAACAGCAGGCTGAAGAGGTTGCCCAGGGTCAGCGCGATGCCGCGCGAGATCTTGTGGACGAGCTGGCCGTCGGCGTCGGCGAGGAAGGCGCCGGTCCAGCCGTAGTAGAGGTGGATCTCTAGCACGGTGGTCACCAGCATCGCCGCCCCGGCGTAGAGCAGCCACCGCAGCCAGCGATTGCGGGTGGCCAGCTCGGCCGGTTCGGCCCCCGGGTCGCGATCGCTCGATCGATGCGGCACCGCCAGCAGCGCGCTGAAGCCGGCGAGCAGCGCGGCGACGCCGAGGTACATCAACGAGCGCAGGCGGAGCTGGACGTCGACCACCTGGCGCAGACCCACTGCCTCGAGCGTGGCGTCGAGCAACTGAGCCGTCACCCGGGGCTCGGTGAGCAGCCATTCCTCGCCGCCGGCGGCCACCGCCCCGGCCAGCAGCCCGGCCACCGTCAGCAGGCCGAGCGCCGCGCCGAGGTACTGGCGGCCTGCCCAACCGCGCAGCGCGCGCACCACGACGAACCCGGCGAAGCCGACCACGGCGACGCAGGTTGCGAGGACCACCATGGCGCCGATCGACCAGTTGACCCGCGCCAGGAGGTCGCGGGCGACCACCGCCAGGTCGCGGGCCTCGAGGTCGATCACCACGTCCCTCGGCAGCGCCAGGCGCCCGGAGCCGACGTCGATGACCCGGTTGAGGTAGGTGGCCGGGGCCAGCACCGCCACCGCCGCCACCACCGGCAGAAAGCACGCCGCGTTCGACCACGCCAGTCGCTCGAGCGTCGAGAGGCCGCCCGCGTGCAGTCGTCCCGCCGACCCGTCTTTCGCTCCCACTGAACCGCTCTCGCCCGCGATCTTATGCCAGCAGCCGGGACAGGCAGTCCGCCCGGGATCGAGCCCCACCGCGGACCACCGGTCCCGGTGTTCTCACTTGGGGCCGGTGGACGGGACCGCTCAGGCGGCTTTTTCGAGCCGGTCGACGAGGCTCTGCCAGCTCGGGGTGGCGACGATGCGGCTGACCAGCGCGTCACGGCGATCGGTGTCGTCCTCCGACAGGTAGCCGAGCAGCTCGCGGACCACGTCGCCCCGGTCCTCCCGCAGCTGAGCGGTGACGAACCGGAGGACCCGCGCCGGGTCGCCGTCGCGGTTGTAGTCGGCGTAAAGCGCCTCACCCTTCTCGCGGAGCTGCTTGCGCTGCTTGAGGGGCGTCGTCGTCGGGATCCGGGTGTGGCGGGGCGTGCCGCCCTGGCGCTGCGACCAGCAGTGCCAGCCCGACGGGATGTGGAAGAGCTGCGGGGGTTTGAACCGGAAGATGATCGGGATCCGCACGAATAGCAGATGGAGACGTCGGACATGACCTCTACCTCCTTACCAACTCAGTGACTCCAGCACGCTGCTGGTTTCACTCCGGTTCGCCCGGCCGCCGCCAGCGGGCGTGCGGGATGGGTGCGGCTCCGGCCGCGGCTCAGCCGCCGGCGGGGGGCAGGCTCCGGCCCTCGTCGAGCACCCGCAGGTGGAGGTCGTAGAGCCGGGCGTAGAGGGTCTCGAACCGCTGCTGGCGCTCTCCGTGGGTGTCGCGGGTCATGCGCGCGAACTGGCGGGCCTGGACCGACTTGCGGTGGTCGAGGACGCGGATCGCCAGATCGGTGTAGTCGCGGGCCCAGAGGTTGACCGGCAGCGAGGCCGGATCGGCCGCCGCCAGGCGGCGGGCCAGGTCGGCGATTTCGGCGGGCGTGAGCTCGAGGCCCAGCTCGGGAGCGTAGCCGCCGGCGGGATCGAACTCCTGGCTGGTCAACCGCTGGCCGGTGAGGCGGAGCAGAAAGCCCCGGTTGCCGGCGGCGGCACTGGCCTCGTCGGGTCGCCGGTGGACCAGCAGGCCGAACACCTCGGGCGCGAGGACACCCGTCGACAGCTTCTCCAGCCCATCCCCCAGGTCGGTGGCGCCCACCCCGGCGCGGGCCGGCCCCAGGCACAGCTCGACCAGCCGGTCGGCCATCTCCAGGAAGCGCGCCGACTGCTCGCCCTTGGCGAGCTGCACGACCTCCTTGGAGAGACCGTCCAGCACGAGCCCGACGCGGCAGATCATGACCACGGCGGCGGTCGGATCCGAGGGCTGGACGGGCGGCCGGTCGAGGTCCGGGCCGCGCCCGCCGTACGTCTCCTTCATGCCCGCGAAGTCGGCCTCGCGGAGGACCTCGACCAGCCCGGCCAGCTCGACCGGGGTCAACGCGAACTGGCGGCGCCCCTCCCACACCGCGACCCCGTTGCCGAACGCCTCGACCGAGCTGACCCCGCGCTCGCCCTGGCATTCGATCTGGAGATGAAGATCCGACCAGCTTCCGGGCTCGGCGATCGCGCGGTCCAGGGCGCTCCGCAGGGCCGCTGCAGTGGCCGCGGACGCCGGCTGGCTGCCGCCGCCGGTCCCGCTGGCCGCGGTTCCGCGAGGCCGCGCGGGCGAGCCGCGCTCATCGGCGCGGCCGGCGCAGGCGAGGATCAGGAAAGTCAATCCCAGCAGGCTTAATATTGTTTTCAAGGGGTCGTATCCCTCTTGAGCAGTTGCAGTTGCGCCTCGCGCGGCGAGGCTAGCAGGCGCCGCCGGGCGGCGTCCAGCGCCGGGCCAGCGGTTCAGCACCGGCGGCGGGTGACCTCTACCGTCCAAAAAAGTAATTGACATGGCGCCGGCCGTGTGCCATACCCTGCCGCGAAAGCTAAGTGAAGCGATTCTGCCGCGGTTTCTGAGTTCGGTCAGTCCCCCGAGTCCAGCGAGTGTTGCGACCTCCCACCCGGGTCTCGTTCGAGGGCGCCCTGCGCCTGCGCGCGGGACTGCCCGGGGCGCCGCTCGGCCGGGCGACGGAAGCTGCGGGTGACGCGCTTCCGCGGGCGGAGGCCGAGCCCGGGTGAAGTCAGTAGTCAGCGGAGAAACGCAGCTTGGCGGTACCGGGACCCGCGACCGGGTTCCACCACCCAACAACCTGGCGAGCAGGAGGAACCGGAGGAAGTATGCGTAACCACCCCAGATCGTTCGATCGGAGGAGACTCGTCGCCGTGGTCTGTTGTGCCATGGCGGTGGGTTTCCTCGCCGCCGCGACCCACCTCGAGGCGCAGGCGTCGGAGCGGATCGTGATCCGCTCCGACAACCGGCCGCTGGCCTCGCTGCGCGACGCCGCCGCCGAGTCGATGGCCGTGCGGCCCCCCTTCCGCCCCGGCGTCCACGAAGTCCCCAACTTCCGCGGCGCGCCGGAGCCCCGCTCCGACATGCGCCCCGGGCCCGACCCGGTGCGACAGGAGTTCTACCCGGCCACCGAGATGACGAGCATCCTCAGCTCCTTCGAGGGCTCGGGCAACGAGGACAATCTGTTCACCTTGGGCTTCCGGGTGGCGCCACCCGATACCGACGGGGCGTTTGGCTACCACAACGGGAGCCCCAGATTCCTGCAGATGATCAATCTGATCACGACGATCTTCGACGGGAACGGCAATATCGTTAGCGGGGGCGGCCCGTTCGCCAGCAACGCCTTCTGGTCGGGTGCGGGCGGTCTGTGCGAAGCGTGGAACCAGGGCGACCCGGTGGCGCTCTACGACGAGACCAACGGTCGCTGGCTAGTGAGCCAGTTCGCCTTCGACGACGCCTTCACGGTCTTCGCCCAGTGCGTGGCGGTCTCGCAGACTGACGATCCCACGGGGGCCTACAACCGCTACGAGTTCAGCTTCAACAGCCTGGGCCTTCCTGACTACCCGAAGCACGGGATCGTCAGCGACTCGATCACCATGATCGCCAACCTCTTCTCGCCGCCGCTGTTCTTCTTCAGCGGCACCTTCATCGGCGCGATGGACAAGGACGCCATGTACGCCGGCGGTACGGGGACCCTGGTCGGTTTCAACCTCGGCTCGGGCCAGTTCGGTTTTCTGCCGGCCGACCTCGACGATCCGGCGGGCACGGCCAGCCTCACGCCGGCTCTCTTCGCCACCGCCATGTCGCGGGTAAGGCGTTTCGACATCTGGCAGATCGACGTCGACTGGAACAACCCGGGCGCCGCCACGCGGAGCCGCATCGCCGACGTGCGGATCGCCAACTTCGACGCCGATCTGTGCGCCGCCAGCCGCGAGGCCTGCATCCCGCAGCCCAACGGCGGGCCGGCCCTGGAAGCCATCTCCGACCGGCTGATGCACCGCCTCCAGATCCGTGACTTCGGTACCCACAAGTCGATGCTGGCCACCCACACCGTGGACGCCGACGGCGCCGGCACCGCAGGCATCCGCTGGTACGAGATGCGCCAGAACCCCAACAACGGCCGGTGGTCCAAGCATCAGGAGGGGACATACGCCCCGAGCGACGGCCTCCACCGGTGGATGCCGTCGATCGCCATGAATGCCGCCGGCGACATCGGCCTCGGCTTTCTGGTCTCCAGCACGAGCGAGCAGCTGGGTACCCGGGTCATCACACAGAGTGCCGCTGCGAGCGGCAGCAGCGCGTTTGATGGCAGCGAGGAAGTCTGCCGCGCCGGCGTGACCGAGCAGACTGGTACGGCACGCTCCGGGGACTACAGTGCGACGAGCGTCGATCCCGTATCGGACAGGTTCTGGCACACCAACGAATACGGCCAGTTGAACACCAAGTCGGCCGGCTGGGGGACCTACGTGTGCGAGTTCGCCGGCCAGGCGCAACCGTGCAACGACAGCGACGGTGACGGGTACGGCAATCCCGGCAGCGCCAGCTGCCCTGCCGGCCCGCAGACCGATTGCAACGACAACAATCCCAACATCAACCCAGGCGTCACCGAGGCGGGCGGGCTGTGCAATGACTTTCTCGACAACGACTGTGACGGCCTTACCGACGCGGCCGATCCGGGTTGCCAGGCGTGCACGCCTGAGGGCGGCTCCTGCAACAGCAGCTCCGAGTGCTGCCCGGGCCTCAAGTGCAAGGGCGGTCCTGGAGGCAAGACCTGTAAACCGTAGCCCGAGTGGCTCGGTGGCTCGATTCGCAGCCGGGGTCTGCGGACCCCGGCCCTTTTTCTTCTTCGGGTGGGTGCCGGCCGTTTGGCGGAGGCCGTCCATGCCCGGCCATGGGCGGACGACAACCGGGGCCGGATACGGCCCCGCCCTTGACGGACAAGCCGCCGTGCCAGCGAGACAAGCCGCGAGACGAGGGCTCCCACCCCCTACTTGGAGTGCTTCCAGCCGGCGCTCTACCTGGAAATCGAGAGCGCCGACACGCCCGCCGACGACCGCGGCCGTCAGTCCAGGAAGATGTCCGGCAGCTGCGTCGCGCCGGGCTTGACGGCGTAGTTGTCGAAATCGGCCACCCCGGCCTCGCGCAGGACCTCTTCGTCGAGGAAGAAGTTGCCGGTGCACTGGCTGCTGTCGCGGGTGAGGATCTCGTAGGCGGCGTCGGCGACGATCTCCGGCTTGCGGGTGTTCTCTCGCGCGATCCACTCCTTGAGCAGCTGCAGCGCGGCGGTGTCGATCGCGGTCTGCGGCCACAGCGCGTTGACCGCGACGCCGGCCTCGCGGAACTCCTCGGCCATCCCCAGGACGCACATGCTCATCCCGTACTTGGACATCGTGTAGCCGCAGTGGTTCTTGAACCAGTAGGGGTTCAGGTTGAGCGGCGGCGAGAGCGTCAGGATGTGCGGATTCGCGGCCTGTTTGAGGTGGGGCAGACACTTCTGGCTGCACAGGAAGGTGCCGCGGGCGTTGACCGACCACATGAGGTCGAAGCGTTTGAGGGGCAGCTCCAGGGTGCCGTTCAGCTGGATGGCGCTGGCGTTGTTGACCAGCACGTCGATGCCGCCAAAGGTCTCGACGGCCCGGGCCACCGCCGCCTCGACCTGTTCCTCGAAGCGGATGTCGGTCTGCACCGCGAGCGCCCGGCCGCCCGCTTCCTCTACCTCGCGGGCGGCGGTGTGGATGGTGCCGGGCAGCTTGGGGTGGGGCTCGCCGGTCTTGGCGACGATCACCACATTGGCGCCGTCGGCCGCCACCTTGAGCGCGATCGCCTTGCCGATCCCGCGGCTGGCGCCGGTGATGAAAACGGTCTTGCCGCCGAGGTCGGGCATGCGGCGCAACTTACCACGCGGCCCGGCCGGCCTACTCTTCGAGCTCGTGCATCATCGGGTCCTGCCAGACCCGGAAGTAGCGCTCGGAGCCGTAGAAGACGAAGTTGCTGGCCCGCGAGGTGTAAAGGCAGGCGTAGGTCTCGAGCTGGCTGGCGAAGCGGGTCTTGGCGGTGCCCTGCTTGAACAGTGAGCCCCAGTAGGGGCTGAAGCGCTCGGCGACCCGCTCCTCCCAGCGCGCCTCGCGGCGCAACAGCCGGTGGTGGGCGCCGCGGGCGCCGCCGAAGGCGTCGCGGGCGCGCGCCAGACGCGCGGCCTTCGCCTTGCCGTCCAGGCCTTCGGCCAGGGTGGCGACGTCGCGCAGGTGGTCCATGCGATGGCCCATCTCGCCGAGCTGGCGCTGCAGGGCGCTGAGCCGGCGGATGGCGCCGGCGCGGGCCGCGCGGTGGCGGATCTCGTCCTCCAGCTCGCGGACGACGAGCGCCGTGCGCCAGGTCGACTCCTGTTTCGAGGAGACGACGTCGCCGTAGATGTGGTCGCCGACGTAGAGCACGTGTTCGCCGGGCTCGCCGATCAGCTCCATCAGGCCGTCGAGGCAGCCGCCCCGGTAGACCCCGCCCCAGGCGGGGACCGGCGTCCGCTCGCCGGCGGTGCCGCCGTCGTCGAGCGTCTCGAACGGCCGGCGCTGGCGGAAGAAGCCGGGCTTGCCGGCCTCGACCACCACCAGGTCGAAGAGCTGGCGCCAGGAGTCGAGGCCAGGCAGCGCGCCGTCGAACAGAAAGCGGCACAGCCCGTCGGTGTAGGACCAGCCCGAGTTGGTGAGCAGGACGCGGCGCCGGCCGGGCAGGGCCAGCCGCTCGAGGGCCAGGGCCAGCTCGGGGTCGCGGCGCAGGAAGCGGCCGGTGTCGGCCAGCACCCGTGCCTTGAGCTCGCCGGCGGCGTGCACCCAGTCGATGGCGGTGCGCACGTCCTCGAACAGCCGGCGGTAGGAGGGAGCGGCGTCCCCGAGACCGCCGCGGGCGGCCAGGTGGACGAGTTCGGCGAACAGGTTGGCCTCGGGCAGCTCGAAGAGGCTGTCCAGGTGGTAGAAGCGGGCGCTCGCCGGCTCGACCGGCTCGTGACGGTAGAGCCGCTTGAGCTCGTCGCGGCCCAGCCGCTCGCGCCCCAGGTAGGCGCGGTTGACGAAACGGTGGCGGCTCATCCGGAGGACGGTCCCCGCCTCCTTGTCGATCAGCAGCCCGCGGCACGGGAAGTCGGGCCGGAACTCGACCCGGCGGACCGCCGGCGGGTAGCCGTGATGATCGATCAGGCGCTTCATCGCCAGCTCGAAGGTGATCTGTTCGAGCGGCAGCCGGTCGTAGTCGGCCAGCGTCCAGTCGAGATCGAACCCGACGTAGCGGATGCTGTCCATCCTGAGGCTGCGGTTGACGAAGATCCGCCGCTCCGCGGGGGGCTGGCGATAGCGTCCCAGGTGCTCGAGCAGCTGGGTGGCGACGCCGGGAGCCGGCTGGTGGGGCGCGAGCGGCTGCGGTGCCGGTGACGGCCGGTCGGGGGCGGGCGGGTGAGCGGGCGTCGCCGGGTGGGAAGGAGCGCGGTCCGACATGGTGGCTGGGAGGGTCCTGGTGGCGTCAGGGGGCGCCGACGGACTCCGCATTCTACCGGCGGGTCACGAGGCTTTCGTTAGCAGCCCGTGGTGAAGGTCTGCCCGCCCGTCTGGCGGCGGGGCGGAGCCGTCTGCGGCGTTGCCGCTCCTCGACAATGGCCCGGCATTGCCTGCGTCGCGTCGCCTGGCATCCGGCCCCGCCGCGCTCGCCAGCCGACCCGACCGACTTCCACCACGGGCTGCTAGCATCGGGGTCGATGGCCACCCGGGTCCTCGTCCTCTGCACGGGCAACTCGGCGCGCTCGCAGATGGCCGAGGGGCTACTCCGCGTCCTGGCCGGCGACGCTGCGGAGGTGGCGAGCGCCGGCAGCCGGCCCTCGCGGGTCCACCCCCTCGCGATCCGCGCCATGGCCGAGCGCGGCATCGACCTCTCGGCCCAGCGCTCGAAGCACCTCGACGAGCTCCTGGACCGCAGCTTCGACCACGTGCTGACCGTCTGCGACCAGGCGGCGGCCACCTGCCCGAGCTTTCCGGGGCCGGCTCGGCGCACCCACTGGAGCGTCCCCGACCCGGCGGCGCAGGAGGGCTCGGAGGAGGAGCGTCTGGCCGCCTTCCGGGCGGCGCGCGACGACCTCGAGGTGCGGCTCCGCGCCTGGTGGGCCGGAGTCGGGGCTGGCTAGTGGTCTGTAACACTCGAATCGGTAGTGGATGGGCGAGCCATCGCGGCCGAGCTCCAGGCGCGCCGACGCAGTCATAGCGGGGACTATGGCGAGGAGGCGCAACGCCGAGATCGGCTGGGAGGGCCGCTCAGGCACTATCGATTTGGGTTTTACAGGCCACTAGTGGTCCACTAGACCCCGTCGAGGGCGTCGAGGGCCGCCGGCAGCAGCTCCTCGGCCGGCGCCTGGAGCTCGTCGACCGGTGCCCAGGCCGGGGCGCGGCCGGCGGCCGGATCCACCGAGTAGACCGGGACACCGCGCCGCACCGCGCTACTGAGCACCAGGTCGGTGACCCCGACCGCGAACGAGGTGCCGGCGAAGATCAGCAGGTCGGCCTCCTGAGCGGCCTCTTCGACCTCGTCGAACCGGTAATCGCGATGCTCGGTGTAGAGCTCGTCGAAGAACAGCACGTGGGCGCGGAGCAGGGCGTCGCACTCCGGGCAGCGCGGCAGGCTGTCCCGGGCCGGCCGGGCCAGGAAGGGCGCCAGTTCCACCTCCTTGCGGGCCAGCGAGCCGGCGGGCGCCGCCAGCCGGCAGCCGGGACGCGAGCAGCGCAGGCGGTCCGAGCTGCCGTGTACCTTGATCAGCCGCCGCGACCCGGCCTGCTCGTGCAGGGTGTCGATGTTCTGGGTGACCAGCAGGAAGCGGCCGCCGGCCGCCGCCTGGCGCTCCTCGAGACGGACCAGCGATCGATGGGCGGCGTTGGGCCGGGCGCCGTCGAGCCTGCGGAAGCGCTCCAGGTACCAGCGCCACTGGCTGACGGGGTCGCGGAGGAAGGTGTCCCGGGTGGCCAGCCGCAGGTCGCTCTGCTTCCAGATCGCCCCCGGATCGCTGCCGCGGAAGGTCGGCAGCCCGCTGCCGTGGCTGACGCCGGCGCCGGTGACCACCATCACGTAGCCTTCCGCCGCCGCGGCGAGACCGCCAGCTAGGAGCTCGACGAGCCGTTCCATCGCGGTCAGCGTAGCAGTCCGGGCCGCCGGCGGCAGTCGCCGCCGGTGCGGCGGGCCGTGCCACCATGTGTGGCCGGCGGAGCGAGTTGACGGGGATCGGCACAGCGTATTACCCTGCCGGCTGTTTGTAATAGAACCACTCACAATATCGATCGCGAGATCGGGAGGAAAATGCCGAGATGACGAAGCCGATCGAGGAACGGGGCTACGCCCACCCCGAGGTGCTGGTCTCCACCGAGTGGGTGGCGGAGCACCTCGACGACCCCTCCGTGCGCATTGCCGAGTCCAACGAGGACCCGCTGGTCTATCCGTCGGGGCACGTGCCCGGGGCGGTGGAGATCGACTGGACGCGCGACCTCAACGACCCGCTGCGGCGCGACTACGTGGGCGGCGAGAAGTTCGCGGCCCTGCTGGGCCGCTCGGGGATCACCCCCGAGACCACGGTGGTCTTCTACGGCGACAAGAACAACTGGTGGGCCGCCTACGCCTACTGGGTGTTCCAGCTCTTCGGACACACGCGCGCCAAGCTGATGGACGGCGGCCGGCTCAAGTGGCAGCAGGAGGGCCGGCCGCTGACCCGCGAGGTGCCCGAGTACACGACCACCCGCTACCCGGTGCCGGAGCGCGACGACAGCCGCATCCGGGCCTTCCGTGACCACGTCCAGCACCACGTCGAGACCGGCCGGCCGCTGGTCGACGTGCGCAGCCCCGAGGAGTACTCGGGCGAGCGGCTCCACATGCCCGACTACCCCAACGAGGGAGCACTGCGCGGTGGCCACATCCCCGGCGCCAGGAACGTCCCGTGGGCCCGGGCGGTGGCCGAGGACGGCACCTTCAAGGACGCCGCGGCGCTACAGACGATCTACCAGCAGGAGCAGGGCCTCACGACCGGCGACGACGTCATCGCCTACTGCCGGATCGGCGAGCGCAGCAGCCACACCTGGTTCGTGCTGACCCGGCTGCTCGGCTTCCCGAAGGTCCGCAACTACGACGGTAGCTGGACCGAGTGGGGCAACCTGGTGGGCGTGCCCGTCGAGCGCTAGGGCGAGCGTCCAGGCGAGCGCCGCTAGAAGCGAAACCGGCCGTGCTCCGGCCCCCGGTCTTGCCCGCGGGGGCCGGGCGACGGCCCCCGTGCAGCCAGGGCTGCGCGCCCCGGGGCTGTTAGGGTAGAGCCATGGCCGAGGTGCCTCAGAAGCTGCAGAGCCTGCTCGACCTGCTGCGGCTCACCGAGGACCGCAGCCAGCGGATCGAGCTGCTGATCGACATGGCCGAGCGATTCCGCGGGGTGCCGCCGGAGATCGCCACCCGCCCCTATCCGGCCGATCGCCTGGTCCCCAACTGCGAGTCGGAGGCCTATTTCTGGGTCCTCGAGGGGCCCGAGGGCGGGCAGCGGTTCCACTTCGCGGTCGAGAACCCGCAGGGCATCTCGGCCAAGGCGATGGCGGTGATCCTCGAGGACACCCTCTCGGGCGCGTCGCCCGAGGAGGTGCTCGCCGTGCCCGGCGACCTGCCCTACGAGATCTTCGGCCGCGAGCTGTCGATGGGCAAGTCGATGGGGCTCACCGGGATGCTCGGCATGGTCCAGCGGGCGGCCCGCCAGCGGCTGGCCGCCGAGCGGCCGCCCGAGCAGATTTCCAGCTAGAGAAAGTAGAGCGTCTCGTCGACCCGTGGCGGTGCGGCGCGCCCGCCGCGCTTCTTGAGCCGGAAGAACTCGGCCAGCGCCGCGTCGTCGTCGAGATCGTCCTCCATCTCCTGCTCGAGGCTGTCGGGGTCCTCGCCGGCCTCCAGGCGGCGCATCAGCTCCTCGAGCCGCGGTCCCATCTCGAGCCCTGCCGCTTCGCCGAAGCGCCGGAAGACCGCCGCCAGCCGCGCCGGGTCCTGCTCGTCTCCGAGGTCGCCGAACTCGTCGGCCAGCGACTCCATGACCCCGCCGAGCCGCTCCTCGTCGAGCCCGGCGAAGGGGTCGGATTCGTCCTGCCCGGCGTGCCGGAGGGTGGCGAAGCGCGCCGGCCGGCGTTCGAGGCGAGGGCGGTCGCAGCACGGGCAGGGGGGGCGGGTCTGGGTGTCGACGCGCTGGGAGAGGAAGTTGAAGAGGGTGTGGCAGTCGGCGCAGTAGAACTCATAGATGGGCACGACTCGATTCTACGGTGCGATGGCCGGTGTAGCCCCGCCCGCGGCCGCCTGGGGGCCGAGGGGGTCCCTTCGCTCCACTTCCCCTCCCTGGCCAACACGTTACGCTGCCGGGACCCCGTCGGCCCTG
>JBFGCA010000046.1:0-32869 GCA_041567315.1 Thermoanaerobaculia bacterium | reverse complement strand
GGTCGGGTCGGCTGGCGAGCGCGGCGGGGCCGGATGCCAGGCGCCGCGACGCAGGCAATGCCGAGCCATTGTCGAGGAGCGGCAACGCCGCAGACGGCTTCGCCCCGCCGCCAGACGGGCGGGCGGACTTCCACCACGGGCTGCTAGCCAGCAGGCGCCGCCACGTCGATCGAGACGATGCCATGCTTGTAGATCAGGATCTCCCGACCCTCGACCTCGAGCACCAGGGCGAAGCGATCGAAGCGCCGCAGGGTGCCCTCGACATGCTGGCCGGTCACCAGCAAGATGGTGAGACGGCGCTCCGACTTGAGGCTCTGGAAAAGAAAGCCGTCCTGTATGTTGATATTAGGCTTGGCCATCTGTTGCCTCCTCTGCGCCGTCCAGGAAAGCGACAATCCGTCCGCAGCAGCGCTCGAGATCGGCGGCCGCGAACCAGGTGACCGCGGCCTGCCGCCGGTACCAGGTGAGCTGTCTCTTGGCATAGCGGCGGGTCGCCTGCTCGATCTGCCGGAGCGCCTCGTCGAGCGACAGCTCGCCGTGCAAGTGTCTCGCCAACTGGCGATAACCGATCGCTTGGAAAGCTGGCTGGGAGGGGGAGACGCCCCGCTCTAGAAGGCCTGCGACCTCGTCCACCCACCCCCGCTCCACCATGGACTGCACCCGCTCCGCGATGCGATCGTACAAGATGGCTCGCGGCAGGGTCAATCCGACGCGACGCGCCGCCAGCGGCCTCTCGGCGGCGGGCCGGCGGGCAATCCACTCGGAGAGCGGCCGGCCGGTGGAGATGGCAACCGCCAGTGCCCGCTCGATCCGCTGGCGGTCGCCCGGCGCCAGCCGCGCGGCGGTCACCGGGTCGCGCTCCGCCAGCTCGTGGGCCAGCGCCTCGAGTCCCTCACGCTCCAGCCGCTCGGCCAGCCGGCGGCGCACCGCCCCCGCGACCGGCGGGATCGGGCTCAGACCGTCGAGCAGCGCCCGCAGGTAGAAGCCGCTGCCGCCCACCACCACGGCCAGCCGTCCGCGCTCCTCGATGGCGGCAAGGACCGCCCGCGCGCGGCGCGCGAACTCGCCGGCCGAGAAGCGCTCGCCGGGCTCCAGCACGTCGATCAGATGGTGGGCAACGGCCGCGCGCTCGGCCGGCCCCGGTTTGGCGGTCCCCAGGTCGAAGCCGCGATAGACCTGCAGCGCATCGGCGTTGACGATCTCGCCTCCGTAGTGCCGCGCCAGCCGCAGCGCCAGGGCGCTCTTGCCGACCGCGGTCGGCCCCATGATCACCAGCGGCGGACCCATCCGGGCAGTGTAACGGCGCAGGCCGGCCCCCATCGGGCCTCTGCCCCGCCCCGTCAGCCGGGATCGCGGGGGCTGCCCGGCAGGCTCAGCCGGCGGACGCCCGCCGGCTCGAAGGCGATGCGGATCATCCCGTGGCGGTCGGTGCGGAGGACCCGCACGGCCCTCCGTTGCAGCCGCGCCAGCACGGTTTCGGCCGGATGGCGGTAGCGGTTGCGGACCCCGGCCGAGATCAGCGCCAGCCGCGGCTCCGTCGCCTCCAGCAAGGCCTCGGTGGTCGAGGTACGGCTCCCGTGATGGGCGACCTTGAGCACGTCGACCCCGGCGAGCATGGCACGGTGCCCCGCCACCAGCCGCCGTTCGGCCGCTGCCTCCAGATCGCCGGTGAGCAGCACCCGGCGCCCGTTGGCCTCCGCCAGCATCACCAGCGAGCGGTCGTTGCCCGGCCGCCGGTCGCCGGGCGGGGGATGGAGCACCAGCAGCCGCCAACGGCCCACCCGAAGCACCGTCCCCTGCCAGAGATAACGGATGGCGAGCCCGGGGCTGACCAGCAGCCGGCCGGCGCACGGTTCGCCGCCCCAGCCGGGGGCGGTCCACAGCTCGGCCACCCGCAGGAGGGCGGCGAGCTCCTCGAGACCGGCGCAGTGATCGAGGTCCGGGTGGGTCAGCGCGACCGCTCGCAGTCTTCTCACCCCCAGCCGCGCCAGCGCCGGCACCAGCACCCGGCCGGCGATCCCCGGGCGCCGCCAGCCGCCGCCGTCCACCAGCACCGCCTCGCGGCCGTCGCGGACCAGGATCGACTCGCCCTGGCCGACGTCGAGCACCGCCAGCTCGGGGACCGGCGGCGGCGACCGCCCGCCGGTCAGCAGGGTCGCCGCCGCCAGCAGCCACGGCAGGCGGACCCGTGCACCGCCGGCCGCCGTCAGCGCCCGGCCGAGGGAAACCGCCAGGGCGGCGCTCTGGGGCGTGCCCAGGGCGCTCGGCAAGACCGCGGCCAGGCCGGACGGCAGCCGCGACAGCGCCTCGCAAGGAAGGGCCAGCAGGTCGAGCACCGGAAGCACCAGCGCCGCAGCCCCGGGCCACACCGCACCCAGCACGCCCCACCCCAGGGCGCCGGTCACCGCCAGGGCCGCCCACGGCACCGCCAGCAGGTTCCACAGCGGCGCCAGCGGTGCCAGCAGGTGGAAGGCAGGCAGCGCCCACGGCAGGGTCGCGAGCTGCGCCCCGACGGTGACCGCCAGCGGCCGCGCCACCCCGTGCGGCAGCCCCGGCCAGCTCCGCACCAGCAGCGGCGACAGCACCAGGATCCCGCCGGTGGCCGCGACCGTCAGCTGGAACCCGGGCTCGGCGGCCAGTGCCGGGTCCGCGA
The DNA here is from genome assembly GCA_041567315.1 of Thermoanaerobaculia bacterium. GTDB lineage: Bacteria > Acidobacteriota > Thermoanaerobaculia > Multivoradales > JAHEKO01. Next base: position 30,216 of record JBFGCA010000046.1, on the reverse strand, counting down.
CCACCATCGCGGCGGCCAGCCAGGCCAGGGTGTTGACCGCCAGTGGCGGCCGGCCCAGCCCCAGAGCCGCCCACAGCCCCAGCGCCATCACCGCGGCCCGGACCAGCGACGGCCGCGAGCCGGCGATCACCAGGTAGGCGCCGGCCGCCGCCACGGTCAGCAGCCGCCGCGGGCCCCCTGGGAGCGGCGCCGCCAGCAGATAGACCGCCGCGGCGAGCAGCCCGACGTGGAGTCCCGACAGCGCCAGCAGATGCGACAGCCCGGCGCGACGCAGCCCGCTGCGCCACTCGGCGGGCAACCGCCAGCCGTCGCCCAGCACCAGGGCGCGCCCCAGCGCCGCACCCCGGCTGTCGGCCGGCGCCGCGGCAAAGGCCGCCTCGAACCGAGCGCGGAACCGATCGCCGGCGGAATCGACCCTCGACTGCCAACGGCTCGCCCCGGGGTCCGCCTCGACGAAAGCGGCGGCCTTGACCCACAGTCGCCAGCTACCGGGCTCGGCCGCCCCGCCGTTGGCCGCCGGCGGTGCCCGACGCATGTAGCCACGCAGCCGCAGCCCGGCAGTCGCGGGCTCCGCGATCCCCGGACCCAGGGTGACGATCGCCCGCTGGCGCCACTCGGCCACCCGGGTCCCCTGGCGCAGGCGCCGGCCGCGGAACGGGGCCCAGCGCGCCTCGCCGTCGGCCTGCCAGCTCCCCACCCGGCGCGCCACCAGCGTCACCGGTCGCTCGCGATCGATCCCCGCCGGCAGCCCGGTGCCGCCCGGCGAGCCCCAGCCGGCCAGCAGACCCACGGAGGCCCAGGCCAGAAAGCGGCCCCAGCCTCCTCCCTGCGCGAGCCCGCAAGCGGCCAGGGCGACCACCCAGGGAATCGCCGTCATGCCCAGCTGGTCGGCCAGGGCTCGGCCCGCCAACACCGCCAGGGCGGGGCGAACGGCCGGCAGCGCTTCCCACTTCACACCCGGTCTGGACGCGATCCGGCCGCGGCATCTTCCACCGCTTGCTACGCTTCGCGACTTGAGACGACCTGCGCGCTCCGGGAGCGGGACCGCCCTGCCGCTGTTCCTCCAGGTGGGAACGGCGCTGCTGAGCTACGGCGCCGCACGGAGCCTGCTGGGCGAGGCCCGGCGCTGGGCCGGGGGCCGTGGCCCGGCGGCGCTCGATCTGTGGTGGGCCCTGTGGCTCCCGTTCTGGGTGGGCACCGCGGCGCTGGTCGCGATCTGCGCGATCTGGGTACTGCGGGCGCTACGCGCGCGGCGGCCGGCGGCGGCCCTGGTGCTGCTCGCCGGCGGCCTGATCGTCTGGGGCGGCCTGGGGACGGGGATCTTCAGCCTGACCCGGGGGGCCTCGCACGGCCCACGGTCGGCGGGCGAGCGGGCCTGGCCGCGGCGGCCCTTCGACCTCTTCAGCCGCGAGCAGTGGCAAGAGCTCGCGGACCGCCGGCTCTACGGCGAGCGGCTCGGACCCCTGGGGAGAGGCGGCGTCGGTCTCGCCGAGCGGCCCTTCCTGATCCCGTTCGACGGCGATCTCCTCGAGCGTGTCACCCTCGTCGGCCTGCCGGCGCGGAAGGTCGGCCGCTTGCTGGGCAGCCCGCTCCCGGACCCCTCGGTCATGGGGCCGGCCGGGCACTGGAACGCCCGCGCCGAGTTCCGCATGTGCTGCCCGGAGCCGGACGCCTTCGACCGGCATTGGGTCCTGGAGCTGACCTTCTCGCGCAGGACCGGCGCCGTGATCACGGAGCGCCTGGTCCAGCGGCACCAGCCGTTGCGGGCCCCCAAGACGGTGGCCGGTTCTCCGTCTGCCCCCTAGTGTCCCGTGCGGCAAGTTCCTTTACATTCGAGCGGCGCTGCATCCCGCTGGGCGGCGTTGCTCCTCGGTCGCATATAGCCTCGATATGCTCGCTCGTCGCGCCTTGCCCAGCGGGCGCTTCGCCGCTCTCGATGTGACAAGGAACTTACCGCACGGAACACTGGGGCCATGACGGCTTCCGACCGACCGGTCTCCGAGCGGGCACCGCTCGATGGCCGCCTCGAGCTGCTGGTCTTCGACTGGGACGGCACCCTCTTCGACTCGGTCGAGAGCATCGTCGCCTGCACCGAGGCCACGCTTCGCGAGCTGGGGCTGCCCCCGGCCGGCGAAAAGCGCATCCGCGGAGCTCTCGGCCTGGGGCTGCGCGAGACCGTCGACCGCTTCGTCCCGGGCTGTGGAGACGACCTGTTCCGCCGCATCGTCGAGGTCTACGGGCGGCAGTGGGTCGAGATCTACCACCGGCGGGCGGCGCTCTTCGGCGGCGCACGAGAGATCCTCGAGGGCCTCAGCGCCGAGGGCTATCTGCTGGGCCTGGCGACCGCCAAGGGCCGGCGCGGCCTGAGCCGCGACCTGGCGGCGACCGGCGTCGAGTCGCTCTTTGCCGCCGTGCGGACGGTCGACGAGGCGCCCAGCAAGCCCCACCCCCAGATGCTGATCGACATCCTCGACGAGCTCGAGGTCGAGCCGGCGGCGGCGCTGATGATCGGCGACTCGGTCCACGATCTGGAGATGGCGGGCAACGCCGGGGTGGCCGCGGCCGGCGTGGCGAGCGGCTCGCAGGGCCGCGAGGCCCTGCTGGCGGCGGGGGCGCTGGTCTGCCTCGAAAGCGTGCTCGAGCTGCCCTCGTGGCTGGCCGCCGGCGGCACCGGGGCGCCCGCCGGCGCCACGCTATGATGCTTTGGCGTCCGTGCGGTAGACCGCACGGAGCACCCCGGCCAGCCGCCCTCCGACGATGCGAGACATGCCGCCGATCAAGGCGCTGATGACCCCGTTTCCCTATTCCGTCGGCGTCGGGGCCAGCCTCGACGAGGCCGAGACGCTGATGCGCGAGCACCGCTTCCGGCACCTGCCGGTGATGGACGGCGGCCACCTGGTGGGGGTGCTCAGCGATCGCGATCTGAAGCGGGCCGCCCAACCCGCCCCGGGCGAGACCGCGCCGCGGGTCGGCGACGTGGCTAGGCTGGAGGCCTACGTGGTGCCGCTCACCGAGCCCGCCGACCGCGTTCTGGCGCACATGGCCGAGCACCACCTCGACGCGGCGCTGGTGGTCAAGGAGGGCCGGCTGGCGGGGATCTTCACCGCCACCGACGCCTGCCGCGGCTTTGCCGACTTCCTGCGCCGCTTCTTCCCGAGCGGCGGCGGCGAGGCGGCCTGAGCGGGGGACCTACCGGTGAGCTCCGAGTCTCAGCGCGAAGCGCAGCCCGGGACGGGGACCGCTCCCTGGTGGGGCGACTACGAGCTCGAGCCCGGGGAGATCGTGCGCTGGGATCTGGGGCCGCTGCGCCTGTGGGCCGGGCGGCTCGAGGCCGAGTGGCGGATCGCCTTCGAGCCCGCCGCCGATCTCGACGAAGAGCCCGAGACGGTGACCGTCGAGCGTGGCGCCGAGCCGCCCGGCGAGACGGCGCGGCGCGAGCGCTTCGTGGCGCCGGCCGGGGCGACGACGCTCGCGGTGCGCCCGCTGGTCGCCGATCGCACCATCGTCGCCCGGCCGCGGGAGCCGCTTCACGTGCCGCCCGGCCAGGAGGCCGTGATCTTCGTCAGCTCGCCGGTTTGGGTCGAGCTGGCGGTGACCGGTGAGCCGCCGGTGCGGCTCCGCGACCTGCCGGTCAAGCGTCTCACCGACACCTGGCTGGGGGCCTCCACCCGCGAGGGCGAGCTCGCCTACGCGCTCAAGACCCAGGCCCGCCTGCAGCTCGCGGAGATGCCGCTGCGGCCGTACCGGGTGCTCACCCCGGTGGCCATCCGCAACGAGGCCGACGCCCTGCTGCCGATCGACCGGCTCAACCTGCCGGTGCCCTATCTGTCGGTCTTCCACGCCGCCGGCGGCGCCCTGTGGACCGAGCGGGTACTGATGGTGGGCGGCGACGACACCGGGATGGCGAGCTTCGACGTCGTCCCCGGACCCGCCCCCGAGGCCGCCGGCGCCGAGCTGCTCCACGGTCCGCGGCTGGTCGCCGAGCGCGGCCGGCTGGTCCGCGCCTTCAGCTCGCTGCTGGGCTTCTCCCACGGGAGCGACGGCAGTTGAACGACTTCTGGCAGACGGTCGCCGAGTGGCTGACCCCCGAGAAGCTGGCGGCGGGGTTCAGCGCCCTGCTGCTGCTGGCGGTTGGCGCCCTGGTCGCCCGGCTGGTGAGCCGCGCCCTGTGGAGGCTGCTCTCGGCCCAGCTCGACCCCCAGCCGGCGCTGCTGGTCCGGCGGGCCAGCTACTACGCGCTGCTGCTGCTCTTCGTGGTGGCGGCGCTCCACCAGCTGGGCTTCAACCTCGGCGTCCTGCTGGGCGCGGCCGGGGTGTTCTCGGTGGCCCTCGGCTTCGCCTCCCAGACCTCGGCCTCCAACCTGATCAGCGGCCTGTTCCTGATCGGCGAGCGCCCCTTCAAGCTCGGCGACGTCATCGAGGTCAGCGGCACCACCGGCGAGGTGCTCTCCATCGACCTGCTGTCGATCAAGCTCCGCACCTTCGACAACCGCTACGTCCGCATCCCCAACGAGACCCTGATCAAGACCCAGTTCACCAACCTCACCCGTTTCCCTATCCGGCGCCTGGACCTCACCCTCGGCGTCGCCTACAAGGAGGACGTCAACCGGGTCCGCGCCATGCTCCTCGACCTCGCCCACAAGAACCCCCTGTGCCTCGAAGAGCCCGAGCCGCTCTTCGTCTTCCAGGGCTTCGGCGCCTCCTCCCAGGACCTCCAGTTCTCGGTCTGGACCACCCGCGAAAACCTCCTCAAGGTCAAGTCCTCCCTCCAGGCCGAGATCAAGACCGCTTTCGACGCCGCCGGCATCGAAATCCCCTACCCCCACATCTCCGTTTACACCGGCGCCGAAACCGCCCCCTTCCCCGTCCGCCTCAGCGAGACGAGCGCCGAGCAGAGGGACTGAGATCCCAGGGCGGCTAGACCGTCAGCGTGACCTCGCGGAAGAGGTCTTTGGGTTTGACGGTCTGGGAGGTGTGGAAGTCGCTTTCGCGTTTGAGGGCGGCGACGAGGGTGCGGCGGGGGACTTCGGTCTCGCGGGCGGTGGAGCCGTGTTTGCCGGGCATGGTGGAGACGAAGGTCTGGAGGCGGTCGGGGGTGTTGGCGGGGCCGCGGTGCTTGAAGTTGTTCCACAGGGTCTTGGGGGTGGCGTTGAGGCTGCCGTGATGGCCGACCTTGTAGACGGTGACGTCCTCGAGGCGCTTCATGACGGCCGGCTTGCTCATCGCGAACTGCCAGTTCTCGAGCTGGGCGTCGCCGGGGAAGAGCAGCTTGTGGCCGCCGACCTCGAAGAGCAGGATGACGCTGGTGTTGTTGAGCGCCTTGTCGAGGATGCGGACGATCTCGCGGAGCTGCTCGCGGCGGGTGGCCTTGAGCCGCTCGAGGAGCCAGCGCGAGGATCTGGGCGGTGAGCCCTTGAGCACGTGGCGGCGGGCGAAGAGCAGGGCGCGGGTGCTGACCGAGAACTCGCCGGCCAGGGCCTGGAGGTGCCAGAACTCGTCGGCGTCGCGCGAGCGCTGCTTGAGGATGGTGTCGGTCTGCTCGACGGTCGGCGGACCCAGGACGCTGACCTTGACGCCGGGCAGCCGGAGGCCGCTGGCGGCGCCGAAGTGGACGTAGCGCTGCTGCTTGCCGGCCATCTTCATCAGGTTCTTGACCGCCGACAGGTTGGCCAGGTTGGTCTCGCCCAGGAAGGAGAGCTGGGAGCGCGCGCGGCTGCGGGCCGGCCAGCTCTGGACCTCCTTGTGGACCGCGCCGGCCACCGCGTGGAGGTCGTCGAGCATGCCGATGAGCGCGCGGCCCGGCTGCGAGACCCGGGTCGGCCGGCGGGCGTCGGGCCTGGCGTCGGGGTCCTCGGTCCAGGGCTGGACGACGACGTCGGGTTTGAGGGCGGCGATCACGTCGCCCGAGCCCTTCTTGTCGGCGCGGGTGGCGAAGCCGCTCACGTGGTCGGCGTGCCGGTGGGTGGCGACCACCGCGTGGAGGCGGCCGCCGCAGGCGTCGCGGATGCTCTCGGCGACCTTGACCAGGTGGTTGGAGGGGGCGCCCTTGGCCTTGCCGGTGCTGCCGAAGTCGATCAGCACGAAGCGGCTCGAGCGCCGGTAGTGGAAGCCCAGCAGGAAGCAGTCGCCGAAGCCCACCTGGTAGGAGCGGATGGTGACCCGCTGCGGCGGTGCCATGGCTACCAGACCTCCGGGCTGAGCACCTGCTGGCCGGCGGCCCGCTGGCGGTGGAGGTTCGAGAAGCGGCGGAAGGCGGCGGAGCCGCGGCGGAAGTAGCCGTGCTCCCAGAGGTATTCGAGCCGCGTGGGCTGGCGGGTCGGGCTGACCACGTCGTTGTGGATGTAGTACTTGAGCAGTCCGTACTCGTCGAACACCATGGTGCCGCCGCCCTGGAGCGTGACGTCGACCTCCCCCGGCATGCCCGCCGGCCGCCGGATCCCGTAGCGGTGCAGCTCGCGGGCCTTGACCGCCAGCGTCTGGATCAGCTCGGCCACCACCTCGCGCAGCACGAAGCCGTCGGGTCCGACCCGGACGCTGGGCCGCACCGAGATCACCCGGCTGTAGGCCTCCTTGGAGAGCTCCAGCTCGTCGCGGTTCTCCCAGGCGAAGCGGAACACTTCGTCGGGCTCCGAGCGCATCTGCTCGAAGTGGGTGCGCCCGTACTCGACGCCGGCCGGCGGCGGGCGCCAGAAGCCGACGTTGCCGGCCCCGTCGCCGGCCGAGGCGGGCTCGATCCCGTAGTCGCGGAAGCGCTCGAGCAGGCGCCGGCGGAGGCCGTACCTGGAGTCGTCGGGACGCACCTCGGCGTCGGAGGTCAAGGCGGCGCTCAGGAAGTCGCCGAACTCGACGTGTACCGGCGGCGTGTAGTCGAGGGCGCGGATCACCATGGTTAGGAAGGTGTCGGCGATCTCGGCGCCGTCCTCGACCACCCGGTCGCGGCTCATGATGCCGCTGCCGGAGGGATCGAGCGCCGCCAGCCGGTCGTGCCAGGCGTCCAGGAAGGCGCTCATCACCGCCGCCACCAGGATCTCGCCGCGGCGGTGCGACTCCTCGAACTCGGGGTCGTCCCGGTAGTAGCGTGGCGACGGCGGCCACAGCTCGTCGACCGAGCGACGCAGGGCGCTGCCGCGCACCACCGACAGCTCGCTCCCGAACTGCTCGGCCAGCCCCAGCAGGCCCGAGCGCCTGAGCGCCTCGCGAGTGAGGTCCTTCTTGCGGATGACCTCTGACCGCCTGCGGCGGCGGCCCTTGCCGGCGCTCGCCAGGTCGATGACCACCTTGGCGACGTCGGGCAGCGCGAAGACCGAGAGCAGGGCGACGATGTCGGCGAAGCCCTCGTGGAAGGCCGCCTGGTCGGGCGAGGAGGGCTCGGTAAAGCGCACCCTGAGGCCGTCGAGCAGGGCGTGGGTGGCCTCGTGGACCACGATGTCGTGGGACAGACAGGTGTAGACCATCTTGCCCTGACGGTCCGGGAAGTACCCGAACAGCAGCGCGTGGTCCTCCGGCGAATAGAAGGCGTTGGCGTCGGCGAAGGCGTGGGGCACGACGTTCAGGTGATGGCCGTAGAACCCCCAGCTCACCCGCCGGCCGAGCGCGAACTCGAAGCGCGCCAGCGTCCGCATGACCAGCGCGTAGACGTTCTGGCAGTGGAAGCCGGGGTCGGCGAGCAGCGTGCGGTCGCCCTTCTTCTCGTAGGCGTCGCCGCTCTCGTCGAGCGCGCAGGGCTTGTAGTAGACGTCGTTCGAGACGTCGTAGTCGACCACCTGGACCCGGTAGCCCCCCGGTCCCTGCTGCAGCTCCTCGGCCGGGACCTCGACCCTGGCCCGTAGGATCCGGCGGTGGCGGGGACCCCGCGGGTCGCGGACGCTCGGGTCCTGGGCAACGACGGTCAGCAGCCTGCTGCGCGGTTTTGGCGCTCCCGGCATCGGCGGATCACCCCCGGCGCCCAGGCACGCGATGATCAGCGGCCCGGCCGCTTCTCCCTCCGTGACGATCAGATGACGGCAGTCAGCCTACCGCAGGCCGGCAGAGACGGCAATCACCTCACGAGGCCAGCAGGCCGTAGACCTCGTCCACCTGCTCCCAGCCGACCCGCATCAGGAAGGTGTTGTTGCGGCCGTAGGACTTGGAGCCCAGCAGGTAGAAGTCGGGCTCGGGGCTCTCGAGCGTCTCGGCGCCGTGGGAGGTCTGGGCCAGGCAGTCGCCGCCGCCGGCCCCCAGCAGGGCGGCGGCCAGCTTCATGGGGCCCGAGGTGGCGTAGCACTCGTGGATCTGGAGCTGGCGGTAGATCAGGTGGTCGCCGACGGAGCCGGTCAGGGCGAGGACGCGGTCGGCCTCGACGGTCCGCAGCTCGCTGCCGGCCGCGCGCAGGGTGACGGCCACCCGGCCGTTGCGGGCCGCCAGGGCCTCGACCGCCGTCCCCGGCAGCGTCTCGACGGCGGGCGAGGCTCCGTTCGCCAGCTCGGCGGCGCGCGCCGTCAGCCGCGAGCGCTCGGGGAGCGGGTCGTCGGGCTGGATCTCCCAGCGCGGCTCGGGGCGGCGCAGCGCCCAGAGAACGCGGGTGCCCGGGCGCTCGGCGGCCAGCGCCGCCAGCTCGACCGCGGCGGTCTGCGCCGAGTGGCCGGCGCCGGCCAGCAGCACGGTCTGGCCGGCCCAGCGCCCGGGCTCGGCGGCGACGTCGGGGATGCGGCGCTCGATCCGCTCGCCCAATCGCCGTTCGCCGGGGGCCGGGATGCCGCCGTCGCCCAGCCAGTTGGGATGGCCGTAGGTGCCGGTGCAGTCGAGGACCGCGGTGGCCTGCTCGACGCGCTCGCCGCCGTCCGCGTCCGCCACCAGCAGCCGGAAGGGGTGCCGGCGGCGCTCGGGGGTGCCGATCTCCTCGTGCTTGAGCAGACCCTCGCGGCCCACCGCCACCACCCGGGCGCCCAGCCGGAGGAACGGCGCCACCGCCGGCAGCGCCGCCAGCGGCTCGAAGACGCGCTCCACCAGCTCGGCCCCGGTCGGGCAGTCGCCGTTCGCCGGCACGGCCTGGCCGGCGGCCTCGAGATGACGGCGCATGCGCGGCGAGACGTCCAGCTCCCAGGGCGTGAACAGCCGCACGTGACCCCACGAGCGGACGTTGGCGGCGACCGCTTCGCCGGCCTCGTAGAGGGTGAACGGCAGGCCGCGGTCGGCGGCGGCGAGCGCCGCCTCGAGACCGATCGGGCCGGCGCCGAGGATGGCGACGTGGGGCTTGGCGGAACTCATGTCGACTCCTTGGGTAGCTCGGGACTCAGTATCTGGAGGCCGCCCGCTCGCGGGCCGGCAGGATCTCCAGGCAGGTCGTCCACCATCCGGTCAGCACGGTCTCGACGAACTCCTCGGGCAGCTCCTCTTGCCGCATCTCGGCGGCCAGCGCCCGGTTGTCGTAGGCCAGCGGCACCAGCTCGACGTCGAGACCGCCGTTCGCCGCCGTGAGCAGCGCGTAGCGCACCCGGACGTCGCCGTCGTTGGCCGGCCGGCCGATCACTCCGACGTTGACCGCGTCGCGGCCCGAGGGCAGCCGCCGGTGCCAGTGGAGGCCGGTGTGGGTGCAGAGGAGGCCGTCGGCGCGCTCGCGGTCGAGCAGCACCTCGAGAAACGGCACCGGCGAGGTGGAGCGGAACAGGAACTCGTTGACCCGTCGCGGCGAGCCGTGGACCAGCAGCAGCTCGCGCTCGCCCACCCGCACCCGCCGCCGCTCCGGCAGCTCCCCCATCCAGCGCTTGAAGGCGGGCGACGTGTGCTCCGCCGTGTAGCGGTAGGAGAGTGCGGCGAAGTGGTTGTCCCGGGGGTCGGTGTAGCCGCAGTTGCAGTCCTCGGCGCCGCCGGCCAGCGACTGCTCGTAGTTGCCCTGCAGGGTGCGGACGCCGCCCTCCTCGAGCAGCGGCCGCACCCTGTCCGGGCAGGGGCCGAAGCCGCCCAGGTCGCCCAGACAGTAGAGCGCCTCGGCGCCGCGGCGGCGGGCGTCGTCGAGCAGCGCGGCCAGGGCGCAGTGGTTGTTGTAGACGCCGCCGAAGACGGCGATCCGCGAGAAGGGTCCCTCGACCGGGGTGGGGTCGCCGGGGGCCTCTAGGAACCGTGCCGCCGCCGCCCGCCGCTCGTGCTCGTCCAGCGCCCGGCCGGCCGCCGCGGCCGCCCGCCGGAACTCGCCCAGCGGCACCAGCTTCTCGCCCCAGGTGGCGAGCCCGCGGTGGACGGTGAGCTTGTCGCGGGCGGCGGCCCGCTTGGCGGCCTCGTCCTGCGGCGTGCGGTTCGACATCCTCTCAGCGCTCCGGGGCCTTCAGGTCTTGCACGACACCCCGTGGACGTGGCAGGTCCAGCAGGCCGGGTGGTCGAGCGGATACTCCTCCAGGGAGTCGGCCAGCCGCTCGCCCATCCGGCCCGCCGGCTCGTTGACCAGGATGGGGCAGACCCACACCCCCTGGTCGGTCACCATCCGGCAGGAGCTGCACTGCAGGTGGTCCCAGCCACCGTCCGGGGCGTCGCCGGCTCGCAGCCGCTGCCAGCTCTCGTAGGCGCCGCCGCGCTCGGCCTCGGCGCCGATGCGGAAGACCGGCAGGATCTTGAGCCGCGGCTTGTCGATCCCCAGCTCGCGGAGCAGGGCGAAGAACCGCTCCTTGCCCTGCACCGAGCCGTTCTCGTCGTGGACCTCGGTGACGGTGATCACCGGGTTGAGCCCGGCCGCCACCAGGTTGGAGATGCCGCCGAGGATGCGCGCGAAGGTCCCCTCGCCGCGGATCGGGTCGTTGGCGGCGGCCTCGTAGCCGTCCATCGATACCCGGAGGTCGAGCGAGTGGTCGGTAGCCGCCGCCAGCGCCGCCAGCCGCCGGCAGCGGTCCGGGTCGAGCAGCAGCCCGTTGGTCAGCACCGTGGCCGGCCCGTACTCGAGGGTGCGGGCCAGGATGGCCTCCATCTCCGGGTTGAGGAACGGCTCACCGCCCGTGAAGTAGTACTCCTTGACCCCCAGTGCCGCCCCCTCTTCGAGATAGGGAGCGATCTCCGCGAGCGACATCAGCTCGTGAGTGTGGTTGGTGGGCGAGCAGGAGACGAAGCAGTGGGTGCAGGCCAGGTTGCAGACCGTGCCGCCGACCTGGAACCACAGGGTGTCCAGCGAGCCGAGGGCGACCCGCGGCGCGCCCGTGGACTTGTCGTTGGACCGGTCGTTGGACCGGTCGTTGGACCTGGCGGTCTCCGGGATCATCTTGGCGCCTCCCGCGGCAGCGCGGTGAGGGTCCGGTAGCAGCGCGCGTCGGCGAACAGCTCCTCGCACGAGCCGGCCGCCACCAGCTCGCCGGCGCCCTCGGCGAGACACAGACAGGCCGCGGCGTCGGCGGTACGCCGCGCCTGCTCGGGGTCGTGGGTGACGAGCACGATGGTGTGCCGCCCCTTGAGCTGATGGATCAGGCGCTCGATCGCCTCGGTCGAGACCGGGTCGAGGGCGCTGGTGGGCTCGTCCATCAGCAGTACCCGCGGCCGCACCGCCAGCGCGCGGGCCAGACACAGCCGCTGCTGCTGGCCGACCGAGAGGGTCGCCGCCGGCTCGGCCAGCCGGTCGCGGACCTCCTCCCACAGCGCCGCCTCCTTGAGTGCCTGACGGGCCCGCTCCAGCCGCTTGCCGCGGCCCAGCCGCCGGTGGTGGCGGAGCCCGAAGACGACGTTGTCGAGGATCGAGCGCGGGAAGACCACCGGCTGCTGGAAGAGGATGCCGATCCGCCTCCGCAGCTCGTCGGGGTCGACCCCCGGCCCGTAGACCGGGCGGCCCTCGAACTCGACCTCGCCCTCCACCGCGAGCGGCGGCGACTCGAGATCGATCAGCCGGTTGAACACCTTGAGCAGGGTGCTCTTGCCGGCCCCGGAGGGCCCCAGCACCGCCAGGACCTCGCCCTCGCGCACCGCCAGGTCGACCTCACGGAGCAGCGCCCGGCGGCCGGCGCGGACGGTGAGACGGCGGGCGGCGAGCACCTCGCGGCCGGTAGCGGGCGCCGGCCGTGCTCGCAGAGCCTCAACCATGGCGGGCCTCCTCGGCGCTCGCCAACCGCGCCGGCAGCGCCAGCAGACTGGCGGCGAAGACCAGCCCCAGGAGCACGAAGGCGGCGCCCCACAACTGGCTGCCGGCGGCGGGGTCGAAGGAGTCCTGGGCGAGCACGAAGACGTGGTACGGGAGGGCGAGGACCGGGCTCTCGCGGATGCCCTCGGGGAGCGTCGCGCCGGCGAAGACGGCGGCGGTGAAGAGGATCGGCGCGGTCTCGCCGGCCGCCCGCGCCAGTCCCAGGAGCGCCCCCGAGATCAGTCCGCCGCGGCTCTGCGGCAGGACCACCGAGCGGACCACCTGGCCGCGGGTCAGCCCCAGCCCGGCGGCGGCGGCCAGGTACTTGCGCGGCAGCGCCTCGATGCGCTCGACCAGCGCCACGGTGAGGGTGGGGACGATCATCACCCCCAGCACCAGACCGCCGGCCAGCCAGGACTTGCCCCAGCCGAACAGCCGCACGAAGACGATCAGCCCGAACACTCCGAACAGGATCGACGGCACGCCGTTGAGCGCGTAGAGCCCGAGCCGCAGCCGCCGCCGGGCGGTGCCGCGCGGCAGATAGACGGTCTGGGCGAGCGCCAGGCCGACCGCCACCGGGGCGCTCACCGCCAGCGCGGTGACCACCAGCAGCAGCGTGCCGAGGGTCTGGTAGCGCACCCCGCCGGTGCCCAGCCGCTCGCCGGTGGCCTCCACCAGGAAGCCCCAGTCGAGAGCCGGCAGGCCGCGCCACAGGATGGCGCCGGCGATGGTGGCGAGCGTCACCAGCGCGCCGGCGGCGCAGACCGCCGTCGCCACGCGGAAGCCGCGGTCGAGCGCCCTACGCACGACCGGCCCGCGCCTCCAGCAGCCGTCCCGACCACAGCGTCAGCCCCACCACCAGGGCCAGCAGCACCAGCCCCAGACCGCAGATCGCCCCCCAGTGGAGCGGGTCGCCCCAGGCGATGAACGTCTCTGCCCCGCCCAGCTTGCTGGTCAGGGTCTGGCCGGGCCGGGCCAGCGGGGCGAGCGAGAGCAGCCGCTCGGGGAGCTGGTTGTCCTGGCGGCCCACCACCAGGAAGACGGCGATGGTCTCGCCGAGGGCACGGCCCAGCCCCAGCAGCAGGGCGGCGGCGAGCCCGGGCAGCGCCCGCGGCAGGCTCACTCCCCACGCCGCCTCGGCGCCGGTCAGCCCCAGGCCGCGGGCGGCGCGGCGCTGGCTGGCCGGCACCCCGCGCAGCGCGTCGTCGGCCAGGGTCATGACCGTCGGCAGGATCATCACCGCCAGCAGCAGACCGGCGGTCAGGAGGGTGTCGCCGCTCAGCGGGTCGAACGGCCGGAGCAGCCGGTAGACCCAGTCGCGGAGGAGCAGCAGCCCGAGGAGGCCGTAGACCACCGAGGGCACCCCGGCGAGCAGCTCGACCGGCAGCTTGACCGCCATCCGCCAGCTGGCCGGCAACACCTCGGCGGTGAACAGCGCGGCGCCCAGTCCCAGCGGCGCGGCCACCGCCAGCGCCACCGCCGCGGCCGCCACCGTGCCGTAGATCATCGGCAAAGCGCCGAACTCGCCGCCGCGGTAGAACCAGCGCGAGCCGGCGAGGAAGCCCAGCCCCTCCTGCCGCCAGACCGGCAGGCTCTCGACCGCGAACAGCGCCAGCATCGAGAGGCCGAAGCCGGCGGCAAGCAGGGTCGCCGCCCCACTCCACCACAACAGCGGATCGCGGCGGCCCCTCAAGGCGCCTCCCGGGCGCCGCCCGCGGCCAGCGGCAGATAGCCGTGACGGCGCACCAGCTCCTGGCCGCGCGGGCCGAGCACGAACTCGAGCAGCCGTGCCGCCTCGCCCCGGGCCGGACCGTCGGTGATCAGCCAGAGCCGGCGGGCCAGCGGGTAGCGGCCCGCCGCCACCGCCTCGGCGTCGGGCGAGATCGGCGCGCCGCCGGCGCCGCGAAGAGCCAGCGCGAAGACCCGCTGGCCGTCGGCCCAGGCGGCCGAGAGCTGGGTGATCGCGCCGGGCGTCGAGGCCACCTTGCTCCGCGCCTCCTCGTTGGAGCCCACCTCGGGGAGGCTCACCAGCGGCGCCGCGGCGGCGTCGCCGTAGAGCCAGCCGGCGAACACCTCCCAGGTGCCGCGGCCAGGCTCCTTGTTGAAGAACACCACCCGCCGGTCGGGGCCGCCGAGCTGGCGCCAGTTGCTCACCCGGCCCTCGTAGAGCGCCGCCGCCGCTTCGCGGTCGAGGCTGCGGACGCCGCCCTCCCAGAGGTCGCGCGAGACCACCAGGGCGAGGGCGTCGACGCCGATCGCCACCGGCTCGAAGCGGGTCCGCGGGTAGCGCTTGCGGTCGTCGGCGCTCACCGGCCGCGACGACATGGCGACCTCGGCGCGGCCGTCGGCCAGCGCCGCGATCCCACCCGAGCTGCCGCCGGCGGTGTCCACGAGGATGCGGATCCCGGTCTCCCGGGTGAGCGCCGCCGCCGCCTCGACCACCACCGGGTTGACCGTCGTCGAGCCCTGGACCCGCACCGTGGCGGGGGCGGCGGCCGCGCCCAGCAGGGCGGCGAGCGCCGACAACGCCAGAACCCGCACGCGGCCGGGCCGCTTCACGGCGGCCCGGCGCGGTCGTCGACCGACCGCCGCGGGGCGGCTCGCCGGGGCCCCTCTCAACAGCAGTCCCCGGGCTCGCAGCAGGGCTGTGCCTCCGTCGTCACGCGGTAGTCGGCCCCCTTGGTCTCGCGCGGATGCCGCAGCGGGGTGCGCGAGCAGTCGAAGGGCGGCGCCTCCTCGAGCGGCACCTCGACCAGCGGCTCGACGAAGTCGAAGCTCTCCCGGTAGGGCTGGCGCTGATACAGCCGGTAGGTCTTGTCGCAGACCGCGTGGCGCCGGCCGCGCACCAGGCGGTGCCCGTCGTCGTCCAGCACCTCCTTGAAGGGGCCGCGATAGACCACCGCCTGGCCGCGCTCCAGACAGGGCCCCTCCTTGCCCTTGAAGGCCTCTACGGTGAGCGACCGGAACTCGATTCCCTCCACCGTCCGCCAGGGCTCGGTCTGCCGCTCGAGGACGCGGATGCCGTAGAAGCCCGCCCGCTCGAAGGCGGCCAGGAAGCCCTCCTCGGTGAAGGCGCCCGAGATGCAGCCGCTCCACAGCTCGGGGTCCTGCTGCATCGCCTCCGACACCGGCTCGTCGCTGACGATGTCCGAGATCACCGCCCGCCCGCCGCGCGCGAGCACCCGATGGATCTCCTCGAACATGCGCGCCTTGTGGTCGTTGTCGACCAGGTTCAAGACGCAGTTGGAGATCACCACGTCGACCGACGCGTCGGCCACCAGCGGCCGGCTGCGACGCAGCTCCGCGGTCGCCGCCTCGATCGCCAGCAGGCCCTCGACGTCGGCGACCGGCCGGCCCGCGAGCCGCTCCTCCAGCAGCTCCAGGTCGAGACCCAGATCCTGGATCCGCCCGCGCCGGAACTCGACGTTGGCGAAGCCCAGCCGCTCGGCCACCACCGGCGCGGCGCGGCGCGCCACCTCCAGCATCTCGCCGGTCATGTCGACGCCGATCACCCGCCCCTGGGCGCCCACCACCTGGGCGGCGATGAAGCAGATCTTGCCGGTGCCGCTTCCCAGGTCGAGCACCGTCTCGCCGGGCCTCAAGTGCCGGCTCGGGTCGCCGCAACCGTAGTCGCGCTCGAGCACCTCCTGCGGGATGACCTGGAGATATCGGGGGTCGTAGTCGATCGGGCAGCACAGATCGCTCTCGCGGGCCCGAGCGCCCTGCCCGTAGCGCTCGCGGACGGCCTGTTCCAGATTGGCGACGGTCATGCTCGGTGGTTCTCCCTTGGCGGCCGTTGGCTGCTCAGTGGTTCCGCGACGGCGGTGTGAATCGGTTCAATGAAATCGGCTCGATCGATCGGCTTCGACGACGGATCTCGGCAATACGGGTCTCGACAGTTGCTCGGTGGTGCCACGGACTCGACGCGTCAGATCCGACAGCTCCCCGACAGCGCACTTGGAGACCTCGGCTCCAACGGCGCACCGTCCGGGAAAGAGCTTCCGGGTAGACCGGCTCCCGGAGCGCCGGCCAACGCGAAATCCGCGGCCGGTGAGCCTCCGACCGCCGGTAGTCGGCGACCCCTGCGGGGGCCGCTCCTGGATCGGCCGGGGTGCCTTAGGCCCGCGGCGATCGCCCGGGGATCGCCTTATGCGGATCCGGCGGGGGGCGGGGCGCGGCCCCGCGGTACCGCCGCGAGAACAGGCCGCAGCGCCCCCAGCGCCACCGGTGCGGCCGGGCGCCGGAGCTCCGCGAGCAGCCGGCGAAGAAGCCGCCAGAGGCGCTGCCAGCGGACGGCAGCTGGCCGGCCGGTGGCCAGCCAGCGCTCGAGATCTGCTCGGTGGTCGAGATCGGCGAGCGGCGGCAGCAGGCACACGGTGCAGCCGGCGGCGTAGAGCGCAGCGATCAGGCTCTGTAGCGTGTCGCGGCGGCGCCACCGCACCCCCGCCAGCAGTGGCGCCAACGGCCGGCGGGCCGCCAGCAGATAGAAGCCGCCGTCGGGCGACGGCCCGACGACCACCCGGCGGCCATCCTCGCCCAGCTCTTCGAGCGCTTGGCGCAGGTGCCGCGCCTCGAGTCCGGGGACGTCCGAGCCGACCGCGATCAGCGGCTTGCCGTCGGCGCGCTCCTCGGCACTGGCCATCGCCCGCCGCAGGCGCTCGCCGAACGAGCCCCCGCGCTGGCGCCACTGGCGCACCTCTCGGCCCAGGACCGGGCCGAGCGGCAGCGGCTCGGGAGCGGCGATCTCCACCCGGCACCCGGCCTCGCGCCCCGCCTCTAGGGCTGCCTCAAGCCCCCGGCGGTGCAGATCCAGCTCCACCCGACCCAGCCGCGAGGGCAGCAGCCTCCGGCGCGCCCGCTCGCGGTCGGCGCCGAGGGTAAAGACGAGCAGGCTGGCAGCAGGAACAGGTGGCATGAGGCGCTAACCGCTATACGCCGGTCTCGGCCTATCGGTTCGGGCGGTGGGGAGGGAGTGTATCTCGGACGGTCCCGATTTCGGCTTTGCACCGGAGCAAGATGGCGGGCGGGCGGTGGCCCCGGCTATCATCGCCGGAGTCCAGGGCGGCGAAACCGGCGGCAAGCGCTTGGTCACCCCGGGGGAGTCGAGTGCCAGTTCTGAATCGGGCATCGGTGATAACCGGTCCGCGGAGCTCGTCACGGTGAGGATCGCGGCGGTCGGCAAGGCGTTTCCGCCTCACTACTACGACCAGGAGGCGCTGCTCGAGGCGTTCCGGGGGGTGTGGGGCGGGAAGCTATTCAACAAGCGGCGGCTGGAGACCCTGCACCGGAACGTCTTGGTGGGGGGGCGGCATCTGGCGCTGCCGCTGGAGGAGTACCTGGGGCTCGACGGCTGGGGGGCGGCCAACGACGCCTGGATCCGGGTGGGCGAGGAGGTCGGGGCGGAAGCGGTGCGCGACGCGCTCGCGCGAGCCGGGCTGGAGACGGCCGACGTCGGCAGTCTGCTCTGCGTCTCGGTCACCGGGATCGCGACGCCGTCGCTGGACGCGCGGCTGATGAACCGGCTGCGGCTGCCGCCGGAGGTCAAGCGGGTGCCGATCTTCGGGCTGGGGTGCGTGGCCGGGGCGGCCGGCATCGCCCGCGCCGCCGACTACGTCAAGGCCTACCCGGACGAGGTGGCGGTGCTGCTGTCGGTCGAGCTGTGCTCGCTGACGCTGCAGCTCCGCGACCTGTCGATCCCGAATCTGATCTCCTCGGGGCTGTTCGGGGACGGCGCGGCGGCGGTGGTGGTGGTCGGCGAACGGCGGACCGGGCCGGGGCCGCGGATCGTCGCCACCCGGTCGATCTTCTATCCCGACTCGGAGCGGGTGATGGGCTGGGACATCTCGGAGCGCGGGTTCCAGGTGGTGCTCTCGGCCCAGGTGCCGCAGGTGGTCCGCGACCACCTGCGCGAGGACGTCGACGGCTTCCTGGCCGAGCACGGGCTGGAGCGCCGGCAGATCGTCTCCTGGGTGGCGCACCCCGGCGGGCCGCGGGTGCTGGAGGCCATGCAGGAAACCCTGGAGCTGCCGGCCGAAGCCCTGGAGCTGACCTGGCGGAGCCTCCGCGAGGTGGGCAACCTCTCCTCGACTTCGGTCCTGCTGGTGCTGGCCGAGACCATGGAGCGGCACCGCCCGCCGGCCGGCAGCCCGGGCCTGCTGCTGGCGCTGGGGCCCGGCTTCTGCTCCGAGCTGGTGCTGCTCGAGTGGTGACCGCCGCTCCCCGCCGCCGCCCCGGGGGCGCGTGAGCCGGCTGCTCTACGCGGCGCTGGTCGGGCTGGTCGCGGTCCAGCGGCTGGCCGAGCTGGCGCTGGCCCGCCGCAACCGGCGCTGGCTGCTCGCGCGCGGCGGGGTGGAGGCGGGGAGCGGGCACTACCGCTGGATGGTGGCGCTCCACGCCGCGTTCCTGCCCGCCTGCGTGCTCGAGGTGTGGCTGCTCGAGCGGCCGTTCCGGCCAGGGCTCGGCGGCGCGATGCTGGCGCTGCTGCTGGCTGCCATGGCGCTCCGCTACTGGGCGATCGCCACCCTCGGGCGACGCTGGACGACCCGCATCGTGGTCCTGCCCGTCGAGCCGCTGGTGCGGCGCGGGCCCTATCGCTGGCTGCGCCACCCCAACTACCTGGCGGTGGCGGTCGAGCTCGCCGCCCTGCCGCTGGTCCACGGCGCCTGGTGGACGGCGGTCGGTTTCGGGCTGGCCAACGGCGTGCTGCTGCGGGTCAGGATCGGCGCCGAGAACCGGGCGATGATCGAGGCCGCAAGATGACGGAAGCCGAGGTGCTGGCGGGGATCAGTGACATCGCTCACCGGCAGCTCGGCCGGCAGGTAGAGGTGACCCCCCAGATGCGTCTGATCGAGGAGCTGGGGCTGGACTCGCTGCAGCTCCTGGCGCTGTCGGTCGAGGTCGAGAACCGCTTCGAGGTCTGTCTCGACGAGGCCGACGAGGCGGCCATCGAGACGGTCGGGGACCTGGTGGCGGTGGTGCGTGGGAAGCTGGCGGCCGGATGAGCGCCACCACCGTCAGCGAGCTGCTGGCGCGGGCCGCCGCCGACCCGCGGGCCGGCCTGCGGCTGATCGACCGCCGCGAGCGGGCGACCTGGCGCTCGTGGGCCGACGTGCGCGAGGGGGCGCGCCGCGCCGCGGCCGGCATCCGCTCGCTGGGGGTCGGCCACGGTGAGCGGGTGGCGCTGGTCTATCCCACCGGCGAGGAGTTCTTCGGCGCTTTCTTCGGGACGCTCCTGGCCGGCGCCGTGCCGGTGCCGCTGTACCCGCCGGTCCGTCTGGGCAGGCTCGACGAGTACCACCGCCGGACCGCCGGCCTGCTGCGGGCGGCCGGCGCCCGCCTGGTCCTGGCCGACCGCGGGGTGCGCCGGCTGCTCGGCGAGGCGATCGCCGCGGCCCGGCCGCCGGCGGGCTGCCGGACGCTGGCCGAGCTGCCCGCCGGCTCGCCGGACGAAGCGCCAGGTGACGCGCCGGCCGAGCCGACGGCGTCGGCGGACGACCTGGCCCTGGTCCAGTTCTCCTCCGGCACCACCGTCGAGCCCAAGCCGGTGGCGCTCAGCCACCGCGCGGTGCTGGCCCAGACCCGGCTGCTCAACGGCTTCTGGCCCGACCGCCCGGGGGTGCGCCACACCGGGGTCTCGTGGCTGCCGCTCTACCACGACATGGGGCTGATCGGCTGCGTCTTCCCGGCCCTCGAGCGGCCCTCGGTGCTGACCCTGATCCCGCCCGAGCTGTTCGTGGCCCGGCCGGCGGTCTGGCTGCGGACGCTGTCGCGCTATCGCGCCACCGTCTCGCCGGCCCCCAATTTCGCCTACGGGCTGTGCGTCGAGAAGATCGAGGACGAAGAGCTCGAGGGCGTCGATCTCTCCTCGTGGGAGGTGGCGCTCAACGGTGCCGAGGCGGTGTCGCCGGCGGTGCTCCGCGCCTTCACCGAGCGCTTCGCCCGCTGGGGTCTGCGGCGAGAGGCGCTGACCCCGGTCTACGGTCTCTCCGAGGCGGCGCTGGCGGTCACCTTCTCGGACCCGGACCGGCCCTTCGTCTGCCGGCGCTTCGAGCGGGGCGCGCTCGGCGAAGGAGGGACGGCGCGGGCCGACCCGGGAGGCGTCGAGCTGGTGTCGGTGGGCCGCCCGCTGCCCGGCTTCGAGGTCGAGGTCCGCGACGGCGAGGGCCGCGCGCTCGAGAGCGGCCGCAGCGGCCGGCTGTGGGTGCGCGGACCGTCGCTGATGGAGGGTTATCTGGACCGCCCGCAGGCTACCGCCGAAGTGCTGCGCGATGGCTGGCTCGACACCGGCGACCTGGGCTTCTTCCACCGGGGCGAGTTGTTCCTCACCGGCCGCGCCCGCGACCTGGTGATCGTCCGCGGCCGCAACCACGCGCCCGAGGAGCTGGAGGGCGCGGTCGACGCCCTGCCCGCCACCCGCTCCGGCTGCGCGGCAGCGGTCAGCCACCTGCCCGAAGGGGCCGACCGCGAGCAGGTGCTGCTGTTCGTCGAGCGCCACCGGCGGGTGGCCGCCGCGCCCGCGGAGGAGCTGGCGGCGGCCTGCCGCGCCGAGGTCCGCGGGCGGACCGGGATCGAGGTCGACCGGGTGATCGTGCTCGACCCCGGCACCCTGCCCCGCACCTCCTCGGGCAAGATCCGCCGGCCCGAGACCCTCCGCCGCTGGCTGGCCGGCGAGCTGGACGCCCCGCGGCCGGTCACCGCCCTCGGCCTGGGGCGCGCGCTGGCCCGCTCGTGGCGCTCGTTCGCACGTGCTCCAGCCAAAGCAACGCCGAGCAGCGAGCCGGAGAGCTGAGGGGATGGGGAGGCTGGCGACCGCCGACGTGGCGGTTGTGGGCGGCGGGCCGGCGGGTCTGGTCACCGCCCTCGAGCTGCGCCGCCACGGGCTCGAGGTGGCCGTGATCGAGCGCGGCCGGCCACCGATCGACAAGCCCTGCGGCGAGGGCCTGATGCCCGACGGCGCCGCCCGGCTGGCCGAGCTGGGCGTCCGGCTGGCGGCGGCGGAGTGCCGGCCCTTCCGCGGCATCACCTACGTCGACGGCGAGCAAGTGGCGGAAGCCGACTTCCCGGACGCTCCCGGTCTGGGCATCCGCCGCCCGGTGCTCCACGCGGCCCTGGCCGAGCGGGCCGCCGCGGCCGGCGTGAACCTGCTGTGGGGCGTGAGCGCCAGCGGGCTGACCGACGAGGGGCTCGAAACCGCCCGGGGCCGCCTGAGCGCCGACTGGGTGGTCGGCGCCGACGGCCTGCACTCGCCGGTGCGGCGATGGGCGGGCCTCGCCGGCCGACCGCCCCGGCTGCACCGCTACGGCGTCCGCCGCCACTTCGAGATCGAGCCCTGGAGCGAGCGGGTCGCGGTCTGGTGGGGCGAGCGCTGCGAGGCCTACGTCACCCCCGTGGGCTCCCGGCAGGTCGGCGTCGCCATGCTGTGGAGCGGCGAGAAGTCGAACTTCGATCGTCTGATCGCCCGTTTCCCCCCCCTGGCGCAGCGGCTCGAGGGCGCCCCGGTCCTCTCCCGCGACCGCGGCGCCGGCCCTTTCGACCAGCGCCCGCGAGCGGTGGTCCGCGGTCGCGTGGCGCTGGTCGGCGACGCCGCCGGCTACCGCGACGCCATCACCGGCGAGGGCCTCTCGCTCGCCTTCCACCAGGCCCGAGCCCTGGCCGCGGCGCTGGCCGCCGGCGACCTCCGCCCCTACGCCCGCGCCTGCCGGCGGCTGAGCGCCCTGCCTTTCGCCCTCATCCGCGCGCTGCTGCTGGTCGAGCGCCGCCCCCGGCTCCGCCGCCGCCTGGTCACCACCCTCGCCGCCGACCCCGCCCTCTTCGCCCGCCTGCTCGCCATCCACGCCCGCCAGCGCCCCCTTAGCAGCCTCGGCCTCGCCGGCACCCTCCGCCTCGCCCGCGGCCTGGCGCTTCCTTGAGTGTCTCGGGCTGCTGGGATGCGGCGAAATTGCCCCACCGTCGGCACGATCTCCGGAACGGCCGGTTAAAATGGTCGATTGCCATGGGTAGTCGACGCCACAAGGGTCACTCGTGGGCCGCCTTTAGGGCGGACGAGCGGCCCGTAGGGCCGCACGTCGGCGGGGTGACGGAGGGGCGGTACGCGCTGGCGCTGGCCTACGCCAACAGCTATCACGTGGCGATGTCGAGCCTGGCGCTGCAGCGGGTCTACGAGCTGGTGCGGGGGACGCCGGAGTGGACCTGCGAGCGGTTCTTCGCCGACGGCGCGGGGATGCCGACGTCGGTCGAGGCCGACCGGCCACTGAGCGCCTTCGGGGCGGTCGCCTTCTCGGTGTCGTTCGAGGAGGACTACGTCAACCTGCTCCAGATGCTGGGGCGGACCGGGATCCCGCTGCGGCGCGCCGACCGCGGGCCGGCCGATCCTCTGGTGCTGGTGGGCGGCGCCTGCGCGATGATCAACCCGCTGCCGCTGGCCGAGTTCGTGGACGTCTTCCCGCTGGGGGCGGCCGAGAACCTGCTGCCGGTGCTGCTCGGCGCGCTGGCCGAGGAGAGCGACCGCGTGGCGGTGCTCGAGCGGCTGGCGTCGACCGCCGGGTTCTACGTCCCGGCCTGGCACAGCCCCGAGCACGACGGGCAGTTCGAGCGCTTGATCAAGCTCGAGCTGTCCGAGGAGCAGATGCGGCGGCCCGGGCACCTGCCGACCACCGCCATCGTCACCCCGCGGACCGAGTTCTCCGGCAAGTTCCTGGTCGAGATGTCGCGCGGCTGCCCCGAGAAGTGCCGCTACTGCTGGGCCACCTTCGGCATGGGGAGCTTCCGCTGGCACCCCGCCGAGTTCATCCTCGGCTCGCTGGAGAGCGCCCGGCCGGTGACCGACCAGTTGGGCTTCGTGGCCACCGCGGTGGGCGACCATCCGGAGATCGAGCGGATCCTCCAGGAGGCCAACCGGCTGGGGTTCCGCACCGCGGTCTCCTCGATCCGCATCCCGGCGGTCAGCGAGCCGGTGCTCGAGGCGCTGTGGACCTCCGGCGACCGCTCGATCACCCTCGCCCCCGAGACCGGCAGCGACGCGCTCCGCGTCAAGCTCAACAAGCCGGTCCCCAACGCGCTGCTGTTCGAGAAGGTGCGGCTGATCTTCCGCCAGGGGTTCACCCAGCTCAAGCTCTACTTTCTGATCGGGCTGCCCGGCGAGAGCGACGCCGACGGCCAGGCGATCCTCGACGTCGCCGCCCGCTGCCGGGCGATCATGCTCGACGAGCTGGCACCGCGGGGCGTGGTGGGGCAGATCCACCTCGGGGTCAACATCCTGATCCCCAAGCCCTACACCGGCTGGCAGCGCGAGGCGATGGAGGAGGTGCCGGTCCTCAAGCGGCGGATCGCGCTGCTCCGCCGGGGGGTGGCGCGGCTGCCCAACGTCACCCTGGGCGCGATGTCGATCCGCCAGGCGATCTGGCAGACCTACATCACCAAGGCGGGCTCCGACGCCGCCGAGGTTCTCGAGGCGGCGGCCGCCGGCCGGCCGCTCTCCGCCCTGCTCCGCGAGTTCTCGGGTCGCATCGAGCCGCAGGTCTTCGCCCGCAGCGAGGGCCGGCTGCGCTGGCAGTTCCTGCGCGCCGGTTGAGTGCCGCCGAGCGGCGGCCGGTGGTAGCCAGTTCGGCCCGGGCGGCCGCCGGCGCCGTCACCTGCCCGGCTACCGCTCGGGCGTCACGTCCTTCATCGGCGGCCTGGGGCCGTCCTCGGGCTCGCGCTGCCACATCCCCAGCATCAAGGTCGCCAGGCCCAGCAGCAGCTCGTCGATGAAGGGCAGCAGGTCGGGGACGATCAGGTCGACGACGAACAACGCCGCCGTCAGGGCGAAGAGCTGCGGAAAGCGCAGCCGGCCGAACACCCGCTCGAGCAGGGGCCGCAGGAGCTTCTGCTGGACCGGCATGGGTGGATCTTAGCGCGGCGGAGGCGGGGCCTTCGTGCCGGTGACCGCGGTATGGCGCTCGCCTGGAGACCCGGCCTCGACGGCGCCGGCCATGCCGGACCGGAGACCGGCCGTCAGCGGCCGCCGCGATCGCCGTCGCAACGGCGGGTGCCGCCGGCGATGCGGTCCGGCGCCGGCTGTTCGAGCAGCGCCGGCAGGGCGGCGAGCAGCGCCTCGCCCCTGACGTCGACCGCCACCACCCGGCCGGCGCGATCGAGCAGCAGGTTGCGCGGGGTCGCGTCGACCCCGAAGCGGACCGCCAGCGGGCCGGCGAAGCCGCGGCCGTCGAAGAGCTGCGGCCAGTCGGCCCGGTGGCGGCGCAGCTCGGCCCGGGCCTGGCGCCGCGTGCCCCGGTCGAGCAGCACGCCCAGCAGCTCGAAGCCCTGGTCGCGGTGGCGCTCCCAGGCGCGGCGCAGGTTGGGCAGCTCGGCCAGACAGGGCAGACACCAGGTGGCCCAGAAGTCGAGCAGCACGACCTTGCCGGCCAGCGCCTCGGCGTCCCAGCGACCGCCCTCGAGGTCGACCGCCTCGAACTGCCACCATGGACCGCAGTCGCCGTCGCCGGCGGCCGTCGCCGGCAGGGCCGAGGCGAGCAGGGCCAGGGCGACGACCACGAAGACGGGGGCGGCCGGCAGCGGCCGGGGCCGGCGCCTCCTCACAGCTCGAGCTTGAGCCCCACGAACCAGGTGCGGGGCAGCCGCGGCCCGTAGACGTAGCTGGCGTCGCGGTCGGGCCCGCGGTCGAGGTCCTCCTGGTAGGCGTCGGTGAGGTTCTTGGCGCCAGCGGTGACGGTGAGAGAGCGGTTGCTGCCGGCGCCGAGCGCGATCGGGCGCGCCGCGTTGAGATCCAGCGTCCAGAACGAACGGGTTGTCTCGAGACGGTCCTCGGGGATGAATCCGGCGTAGTGCGGCGCCTTCATCGGCCCGGTGTAGCGCAGCCCGAGGAAGACGTCGACGAGGCGGCGCGGGCTCCAGGTGACGAGCGCCGTGCCGTAGCGCTCCGGGGTGCGGAAGAACTCGCGGCTCCCGAAATCGGGCTCGGGCTCCTCAAATCGGGCGCTCTGCTCCACCCAGCCGGCCTCGACGCTCAGCACGGCGCCCCAGCGCAGAGCGCCGCTCAGCTCGACGCCGGCCACCCGCGCGGTCCCGAAGTTGGTCTTGGTGAACTCGATCTCCGGGGTCGCCGGGTCGTCGTCCTCGGCGCTGTGGAACAGGTCGTCGATGCGGGTGTGGAAGAGGTGGAGCTCGAGCAGCGCCTGCTTCTCGCCGTCCAGCTCCGGGCGCCACTCCAGGCTCAGCGCGCTCGCGAGCGAGCTCTCCTCCTCGAGATCGGCGGCGTTGCGGACCACCTGGGTGTCGCCGCCCCCGACCAGCTCGATGTGGAGGTCCTCGTCGAAGACCACCGGCGGCCGGAAGCCGCGGGCCAGCGACGCGCGCAGCGTCAGCCGCGAGAGCGGCGTCCACATCAGTGCCGCCCGCGGCGAGGCGATCAGCCCCCCGACCGCGGAGTGATCGTCGAGCCGCACGCCGTAGAGCAGGCTCCACTTCGAGCCCAGCTTGCGGTCGTCCTGGACGAAGACCCCGGCACTGCGATAGGAGTCCCGGATCACCCGGCCGTAACCGAGCTGCAGATCCTCGACGTCGTCGCGGGTGTACTGGACCCCGGCGGTCAGCGTGCCGCGCTCGCGGTAGCGGTTGAGCTGGGCGTCGGCCAGCCACAGCGGGTTGGCGGTGGTGCCGTAGGCATCGGGATCGAACCCGGCTCCGTAGTAGCTCCGCCGGTCGGTGTCGGCGAGCGAGGCGGTCAGCCGGTAGTCGAAGCGCGAGCCGAGCGTGTGGAGCCAGCTCACGCTGGCGGCCAGCCGGTCGGTGAGGATCTCCTCGGTGATCGCCGCCCGGTGCGGTGGCAGGTCGAGGTTGGCGAGGTCGCCGCCCCGCCGGTCCTCGTGGATGTGGTTGAGCTCGGCCGCCAGCCGCCCGCGGCCGTCGAGCGCGTAGCGCTGGAGGCGCAGGCCCAGCGCCTCGAGCCGCCGGCGGGTCACCTCGCTGAAGCCGTCGCCGTCGACGTCCGCCGCGCCGACCCGGTCGAGCTGACCGTAGACGGTGGCCGCGGTCCGTCCCTCGGGACCCGTCCAGTCGGCCCCGGCGCTCAGCGAATAGCCGGGCTCGCCGCCGGTTTCGGAGACCCTGGTCTCGATCACGCCGCCGGTCCGGGACGGCTCGTGCGGGATCAGGTTGATCACCCCGGCGATGGCGCCGGCGCCGTAGATCGCCGAGCCGCCGCCCTTGACCACCTCGATCGACTCGATGAGCCGCGCCGGGAGCTGCTCGAGCCCGTAGACCAGGGCCAGCGACGAGACCGTCGGCTGGCCGTCGACCAGGATCTGCGAGTAGGCGCCCTCGAGGCCGAGCATCCGCACCTGCGAGGTGTTGCAGTTCTGGCAGTTGCTCTCGACCCGCAGACCGGGGGTCCACTCGATCGCGTCGGCCAGCGTGCGGGCGGCGACCGCGTCCAGCTCCTCGCGGCCCATCACCTGGACGTGGATCGGCACCTCGGCCAGCCGCTGGCGGGTGCGGGTGCCGGTGACCACGATCTCCTCGCCGAAGGCCGGCGGCAGCACCATCTCGACCCGGGCCGGCATGCCCTCTTCGACGGCGATCCGGCCGCCGCCCAGCGAGTAGCCGTCGGCCACCGCCACCAGCTCCCGGCGTCCGGGGGCCACCCCCGCCAGGCAGAAGCCGCCGTCGCCACCGGCCACGGCCGTCTGATCGCCGCCGACCAGACTCACCCTGGCGCCCGCCACCGGCCGGCCGTCGCGGTCCACGACCCGGCCCGAAAGGGCGCAGTCCGCGGCCGCCGCCGGGGGGGGCGCCGCCATCAGAACGCCAGCCGTGAGGACGGTGAGAAGAAGAAGAGGGCGGCAGGTGAGGGAGTTCACGGCGGACCTTTCTACAAGTGGCGACTTCTAATTTAGAGTAGTCAAAACTCTAAGCCTTGACGGCGTAAAAAGTCAAGCGCACCGTTCGCAGGTGCTCGCCGCTGAGCTCAACCGGCCTCCGATCTCGGCTCGCAGCCTGATGGCAGAGCAAAGGGGTGAATCCCAAGAGCATGACGAACTGAAGCCGGATCCAGCCACTTAGTGGACCAGGGGAGCCCATCCCTGGATCATCTCGGCCCTCGGGTGGACCTGGCTGGCGTCGGCACGGACGCCGAGCCGGCCCACGCGCCCGCGGCTCAGCCGACCCTGGGCCGGCCGAGCGCCTCGAGCTCCTCGAGAGTCCGCGGCCAGTCGTCCTTGAGGAGCCGGGAGAGTGCGCGGTCGGCGAGGATGCGGCCGCCGGTCTGGCAGCCCGGGCAGTAGTTGGCCTCGTTCTCGGCGTAGACCAGACGCTGGACCGGGGCGCCGCAGACCGGGCACGGCCGGCGGTAGCAGCCGTGGACCGCCATGCCCTCGCGGAAGGCGGTCACCTTTTCGGGGAAGCCGTCGCCGGTCTCGGCGCGCAGCCGCGCCGTCCACTCGGTCAGCACCTCGCGGCAGGTCTCGAACAGGCGGCGGGTCTCGTCAGGCGGCAGCGCGGCGGTGCGCTTGAAGGGCGAAAGGCACGCCCGGTGCAAGATCTCGTCCGAGTAGGCGTTGCCGATGCCGGAGAAGATCCGCGGGTCGGTCAGGGCGCGCTTGAGGGTGTGGCTGCGGCGGGCGAGCGTCGCCGCGAAGGTCTCGTAGCTCGCCTCCAGGACCTCCAGGCCGCCCGGGTCGTGGGCGGCGAGCCGCTCCTCGCCTTGAACCACGTGGAGCGCCGCCCGCCGCTTGCTCCCCGCCTCGGTGAGCAGCAGGGTGCCGTTCTCGAAGTCGAAGGCGGCGAGGCCGCGCCGGCCGGGCGGCCTGGCGCCGGCCGGCCGCCATCGAAGCCGTCCGGCGATCATCAGGTGGAGCACCAGGAAGTACTCGCCCTCGAGGCCGAAGACGATCCGCTTGCCCAGCCGGCGGAGCGCCTCGACCCGCCGGCCGTGGACGGCGGCCAGCGGCGGCTCGACCGAGCGCAGCAGGAACGGGCTCACCAGCCGTACCCGCTCGAGCCGGCGCCCCACGACCCGGGGCTCGAGCGCCCCCAGGTACAGCTCGATGTCGGGCAGCTCGGGCAAGCGATCGGTGAGTAACGGGACGGGCCTAGCGGCGCAGCGCCAGGCCGACGCCCACGAAGAGGTCGGGCGCCGGGTCGCTGAGGCCGGCCCCGGCGCGGAGATCGACCTGGAGCAGCGGTCCCAGCCCCCTGGTGAGGCCGGTGTGGAAGACCCAGGCCGCCGAGCCGCGGTCGGGAAAGGTGCCGGCCAGCTCCAAGAAGCCGCCGAGCGAGGCGCCGAGCGGCCGCCCCAGGACCACCGCGGTGCCCCACTCGATCGACTCGTCGCCGCCGACGGTCTGGCCGGTCGCCGAGATCTGCGTCCCCAGGCTCCACGACCCGGCCAGCGCGCGGCCGGCCGTGAAGATCAGCGTCGCCTCCGGGTCCTCGCCGGTGAACGGCTCGTCGCCGGTGAGCACCGACAGGGCGCCGATCAGCGCCAGATCCCAGTCCTCGATCGGACCGAGCTGGAGCTTGACGCCCAGCGAGGCGTCGCCGAAGCCCGACGGCCCCCCGCCGCCGGTCTCGACGTAGTCCGGCAGGCCGAGGCGCAGCTCGAGCCGGCGAGTGGCGCCCCAGCGGACCAGCGCCTCCGGGCCGGACAGCACGTCGACCCCGCCGTCGGCGCTCTGCCAGGTGAGACCGGTCTCCAACTGTAGGGCGCCGCGGGGAACCACCGTGGCGGCTGCGGTGAAGGTCGGCCGATCGGTCACCAGCGGCGGCTCCACCACGCCGTCGTCCTGGGCCGGGAGGGCCGCCGGCGAGACCAGAACCGCCAGGATGCCCAGGGCGGCAGCGGCTCGGCGGCCGGATCGGCCGGTCCTCGCAAGACCGCTGCCCGCTCGCGCCATGTGGCTTCTCGTCGTTGCCTTTCGGTCCAGAGGCCGTAGCTCAGACGGGGGCCGTCGCCGCCGTGACCAACAGAGCAGCCGCATGGCTTGGCGCTTCGGCCGCCGCCACCCGGATCCTCACGTCGAGCGCCTTGCTGGCGTCGCGGGCGCCGGCCAGGAAGGGGTTGAGGTCGAGCTCGCGGACCTGCGGGTGATGGCGCGACAGCTGGGCGATGCGCAGCAGCACCTCCTCGAGCAGCTCGAGGTCGGCCGCCTTCTCGCCGCGCACCCCGGCGAGCAGCGGGAAGCCGCGGATGCCGCGGATCATCTCGCGGGCCTCGGAGCGGCTGAGCGGCGTCACCCCGAAGCGGACGTCGCGGAACACCTCGACGTACTTGCCCCCCAGCCCGAACATCAGCAGCGGCCCGAACCGCGGGTCGGAGGCGATCCCGAAGATCACCTCGTGGCCGCCGCGGGCCAGCTCCTGGACCAGGTAGCCCTCGGCGCCGAGACCGGCGGCGGCCAGCGAGCCGCGGATCTGGTCCAGCGCGTCGGCCAGCTCGGCGGGGCTCCGGAGGTCCACCTTGACCGCCCCGGCGTCGCTCTTGTGGAGGAGCTCGGCGCCCACCGCCTTGAGCACCACCGGGTAGCCCAGCTCCTCGGCGGCGCCGGCCACCGCCGCCGGATCGGCCACCAGCCGCCAGCGCGCCACCGGGATGCCGTAGAGCTCGAGCAGGCGGAGGGCGTCGGCAGGCTCCAGGTAGCCGTCGCCGGCGCCGGTCAGCAGCCGGCCCACCGCCTCCTCGTCCACTTCGAACTCCGGCGCCTCGGGCTCCTCGGGCCGGCGGCGCCAGTCGGCGTAGCGGTGGAGGCGCGACAGCGCCCGCGCCGCCGACTCCGGGAAGTGGTAGACCGGCGGCACGTCGGGCCGCGAACGGGCCGCCTCGTAGAACTCCTCGGTCGCCATCATCACCGCCACCACCGGCTTGGTCTGGCCGCGGGCCGCGGCGCCGATCTCGTCGAGGATGTCGATCGGGTTGGAGAGCAGCGGGGTGACGTTGATGACCATCACCATGTCGACCCCGGGGTCGGCGAGCACCGCGCCGAGCGCCCGGGCGTAGGTCTCGGCGGTGGCCGAGGCGATCATGTCGACCGGGTTGCCGACGCTCGCCTCGGCCGGCAGGAAGGCGGCGAGCCGCCGGCCGGTCTCCCCGCTCAGGGCGGCGATCTCCAGCCCCAGGTTGACGCAGGCGTCGGTGGCCATGATCGCCGGCCCGCCGG
>JBFGCA010000045.1:0-33291 GCA_041567315.1 Thermoanaerobaculia bacterium | reverse complement strand
CAAGATCATGAAGATCGCCCAGGAGCCGATCTCGCTCGAGACCCCGATCGGCGAGGAGGAGGATTCGCACCTCGGCGATTTCATCGAGGACAAGAAGGTGGAGTCGCCGGTCGAGTCGGTGATCGGCAACAACCTGCGCGACCAGACCTCGCACGTGCTCAAGAGCCTGACCCCGCGCGAGGAGCTGGTGCTGCGCATGCGCTTCGGAGTGGGCGACGGCTCGGAGCACACCCTCGAGGAGGTGGGCCGCTCCTTCAACGTCACCCGCGAGCGCATCCGGCAGATCGAGTCCAAGGCGCTACGCAAGCTCCGCCACCCGAGCCGCGCCAGCCGTCTCAAGGCCTTCCTGGACACGGCCTAAGGCCTCCGTTTCTGGTAGAATTCAGAGTTCGCGGGTCGTCGAGGCCCGCCCTGTTCCTCGGTAGCTCAGTGGTAGAGTGGTCGGCTGTTAACCGATTGGTCGGGGGTTCGAATCCCTCCCGAGGAGCCACTCTCCCTCCGGCGACCCGATGAGCGACCTGGCGGCCAAGGAGTGCGTACCCTGCAAGGGCGGCGTGCCGCCGCTCGAGGGTGAGGAGCTCGACCGGCTGCACCAGCAGCTCGGCGGCGGCTGGCAGGTGGTCGACGGCCACCACCTGATCAAGGAGTACCGCTTCCCCGACTTCGCCCAGGCGCTGGCCTTCACCAACCGGGTGGGCGAGCTGGCCGAGCAGGTCAACCACCACCCCGAGATCTGCCTGACCTGGGGCCGGGTGCGGCTCGAGATCTACACCCACAAGATCGACGGCCTGACCGAGAGCGACTTCGTGTGGGCCGCCAAGGCCGACCGGCTGGCCTAGCCGTCCCCGAGCAGCTCTACTCTCGCGCTGGTCCAGGCAGGCCGCGAGGGCCGCGTCGATCGGGGCTGGTCTGCTCTGCGGGAGCCGCGAGCCGAGGGACGACGACCTATTACAAAGCGTCGATATCTCTTGACC
The DNA here is from genome assembly GCA_041567315.1 of Thermoanaerobaculia bacterium. Classification (GTDB taxonomy): domain Bacteria; phylum Acidobacteriota; class Thermoanaerobaculia; order Multivoradales; family JAHEKO01. The sequence continues at coordinate 32,317 of JBFGCA010000045.1, read as the reverse complement.
TGCGCCCGGATTGGACCAGAATAGGGACTCGGCCCGCCAAACCCGCCGTCCGCCTCGCGAGCGGACGGCTCCGTCCGGAAGGAGCTGCCGTGATCGACGTCCTGGTTCCCGCCCGCCGTCCCGCTCGCCGTTTCGTTTCGACCTCGACGCTGGGTGCGCTCACTCTGCTGGCGTCGCTCGCCGTGCCGGCCGCCGCCCAGCCGCCGACCGAGCTGTTCCTCTCGGAATACGTCGAGGGCAGTTCGTTCAACAAGGCGCTGGAGATCTTCAACGGCACCGGTGCCGCCATCGATCTCGGCGCCGGCAACTACGACGTCCAGATCTTCTTCAACGGCAGCAGCAGCGCCGGCCAGACGATCTCGCTGAGCGGCACGGTGGCGGACGGAGACGTCTTCGTGCTAGCCAACAGCTCCGCAACCGGCGCCGTCCTGGCGGCGGCCGATCAGATCACCGGCGCCGTCAGCTTCAACGGCGACGACGCCATCGTGCTGCGCAAGGCTGCGGCGATCATTGACTCGATCGGCCAGGTGGGCGTCGATCCCGGCTCCGAGTGGTCGGGTGGCGGCATCGGCACGCAGAACGAGACCCTGCGCCGCAAGATCGACGTCTGCCAGGGTGACGCCGACGAGACCGATGCGTTCGACCCCTCGCTCGAGTGGGACGGCTTCGCCGAGGACACCTTCGACGGCCTCGGCGCCCACCTCCAGACCTGCACCGGACCGATCGTGCCGACGGCGGCGGCCCTGCTCCTGACCGAGGTGGTGGTGACCCCGACCGGCGGTGAGTACGTCGAGATCCACAACCCCACCGGGGCGAGCGTCGACCTCTCGCTCTACTACCTGTTCGACGCCACCTTCGCCCCCGGCGGCGACTTCTACTACAACATCGTCACCGGCGCCGACGCCGGCGGCGGCGGCTTCGGCGACTTCCATGCCCGCTTCCCGGACGGCGCCTCGATCGCCCCGGGCGAGTTCCAGACCGTGTCGATGGCCGGCTCCGACGATTTCTTCGCGATCTACGGTGTCCTTCCCACCTACGAGCTGTACGAGGACGGCGGTTCGGCCGACGGGGTCCCCGACATGCGCGAGGCGCTGACCGGCTCGATCAACGGCCAGGGGGGCTTGAGCGACTCCGGCGAGGTCGCCGTGCTCTATTTCTGGGACGGCGACAGCGACCTGGTGACCGACGTCGACTATGCGCTCTGGGGCGACAAGGCCGAGGCGATCGACAAGACCGGCGTCTCGCTCGACGGCCCCGACGCGGACAGCGCCACCTCGGCCTACCTCGACGACACCGCGATCGCTCTCCAGGACGTCATCGCCGCCGGTTCGCACGGCGGCGGCAACGCATTCCAGCGGATCGACTTCACCGAGGGCACCGAGACCCAGACCGGCGGCAACGGCGTCGGCGGCAACGACGAGACCTCGGAGAACCTGTCGGTGACCTGGTCGAGCGACGATGCGCCGACCCCCAATGCCGCGCCCCCGAGCGACTGGGTAATCAACGAGATCCACGCCGACCCGGCCTCGGGCCTGGCGGGGGACGCCAACGGCGACGGCGTCCGCGACTTCTCGGACGACGAGTTCGTCGAGATCGTCAACAACAGCGGCGGCGCCGTCGACATCTCGGGCTGGACGCTGGCCGACGGTGCCGGAGTGCGCCACACCTTTCCCGCCGGGACGGTGGTCGCCGACCAGTGCTCGGTGGTGGTCTTCGGCGGCGGCGCCCCGACCGGAGCCTTCGGCAACGGCGTGGTGCAGACCGCCTCGACCGGCGCGCTAGGTCTCAACAACGGCGGCGACAGCCTGGCCCTCAACGACGGCGGCCAGGACGTGGCGACGGCCAGCTACGGCAACGAGGGGGGTGACGATCAGTCGCTGACTCTCGACCCCGACGTCACCGGCCTGCCGCCCTACGTCAAGCACACGCTGGCCACCGGCTCGGGGGGCGCGCTGTTCTCGCCCGGGACGCGGATCGATGGCAGCGGCTTTGGCGGCTGCCCTTCGCCGTGGGTGATCAACGAGATCCACGCCGATCCGGCTTCGGGCCTGGCGGGCGACGCCAACGGCGATGGCGTCCGCGACTTCTCGGACGACGAGTTCGTCGAGATCGTCAACAACAGCGGCGGTGACGTCGACATCTCGGGCTGGACGCTGGCCGACGGTGCTGGCGTGCGCCACACCTTCCCCGCCGGCACCACCGTCCTGGAGGGGTGCGCGGTGGTCGTCTTCGGCGGCGGCGCCCCCAGCGGCGCCTTCGGCAACACCGTCGTCCAGACTGCCTCGAGCGGGGCCGTCGGCCTCAACAACAGCGGCGACAGCCTGACCATCAACGACGGCAGTCAGGACGTGGCGACCGCCGGCTACGGCAGCGAGGGCGGCGACGATCAGTCGCTGACGCTCGATCCGGACGTCACCGGCTTCCCGCCCTACGTCAAGCACACGCTGGCCGCCGGCTCGGGGGGAACGTTGTTCTCGCCCGGCACCAAGATCGACGGCTCACAGTTCGACGGCTGCCCGGTCGCGGCCGAGATCTACGAGATCCAGGGCTCCGGGGCCGCGAGCCCGTTGGCGGGCAAGCTGGTCTCGACAGACGGCGACGTGGTGACGGCGCTGGCGCCCGACGGCTTCTTCATGCAGACGCCGGCGGCGCTCTCCGACGGCGACATCGACACCTCGGACGGCATCTTCGTCTTCACCGGCGGCGCGCCGTCGGTCGCCGTCGGGGACCTGGTGGACGTCCTCGGTGACGTCAACGAGTTCTTCGGCCTGACCGAGATCGCCGGCTCGCCGGCGGTCAGCGTCGTCGGCAGCGGCATCGTGCCGCCGCCGGTGGCCTTCAATGCCGTCGTCCCGACGCCGGACCCGCTCGCCCCGAGCTGCGCCCTCGAGTTCGAGTGCTACGAGGGCATGCTGGTCGAGATTGCCGACGGCACGGTCACCGGGCCCAACCAGCGCTTCACCCCCGACCCGATCGCCGAGGTGCACATCACCGCGGCCTCGGCCCGCACCTTCCGCGAACCGGGAATCGAGTTCCCCGGTCTCGGCGGGCTGCCGGTGTGGGACGGCAACCCCGAGGTCTTCGAGCTCGACCCCGACAAGCTGGGGCTGCCCAACCAGATCATCCCCGCCGGCTCGTCGTTCAGCGCCACCGGGGTCCTCGGCTTCGAGTTCGGCGGCTACGAGCTGTGGCCCAATCAGCTCGCCTTCACCCCGGCGCCGCTGCCGGTCCCGGTGCGGCCGCGCGATCCGGGAGAGTTCACGGTCGGCAGCCTCAATCTCTTCCGGCTGTTCGACGACGTGGACGACCCGCCGGACATGAACTTCATGGGCGAGGTGCGCGACGACGCGGTGGTGTCGAGCGCCGAGTACGCCCGCCGGCTGGCCAAGTTCGCCGCCTACGTCCTCGACGTGCTCGACGCCCCCGACGTGCTGGCGGTCCAGGAGGCCGAGAAGCTCGGGGTGCTCGAGGACCTGGCGGCCGCGATCTCGGTCCTGGATCCGGCGGTGGTCTACGCCGCCTTCCTCGAAGAGGGCAACGACGTCGGCACCATCGACAACGGCTTCCTGGTGCGCGACTCGATTGCCGTCGACGCCGTCACCCAGCTGGGGCTGACCGAGACCTATTTCGACCCCGTCAACCTCGTCGACGACATCCTCCACGACCGGCCGCCGCTGCTGCTCGAGGGCCGCTGCCTGCTCGACTTCGGCGAGTTCCCGATCGCCGTCATGGGCGTGCACAACCGCTCGCTGGGCGGCATCGACTCGCCGACGGACGGGCCGCGGGTGCGCGAGAAGCGGCTGCAGCAGGCCAACTCCATCGCCCAGAAGGTCCAGGCCCTGCAGGACGCCGACTCCGAGGTCCATCTGGCGGTGGTCGGCGACTTCAACGCCTTCGAGTTCACCGACGGCTACGTCGACGCGGTGGGCCGGATCGCCGGCGACTTCGTGGACGACGACGACCTGGTGGTCGATCCCAGCGACTACGTCGACCCGGACCTCGCCAACGAGGTGCTGGGTCTGCCGGCCGCGGAGCGCTACTCGTTCATCTTCCGGGGCAGCGCCCAGGTCCTCGACCATGCCCTGATCTCTCAAGGCCTCGCTCCGTTCTCGCGCGGCCTCGAGTACGGGCGCGGTAACGCCGACGCGGCGGTCGACCTGATCAACGACGACTCGACGCCGCTGCGCTCCTCGGACCACGACGGGCTGGTGCTCTACCTGATGAAGGACGAGGACACCGACGGCGTCGCCGACGACGTCGACGTCTGCCCGGAGACCGTGATCCCCGAGGCCACGGTGCCCAGCCAGCGGCTCGGCGTCAACCGCTGGGCGCTGGTCGACGGCGACGGCATCTTCGACACCACGCCGCCGCCGGGCCGGTCGGGACCGGTCGGCGAGCGGACGTCGCTGCCGCCGGTGGTCGACCCGTTCACCGTCCAGCAGACCGGCGGTTGCTCGTGCGAGCAGATCATCGACGCCCTCGGCCTCGGCCAGGGCCACGTCAAGTTCGGCTGCAGCACCGGCGCCATGCGCACCTGGATCGACCTGGTGAACCCGTAGTCGGGGCCGCCGTCGGCAGCGGTTGGCTGCCAGCAGGTCGGGTAGGGCCGCCCGCTGCTCAGCCGGCGCGGGCGCTTTTTCCGGTCTCGGCGGCGGCGTCCTCCTGCTCGAGCTCCCGGCGGAGGTAGCGCAGGATCTGCTCGCCCAGCAGGGCCGGGTCGGTCACGTACTGCTCCTCGCCGCTCCGCAAGTTGCGCAGATAGCCGCGAAGCACCGATTCCCCGTTGGCGGTCTCTTCCCTCCAGAAGCGCACCAGGAAGGAAGCCGTCCGCGCCTTCGGGCTCTCCACCTGCTTCGATTTGGCCATTCGCGGAAGCTGCCGTGACGCGATTGTAGCAGCCGGTGCCGGAGTTCGCGCAAGGGGTAGCCGGGCAAGGCTGCCCGTGGCGGGCGTCCAGGCGGGTGGCGGGGGCCGGCGCCCGTCGGGAAAACGCCAGAGCGGCGCGGAAAAGGGGGCACTGCTAAAATAAGTATTCTAATTTCAAAGGCGTCGGTTTGTGATGCCCTCTCTGAAGCCACCATGAGTCGACTGGAGGTGCGCGTGCTCGGCGGGTTCGACGTCCGCTGGGCAGGGCGGGCGGTGCGGCGATTCGAGTCCCAGAAGGTCCGGGGCCTGCTCGCCTATCTCGCCTGCCACCGGCATCAGGCCGTCAGCCGCGACCACCTGGCCAACCTCCTGTGGGCCGAAAAGCCCGACGAGTCGGCGCTCCACAATCTGCGCCAGGCGCTTCACAACCTGCGCCAGGCGCTCGCCGCCGTGGACTGCACGCAGGAAGTGGTGACGGTAACCCACCAGGAGGTCCGGCTCGGCTCCCAGTTCGAGAGCTGGGTGGACCTCGAGCAGTTCGAGGAGGCGATCCGCCGCGGCCTCACCGAGGCCGGAGCCGATCCCTATCAGCTCAGCAGGGCCGCCTCGCTCTATGCCGGCGACTTTCTGGTCGGGTTCTCGGTCAAGGACAGCCCACCCTTCGAGGAGTGGATGATCGCCGAGCAGGAGCGCCAGCGCGGGGCGATCATCGACGCCCTCCGCACCCTCATCGAGTCCTACCTGCACCGCGGCGAGTATCGCCTGGGGATCCAGTACGCGAGCCGCCTGCTGGCGATCGATCCGCTGTCGGAGAGTGCCCACCGCTATCTGATGCAGCTCTACGCCCTGTCGGGACGCCGCTCGCGGGCCCTCAGTCAGTACGAGACCCTGCGCAATCTGCTCAACGCCGAGCTGGCGGTCGAGCCCCTGGCCGAGACCCAGGAGCTGTTCCAGCGGATCCTCTTCCAGCACCTGCCCCCGGCGGAGGACGGTGGCGAAGAAGGTGAGCCGGTCGGACCGCTTATCCCGCTGGTGGGTCGCCGCGAGGCCCACGCCGCCCTCGACCGCATCTGGCACCAAGTGGCCGAAGGTAAGGGCCATCTGACCCTGCTGCTGGGCGAGGCCGGGGTTGGAAAGACCCGCCTGGCCAAGTCGTTCGTCGACGCCGCCACCGCCAAGCGCCGGGCGGTGGTGCTCCGTGGGCGCGCCTACGCGGACTCGCCGCTGCGCAGCTACGAGCCGTTCGGCGAGATGGTGGTCGGGGCGTTCGCGGATCTCCTGCCCGAAGACGCCACCGCCCTTGTCGAGGCCCTCTCGCCGCCGGCACGCGCCGCGTTGGTGGCGCTGGAGCCGCAGCTCCCGCACCTGGCTCCGGCCCTTGCCGACGCCACCGCCGCCATGCCGGCGGACGACGCCGACGCGCTTTGCGTCGCGCTTCTCGAATTCCTCGATCGCCTCCGCCACAGTGACGACGCCGCCAGGGCCCAGCCCATGATCCTGATGATCGACGATTTCCAGTGGACCGATCCGGCGAGCCGCCGGCTGCTGGCCGCGCTGATACCCCACCTGGGGCGGCGCCCACTGTGGCTGCTCGCCGCCTGCCGGGACCGCGAGGCCGCCGCGGAATGGCTCGTCGACGACGGTGGCAGGACCACCGTCGAGGAGATCGTGTTGGGACGTCTGGGTCCCCGCGAGGTCCAGGAGATCGCCTCCTCTCTGGTGGGCATCCGGCGCTCTGAGGAGTTCGGTGACTTCCTGGAGGGACTGAGCGACGGCCTGCCGCTGGCGGTGGCCGAACTGATCAACCACCTGTGGGACGAAAAGGCGCTCCGTCCGCGGGGCGACGGCCGGTGGGCGCTCCACGCCGACCCGCGGGATCTGGCGACGCCGCCCCGCGAGCTGGAGCGTCTGGTCCAGCTGCGGCTACGCCGCCTGCCGACCTCGGCGCGGCGCCTGCTGGCGGTGGCGGCCATCGTCGGGCAGCGCTTCGACGCCGAGCTGGTCCGGCGGGCCGATCACGAGCACCTGGTGGTGGTGGACACCGCCATCCGGCTGATGCTCGAGCGCTGGCTGGTGCGTCAGTTTCCCCTCAGCTGGTCGCACAGCCGCCCCGAGAAAGACCTGGTGCTCTTCGCCAAGGGGGCGCGGCGGGGGACCTTCGAGTTCGCCCACGAGGCGATCCGCGCCGCCGTGCTGGCGGACATCAACCCACTGCGCCGGCAGGTCATCCACCGGGACGTCGCCGCCACCCTGCTGGAGAGCCGGGGCCACGAGGAGGAGGCCCTGTGCGAGCGGCTCGCCTATCACGAGCTGGCGGGCGGCGAGTGGGAACGGGCCCTCCCTCACCTGGAGTGCGCCGCGACCAAGGCGCGCGCCATCGGCGCCCACGAGATCGCGGACTGGTATCTCGACCGCGGCCTCGAGGCGCTCGACCGCCTGGTCGGCCAGACCTCGTCCGAGACCCGTCGCCAGGAGCTGGCCTCGCGCCGCCGCGAGCTCGAGCGCCAGCGAAGCGGGCGGTAGCGGCCCCGCAAAGAAAAAACGTCGTCGCCGCAGCGACGACGCTCTCTCGCCCGACCGGGTCCGGCGAGGCCGGCGTTACATGTCCGGGCTCTCGTCGTCGGTGTCGGTGTCGCCGTCGTCGTCGTCGATCTCGTCGTAGGCGAAGCCCGCCAGCACTGCCGCCCCGACGGCGATTCCCGCCTTCTTGGCGGTGGTCAGACCGGCGCCGGCCTCTTCCCTGCAGTCGTCGTCGAGGCCGAGGTCGTTGCGATCGGTGCCGGCCCACACCGCGCTGACGTCGAGGTAGCTCCCGACCTCGCCCGGCGGCACCTCCAGAAGCTGCCAGGCGCAGTCACGGGCCGCTTTCTTGCTCGCGGTGCACTCGGCGAACCTCTCCGGGGTCGCCTCCAGCAGCTGGCACAGGCGCGCCATCTCCTCGCTCACTGCCTCGCTCACTGGCGCGCCCGCGCGGACCTGTCCCTCCTGATCGAGCACCAGCAGGCTGTTGGTGGCCAGCGTCATCACCTCTCCGGAGCCGTGCTGCAGCGAGGCGGCCCCGGTCTCCACTGCCAGCGCGATGGCGCCGGCCTCGGTCCGCTCGAGCCGGGTCGTGGACTGCCGGTCGAGGACGATCACCTGACCGTTGAGCAGATGCACCAGGACCGGGTCCGCGCCGCTCTCGACCACCGCCGGGCTGAGCACGGTGGTGCCGGTGGGCACGGGGATGCCATCGAGCAGGGCACCGCTCGAGGCCACCTGGCCCAGAGCAAGGGAGTCGGTCGCCGCCCCCGACGGCAGGGCGATGAGGGCCAGGGTCGTCACCAGGCAGACGCTGAGCTTTCGGCGCATCGGATATCCTCCCCGTTAGAGGTAACTAGAGAGGATAACAGAAACGGGGCCGCCTGCTCAACCCTGGTCCGGGGGGAATTCTGATAGGTTGTCGGGCGAACCTCGCCGTCGAGTGAGGAGAGGTCCTCTTCATGTTCGAGCCGCCGATCGAGCAGGGCAAGCCGGATCCCGGAGATCCCCCGGAGCCGCGGGCGCGGGAGCCGGAGCCGCCGCGGCCGGGGACCAGCCTGCCGCAGCCCTATGTCCCCCTGGGCGGTCTGCCGGCCCTGCGGCAGGGAGCGCCGGCCTGGGAGGCCGAGGAGGACCAGGGCCTGTCGTGGCAGCGGTACCTGCAGATCCTGCTGCGCCGCAAGTGGCTGGTGCTGGCGGTAGCCGTGACGACGGTCTTTCTGGCAGCGCTCCAGGTCCTCACCGCGACGCCTCTCTACCAGGCCTCGGCGCGCATCCAGATCGACCCCGAGACCTCGCGGATCCTGCCCTACGAGGAGGTCGGGACCACCGGTCCCCACTGGTGGGACGAGGGCTACTTCTACACCCAGGCGGAGAAGCTCCGCACCCGGGTGCTGGCCCTGCGGGTGGTGCGGGCTCTCGACCTGACCGGGGATCGCTCCTTCTCCCAGCCGGTGCGCCCCGGCCTGCTCAAGGAGCTGCGGGCCCGCGCCATCGGCATGGCGCGCCGCCTGGCCAGCCTGGGAGCCGGCGCCCCGGCCCCCGAGCCCCCGGAAACGGCCTCGGAGTCGGCAACCGCGGCTGCCGAGCCGGCGGCCACCGACGCCACCAGCGGCGATCTCGAGGCGACCCCCCGCGAGCGCTCCCTGGCGGGGCGCCTCCTCGGCGGCCTCGGGGTCGATCGGGTCCAGGACACGCGCCTCCTGCGCATCAGCTTCACCTCGCCGAGCCCGGTGTCGGCGGCGCGGGTGGCCAACGGCGTCGCCGACCAGTTCATCGAGCAGCACCTGGAGAGCAAGTACCAGGCGACGCTCAAGGCCAGCGAGTTCCTCGAGCGGCAGCTCAAGGAGCTGCAGTCCAGGGTGGAGCGCTCGGAAGAGGCGCTGCTGCGCTACGCGCGGGAGAAGAACATCGTCAACCTCAGCGAGCGCGAGAACCTCAGCCGGGCGCGCCTGTCCGATCTCAATCAGCAGCTCAACGAGGCCGAGGCCGAGCTGATCAACGAGCAGGCCCGCTACGAGGCGGCGCAGAGCGCCACCGTCGAGAGCCTGCCCGCGGTGCTGCGGACCGAGACCATGCGGCTGCTCGAGACCCGGATCTCGGAGGCGGAGGGACGTCTGGCGGGGCTCTCGGCCCGCTACGGCGTTAACTGGCCGGAGGTCCGCGAGGCGCGCCAGGAGCTCGACAGCCTGCGCCAGCAGTTCCTGGCCGAGAAGCGCAACGCCATCGCCACCGCCCGCGAGAACTACCGGCTGGCCGCCGACCGCTTTGAGAAGCTGTCGGCGGCCGCCGCCGACCAGCGGCTCCAGGTCGACCGCCTCAACGAGGACTCGATCCAGTACAGCATCCTCAAGCGAGAGAGCGACTCCAACAAGGATCTGTACGAAGGCCTGCTTCAGCGGCTCAAGGAGGCGGGCGTCGCCGCCGGGCTCAAGTCGAGCAACATCCAGGTGGTGGACCGGGCGCAGGTCCCGGGCTCGACCTCCTATCCGCGCAAGACCCGGTCGCTGACCCTGGCACTCGTCCTCGGCCTGAGCCTGGGCGTGGGGGCCGCCTTCCTGGTCGAGACCCTGGACAACACCGTCAAGACCACGGACGACGTCACCAACCGGCTGGGCCTGCCCGCCCTGGGGCTGGTCCCCCGGCTGCCGGCGCTGGATCAGCCCCCGCGCCGGCGCCTCAGTCTGCGGCGACCGCGGTCGGCGGAGGGGCCGGTGGTCGCCTTCGACACCTCCCGCCGCGGCGCCTCGCGGGCGCTCGAAGCGCTGCGCTCGCTCCGCACCTCGCTGCTGCTGTCGCACTCGGGCAAGCCGCCCCAGGTGATCCTGGTCAGCTCGGCCCTGCCCTCGGAGGGCAAGAGCACGGTGGCGGCCAACCTGGCGATCTCGCTCGCCCAGACCGGCGTCCGCACCCTGCTGATGGACCTCGACATGCGGCGGCCCTCGCTGGCGAGCATCTTCGGTCTCAAGGCCGACCGCGGCATGAGCACCTTCCTGTCGGGCAACTCGGACCTCTCCTCGCAGATCCACCAGACCACCTTCGCCAACGTCTTCATGGTGCCGGCCGGGCTGCGCGCCCCCAACCCGGGCGAGCTCATCGGCTCCCGGCGCATGGCCCAGGGGATGCAGCTGGCGCGTGAGTACTTCACCTACGTCGTCGTCGACACGCCGCCATCGCTCGAGATCAGCGACGCCCTGGTGCTGTCGCCCTACGTCGATGGCGTGGTCCTGGTGGTTCAGGGAGACCGGACGCCGCGCCAGGTGCTGCGCAAGGCGGCCGATCAGTTCCTCAACATCGGCGCGACCCTGCTCGGGGTGGTGATCAACAACGTAGACGTAGAGCAGCGAGGCTACGGCTACTACTACGGCTACTACGGTTACGGCTCCTACGGCGACTACTACGAACGGCCGCCGGAAGCGGTCTCCAAGAAGACCGCCTGAGGAGGCCGCTCTCGCCGCCGGCGAGGAGCGGCTCCTCTGGCTCGCCCTCGCTCTCGGCGGGCTGGCGCTGGCCCGGGCGCTGCTCGGCCTCGGGGCGACTCCGCCCCACGTGCTCTACGGCTTCTTCCTGCTGCTGCTGCCCGCCGGGCTGTTGATTCTCCTCGCCCCCGGGTACCGCCGGCTGCCGGCCGCCATCTTCTGGCCGCTGTCGGCCATCGGGTTGGGGCTGCTGGCCCAGGCGCTGCGGCTGCCGAGCACCGAAGGCCGCGGATATCTCCACTGGGCGGTCGGCTGGCTGGCGCTGGTCCTCGGTCTGGCGCTCGGCCGCGCCGGCCGCCGCCCCGCGGTGGCCCTCGCCGGACTGCTCGTCGCCCTGGGGGCCGGCGAGGCGCTTTACGGGCTGGCCCAGGCGCTCGGCGTGGTCGAGCACGTCGGCAGCTACGCGCGGTTCAAAGGCTCCATCGCCACCGGCACCTACGTCAATCAGAACCACTACGCCGGGCTGCTCGCCATGACCCTGCCGCTGGCGGTGGGCGCCGTCTACGCCCTCTGGGCGAGGAGAGACGACATCCGTTCGCCGCGCAGCGAGCGCCTGGCCGCGCTGTGGCTGGCGCTGCTGGGCTGCGCGCTGCTGGGCCTCTCGCTGCTGCTATCGCGATCGCGAAGCGGCGCCGTGGTGCTGCTCGCCACCCTCCTCGCCCTGGCGGTGCTGCTCGCCGCCGGCGGCCGCCGCCGGCGCGGCGCCGGTCTCTCGGGAGCCGCCGGCGCGGTCCTGGTCGGGCTCGTCCTGGTGCTGGGGCTGGGGGTCGGGCTCGAGGCCCTCGGCGAGCGGTTCCGGCCCACCGGCCAGCCGGACCGGCGCCTGCCCGTCTTCCGCGACGGCCTGCGGCTGGTGGCCGAGCGCCCCCTGACCGGCGTCGGACCCGGCATGTTCGTCTGGCGTTTCCGCCCCTACCAGACGGAGCACACCGAGACCCGGTGGAAACACGCCCACAGCGACTATTTGGAGACCGCGGCCGAGTGGGGGATCCCGGCCGCGCTGCTGTTGTGGGGCTTCGTCGCGTGGCGCTGTCAGCGGGGGGTCGCCCTCTTCCTGAGCTCCCGCCGCGGCTGGCGCCGGGGGCTGGCGCTCGGTGGCGCCGGGGCCATCCTCGCGATCCTGCTGTTCAGCCTCACCGATTTCAATCTCCAGATCCCGGCCAATCTCGCGGTCTTCGGCGCCATCCTCGGTCTGGTGTGGGGGTTGGAGACCACCGGACGGCGGTCTCGGCCCACCGGCACGGGCCGGGGAGCGACCTCCGCAGCCCGGCTCGCGGTGGTGGCCCTCGTGGCGCTGGTGGCCGTCGGCGCCGCCTGGCGGGTCTCGCGGCAGCTCCGCGGCCTGCTCGTGGTGCGGGCCGGCGAGACGGTCGCCAGCCTCGAACGGGCGATCCGCCTCGACCCGACGGCGCCGCATCATCACTACCGGCTGGGGCTCCACCTCCGCGACCTGCCCGCCCACCTGGACCTGGAGGCCGCCCGGACCCACCTCGAGCGGGCGGTCGAGCTCAATCCCCATCAGTGGCGCTACCGGCTCGAGCTGGCGCGTCTCTACGAGCTGGCGGGCGAGCCGGAAGCGGTCGCCGCGGCGTTCCAGGCGACCCTCGCACTCAACCCGAGCGGGGTGAGGTACCGGTGGCACGTGGCCAACTTCCACGTCCGGCAAGGTGATCTGGACGCGGCCCTGCCCCACTTCAAGATCGCGCTCGACGCCGACCCGGAGCGCGATCGGGCGGTCCTGGCGCTGCTCGCCAAGCTGGGTGCCGGCACCGAGGAGCTGCGGGCCATCTGGCCGGAGGGTCGGGCGGCGCGGCTGTCCCTGCTGGTGCGGCTGTGCGCGGCGAGCGGCGCGGCCTCGCCGGTCCCCGATCCGGCCTTCCTGGCGGAGGAGTGGTGGCGGCTGCTCGAGGCGCCCGAACCGCCGACCGTCCGCGAGGGCGCCTTCTACGTCCGCTGGCTTCTCGATCGGGGGTCGGCCGGAGAGGCGCGCCGGGCGTGGATCGGGCTGCAGCGACGCAACGGCGTCGAGGAGCCGGACTTCGAGGCCGGCGCCCAGCGGGTGTGGAACGGTGGCTTCGAGCGGCCCCCCGCGGGCACGCCTCTCGACTGGGAGCTGCCGAGCGGTCCCGGGTTCCGGCTGCTGCTTCTCGAGGGCGGGGCGGTCGAGGGGAGGACCGCCCTGCGGATTGATTTCGACGGCAGCCGGAACCTAAACTTCTCGGGTGTCCGCCAGCAGCTCGTCGTCGAGCCGGGCCGGCGCTATGCGCTGAGCTTCGCGGCTCGCGCCGCCGGGCTGGACAGCGACCAGGGCGTGGTGCTCGAGGTGGCCGACGCTGCTGGCGGGGCCACGCTGCTGGCGACGGAGCCATTTCTGGGGACCCTTCCGTGGACGCGATACCGTGAGGTCTTCGAGGTTCCCGCCGGGGCCGACCGGCTCTGGCTCCGCCTCTACCGGCGGCGGAGCGACAGCCTCCGCCCGGAGATCTCCGGCCGGTTCTGGCTGGATGAGGTGGCGGTCACGCCGGTAGGCTGAGTCCGCGCGCAGACCGATGAGCCGAACGCTGCAAGCCGCGCTCGCCGCCCTGCTCGCCGCGTCGCCGCTCGTCGCCGCCGGGGCCGAACAGGGCGATCTCGAGCTGCGGACCGAGTCCGGTGCCGTGGTGGTCTGGGAGGGCGTCGAGCTGGGGCGGGCGGATGCTCGCGGGGTCCTGCTGATCCGCGACATCCCGCCGGCCAGCTACCGGATCGAGCTGCGCAAACCGGGGTTCCGCGCCAGAGAGGCGGTCGTCGACGTCACCCCCGGCGAGCGGACGCTGTCGCTGCCGCTCGAGCGGCTGGCTCCACCGGTGGCCCCCCCGAAAGCGGAGCCCGCGGGACCGATCAGCCCACCGGAGCAGGCCCCAACCGGTCCCTCGGAGAAAGCGGCGCCGGAATCGGCCTCCGCGGAGCCGCCCCGGTCCGCGCCGGAGACGGGCGCCGGAGGGGCGGGGCCTTCCGAGGTCCGGCCGGTACCCGAGGCGCGGCAGGAAGAGCCACAGCGGTCGGTGCGCGAGGCACTCCCCGGCGGCAGGTCGCCGGCCGTCCCTCCGGTGCCGGAGGCCCGGGAGGCAGCTCCGCGGCGGTCGGCGCCCGCGGAGGTCCCCAGCGAGCCCGAACCAGCTGCCACCCGCCCTTCGCCGGAGGCGCAGGAGCCGGCACCGCGGCGGACCGCGCCCGAGATGAGCCCCCCTGGAGGGCCCGAGTCCGCCGCTGCCGTCGTGGAGCCGGGGTCGCCGCCGCCGCCGCCCCACGAGCCCGCAGCCGAGGCGGTCCCCGCGGGCGGCGATCCGTCCGCCACCCGCCCGGCGCCGGCCGCACCGGCGGCGCCGCCGGAGGAGGCCGGGGCGGGCAGATCCGCCCTGCCGCTCCTGGCGCTCGCCTCGGGCGGCGCGCTGCTCGCCGCCTGGGGTCTGATCGGCCGCCGCCGCCGGACCCGGCGCCGGCGCCGCGCCGTGGAGCCTCGCGAGTCCGCCGGTCCCGTCCGCGTGGCGGCCGCCGGCCGCCAGGAGTCTCCGCGCTTCCTCGACGATCTACGCCGGCGCGAGGAGGCGCTCGACGAGTATCTCCGCCTGGCCAGCGGGCGCGGCGGCACCCGCGTGGTCGAGGTCGAGGTCGTCGACAGCCGCCGTCTGGAGGAGGACTCCTGAGCACGGGAGCGACCCTGCTCCTGGTGGCGTCGATTGCCGGGGTCGAGGCCGGGGGCGGGCTGCTCGACAAGGGCTTCCTCGACGGGCTCCGGGTCGGGGACCGCGGCACCGTCTTCTACGAGCTGACGGTGGCGGAGCAGCGCCGCCGGATCGATCTGGGCACGGTCGAGGTGACCGAGCTCGACGCCGTCGGCGCTGCCGTGCGCCCGTCGGACGAGTTCGAGCTCCGCGCCGGCCACCTGGTCGAATTCCGGCTCGACCCCGACCGTCTCACCCCGGCGGCGATCCTCGCCGTGGCCCGTCTGCACGTCGGAGAGGAGGACTTCCCGGAGATGGTGCGCCGGCTGGTCGACCAGCTGGTGCCGCCCGCGGACCGGGCGCTGGAAGAGGGGGTCCGCCGGGTCCTCGACGAGCGCCAGCGGCAGCGGGCCGCCCAGGCGCTGGCGGGCATGGTGGAGGTCCCGGGCGGCCTCTACTGGATCGGCGTCGAGCCGGCCGCCGCCAGCTACTACAACCAGCAGCCGCGCTTCCGGGTCGACCTCGAGCCGTTCTGGATCGACCGCCGCCCGGTGGATGGGGCCGCCTTCGCCGGCTCGGCGGAGGAAGCGGGCGGCTCCGGCCCGGCGGCCGGCGTCACCTGGGAGGAGGCCGCGGCCCACTGCCGCCGGCACGGCCGCCGGCTCCCCACCGAGCCCGAGTGGGAGGTCGCCGTCCAGCAGCCGGGAGTCGAGAGCGGCGGGGTGTTCGAGTGGACCGCCTCCTGGTACCGGGCCTACCCCGGCAACCGCTACCCCGAGGCCGAGTACGGCGAGGTCTACCGGGTGATCCGCGGCGCCATCGGCGAGGCGGGTCTCGATCCCCACGACCGGAAGTTCATGGCCCCCGGCGACCGGCATCAGGAGGTCGGCTTTCGCTGTGCCCGCGCCGCCGCCGCCGAGGCGCGCTGAGCGCCGCCTCCGCTCCGCCTTGCGCTTCGTCGACCTCCACTGTCACGTCCTGCCCGGCGTCGACGACGGTCCGGCGTCGCTCGAGGAGGCGGTGGAGACCCTGCGGACCGCCTGGAGGGGCGGCACGCGGGCCGTCACCGCCACCTCGCACGCCTTCGCGCCGCTGTTTCCGGGCGGCGAGGCCGAGCCGATGCGAACGGCGTTCCGGGCCTTCAAGGCGGCGCTGGAGATGCTCGTCGAGCGGGGCGGCTTCGACTTCCTGGCCGAGCTGGAGGTCTACCCCGGGGCCGAGAACTACCTGTCGGCCGAGTTCCTGGCGGCGCTCGACGGCGGCCGGGTGCTGACCCTCAACGACAGCCGCTACCTGCTCCTCGAGTTCCCGCCGTTCCTCACCTACGACACCGCCCGGGCGGGCGCCGAGCGGGTGCTCGCGGCCGGCAGGGTGCCGCTGCTCGCCCACGTCGAGCGCTATCCGTTTCTTCACGGCGCCGAGGGCCGCGAGCGGCTGCGCCGGCTGCGGGAGCTGGGCTGCGCCGTGCAGGTCAACGGCGAGAGCTGCCTCGGCGTCCAGGGGCGCCGTCTGGCCCGCGAAGCGGATCGGCTGCTGCGCGACCGGCTGGTCGACGTGGTGGCCTCCGACGGGCACGGGCCGGAGCGCCGCTCGCCGGACCTCGCCGAGGTCGGCCGCCGTCTGGGCCGGCGTCACGGCGAGCGGCCGAGCCGCGTCTGGTTGTGGGACAATCCCCGGCGCGTCGTCGCCGACGAGCCGCTGCCGCCCGCGGGCTGAACAGACATGCCAGCGCCCACCCGATGGCTCGTCCCGCTGATCGGCCTCGCGGCGGCGCTGCCGGCCGCCGCGCAGTTCTCGCAGTACAGCCCGGCCGGGGCCTTCGAGGAGCGGCGCGAGACCCGCGAAGAGCAGCTCGCCGCCGCCGTCGAGAGCGCCCGCTGGCGTCTGGGGCGCCTCTACCTCGATCCCTGGATCGGGCTGCGCGACCTCTCCTACGTCCGCACTCCGGCGGTGGCCGGTTCCCAGGAGGTTTCCGACGTCACCGCGTCCCTGGGCGTCGGAGTGCGCGCCTATCTGCCGGTCGGCGGCGAGCTGACGCTTGCCGCGCACGCCCTGCCGGAGTACGTCTGGTGGCGCGACCTGGCCGAGCGCCGGCGGCTGAGCGGCCGCCTGGGGATCGGTCTCTTCGGCAACCTGGGCCGCACCGGGATCGAGGCCACCGCGACCCGGACGGACGAGTCGCGCTTCTTCAGCCGGGAGCGGGAGGAGCGGGTCAACACCCGCCAGGAGATCGGGGAGCTGCGGCTCGAGCTGGAGGCCGGGCGCCTGGTCTCGCTCTTCGCGGGCGGCTCGCTGAGCCGCCTCGGCTTCCGCGAGGACGACCCCGGGCTGGCCGGGGTGTCGCGGCTCGACCGCGACGAGCGGGTGGTCCGCGCCGGGCTCGCCGTGCAGCTGACGTCGAGCCTGCAGGTCAGTCTCGGCGCCGAGCGCTCGGAGGCCGAGTTCGAGATGGCCGGCGGCGCGGGCGCTCCGGATCTGTCCAACGAGGGCACCGCGCCCATCCTGCTGGTCGACTTCGACCGCGAGCCGCTGTTCGTCTCGCTCGACCTCGCCCTCCGCTCGCTCGAGCCCACCGCCGGCTCCGCCTTCGTGCCCTACGACGAGGTGACCGGCTCGCTGCGGGCCGCCTGGCGGCCGCTCCGCCCGCTCCAGCTCCAGCTCTTCGGCAGCCGCAACCTGGTCTACTCGCTGAGCAACGACTGGGCCTACTTCACCGACACCACGCTCGGCGCGGCGCTGGTTCCGAGCCTCAGCTCCTGGTCCAAGCTGCAGGTCTTCGTCGAGGGGGGAAGCAACGACTACGAGATCCTGGCGCCGGGCACCCCGGAGCGCCGGGACGACTTCACCGCCTGGGGCGCCGGCGTCACCTTCACCGTCGGCCGCCTCACCCTCGGGATCAGCGGCTCGCGCACCGAGTACGAGTCCAACCTGAGCGGGTTCGACCGCACCGTCACCACCGTGGGCTCGTCGATCAGCCTCGCCGTGGGGGGCGGCGGCGGCTCCCCCTGGGGCTAGCAGCCCGTGGTGGAAGTCCGCCCCCCCGTCTGGCGGCGGGGCGGAGCCGTCTGCGGCGTTGCCGCTCCTCGACAATGGCTCGGCATTGCCTGCGTCGCGGCGCCTGGCATCCGGCCCCGCCGCGCTCGCCAGCCGACCCGACCGACTTCCACCGCGGGCTGCTAGTGTCCCGGCGGCGGCGACCGCGTCCGTCGCCTCCGCCTTCTCCCCTGACCATTCGATAGAGTGCTGCCGGCCCCCTGAGGACCTCCGGATGCGCCGCCTCTACCTCCTCGTCGTCGTCGCCGTGCTGGCCGGTGGCTGCCGCTCGGCGGCGCCCGCGCCGGCGCCCGCCGCGGCGTCCGGCGCCCCCGTCGTCATCGAGAACATGGCCCTCGAGCAGGAGGCGGCGGAGAGCCGGATCGTCCTGCGCTCCAGCGCGCCGCTGCGCTGGGCCGCCGGCTACGATGACGAGCGCCACCTGATCCTGCGCTTTCCCGGGGCCGTCAAGGGCGCCGAGGCCGAGGACGTCGAGAGTGCGGCGGGTCTCGTCGCCTCGGCCCGGCTGGCCACCGACGACGGCGCCTCGCCCCCCCTGACCCGGCTCAGCGTCGAGCCGCGCCAGGAGGCCGCCTACTCGGTGCGCCTGGACGAGGATCGCCTGACGCTGTTCCTGCGGCCGGCCGAGGGCGCCGCCGCCGGCGCCGACCCGGCCGCGCCGGAGGCCGCGGGTTCGTCGGCTGCCTCCGGGGAGCCCCGCCTCGGTCCCGGCGACGTCTTCGAGATCGACGTCTTCGGCCTGCCCGAGCTGGGCCGCAAGGTGCGGATCGCCGGCGACGGCACCATCACCCTGCCCCTGCTCGGCAGCTTCAAGGTCGCCGGGCTGACGCCGCGTCAGGCCGAGACCGAGATCGCCGGCCGCCTGGCCATCCAGGAGCTGGTCAACGACCCTCAGGTGTCGGTCTTCGTCGAGGAGTTCCAGAGCCGCTCGGTGTCGGTCCAGGGAGCGGTCCGCAGCCCGGGCGTCTATCAACTGCTGGGGCGCACCCGGCTCCTCGACGTGCTGAGCCAGGCCGGCGGGCTGAGCGGCCGGCAGGGGAGCGAGGCCCTGATCCTACGCGGCGACGGCGCCGATCAGCGGACGCTGACCGCCGACCTCGACCGGCTGCTCGGGGAGGGCGACCTGGCCCAGAACCTGGCGCTCGAGCCCGGGGACGTCGTCATGGTGCCGGAGGCCAGGTCGCAGCGCGTCTACGTGACCGGCGCCGTCAGCCGCCCGGGGCCGATCGACTTCTCGAGCAGCGAGGGGATCACCGTCCTGCAGGCGATCACCGCGGCCGGCGGCCCGACGGCGCGCGCCAACCTGAAGAGCGTCAAGATCCTCCGCCGGCTGGCCGACGGCAGCCAGGAGCAGCTCGAGGTCAACGTGAAGGCGATCCAGAAGGGCCACCGGGACGACGTGCCGCTGGCCAAGAACGACACCGTGGTGGTCGGGGAGTGGCTCTTCTAGCCGCCGTTGCGGCAGCGGTCCTCGAGCGATGAACTGGTCCGAGCGGTCCGTGCTGGTGACCGGGGGCACCGGATCCTTCGGGCGCAAGTTCGCCGAGCTGATGCTCGGCGAGCATCGCCCGCGCCGGCTCATCGTCTTCAGCCGCGACGAGCTGAAGCAGCACGAGATGCGGCTGGCGGGCCTCGACGACCCGGCCCTGCGCTACTTCATCGGCGACGTCCGCGACCTCGCCCGCCTGCGCCGCGCGCTGCGCGGCGTCGACGTGGTGGTCCACGCGGCGGCGCTCAAACAGGTGCCCGCCTGCGAGTACAACCCCAACGAGGCCGTCCTCACCAACGTCGTCGGGGCCCGCAACGTCATCGAGGCGGCCCTCGACTGCGGCGTCGAGCGGGTGTTGGCGCTGAGCACCGACAAGGCGGTGAGCCCCATCAACCTCTACGGGGCCACCAAGCTGGTGGCCGAGAAGCTCTTCGTCCAGGCCAACGCCTACACCGGCGGCGGCCCGACCCACTTCAGTGCCGTGCGCTACGGCAACGTGGTGGGCAGCCGCGGCAGCGTCATCCCGGTCTTCCTCGAGCAGCGCAAGAACGGCACGGTGACCGTCACCGACCCCAGGATGACCCGCTTCTGGATCACCATCGAGCAGGGCGTGCGCTTCGTCGTCCGCTGCCTCGAGCAGATGCACGGCGGCGAGGTCTTCGTTCCCAAGCTGCCCAGCATGAACGTCCTCGATCTCGCTCGGGCGGTGGCCCCCGACTGCGAGGTCGAGGAGATCGGCATCCGCCCCGGCGAGAAGCTGCACGAGATGCTGATCTGCGAGGACGAGAGCCGCCAGACGGTGGAGCTCGACGACATGTACGTCATCCTGCCGGCCCACCCCTGGTGGTCCCAGGACCGCTGGCGCGAGGGCCGGCCGCTCGGCGATCGCTTCCACTACTCGAGCGACGGCAACGACCGCTGGCTGACCGCCGGCGAGCTGCACGAGCTGATCCGCGACCTCCAGTGAGCCGCCGCCGGACCCCTTCAGCCACTCTCGACGCGGAGGTCCGATCCCCCGGCCCGCTGCCCTACGGCCGCCAGTCGATCGACGACGACGACGTCGCGGCGGTGGTCGAGGCCCTGCGCTCCGACTGGCTGACCACCGGCCCCCGGGTCGGCGCCTTCGAGGCCGCCTTCGCCGCCTTCGTGCGGGCGCGCCACGCGGTGGCGCTGGCCAACGGCACCGCCGCCCTCCACGCCGCGATGCACGCCCTCGACCTCCGGCCCGGGGACGAGGTGGTGGTGCCGGCGATCACCTTCGCCGCCACCGCCAACGCCGTGGTCTTCTGCGGCGGGACGCCCGTGTTTGCCGACGTCGATCCCGCCACCCTGCTCGTCGACGCCGCGTCGTTGGAGGCGCGGACCACCTCCCGCACGCGGGCCATCGTCGCCGTCGACTATGCCGGCCAGCCCTGCGACTACGACGCCCTGCGGGAGCTGGCGGCGCGCCGCGGGGTGCGTCTGATGGCCGACGCCTGTCACGCCCTGGGAGCGACCTACCGGGGCCGCCCGGTCGGTTCCCTCGCCGAGCTCAGCACCTTCAGCTTCCACCCGGTCAAGCCGATCACCACCGGCGAGGGCGGCATGGTCACCACCGAGGACCGCAAGCTGGCGGCCCGCATCCGCCGCTTCCGCAACCACGGCATCTCGAGCGACCATCACCAGCGGGCTCGCGAGGGCTCCTGGGAGTACGACATGGTGGAGCTCGGCTTCAACTACCGGCTCTCGGATCTGCACTGTGCCCTCGGGCTGAGCCAGCTCCGCAAGCTCGACCGCTGGGTCGAGCGGCGGCGCGAGATCGCCGGCCGCTACGACGCGGCCCTGAGCGGGCTGGACGGGGTGGCCCCGCTGGTGCGCGGACCCCACCGGACCCACGCCTACCACCTCTACGTGGTGCGTCTCGAGGCCAAGCTCGCCCGCCGCCGCCGGGAGATCTTCCAGGCCCTGCGCGAGCGGGGCGTGGGCGTCAACGTCCACTACCGGCCGGTCCATCTCCACTCGTACTACCGCCAGCGCTTCGGGACCGCCCCCGGCCTCTGTCCCGAGGCCGAGGCGGCCTACGAGGAGATCCTCACGCTGCCGCTCTTCCCCGGGATTAGCGATGGCCAGGTCGACCGGGTGGTGGCGGCGCTCGGCACCGTGCTGGCGGAGCACGGAGCCGGGGCGCGGCGATGACCACCGTGGCGGTGGTCCAGGCGCGGATGGGCAGCACCCGTCTGCCCGGCAAGGTGCTGATGGACGTCGGCGGCCGCAGCATGCTGGCGCGGGTCGTGCGCCGGACCCGGCGGGCGGCGACCCTCGACCGGACGATCGTGGCGACCACCGGGGACCCGGCCGACGACGCCGTCTGCCGCGAGTGCGAGCGGCTCGGGACCGAGGTCTTCCGGGGCAGTCCCGACGACGTCCTCGACCGCACCCTCCGGGCCGCGGACGCCTGCGGAGCGACGGCGATCGTGAGGATCACCGCCGACTGCCCGCTGGTCGACCCCGGGGTGATCGACCGCGTGGTCGCCGCCTTCCGGCGGGCCGGCGTCGACTACGCCAGCAACACCCTGGAGCGGACCTACCCCCGGGGCCTCGACTGCGAGGTGGTGGCCCGGTCCGCCCTCGAGCAGGCCGGGCGGGAGGCGCGGGAGCCCTACCAGAGAGCGCACGTCACCCCTTTCATCTACCAGCACCCCGAGCGTTTCTCGCTCCTGCCGGTCAAGGCTGAGCGCGACGCCAGCCGGCACCGCTGGACGGTCGACACCGCCGAGGACCTCGAGCTGGTGCGGGCCCTCTACCGGCGGCTGGGAGAGCGGGACGACTTCGGGTGGCAGGAGGCCCTGGCGGTCGTCGAGCGCGAGCCCGCCCTGGCGGCGCTCAACCAAAAGGTCGCGCAGCGGGTCTTGACGGAGGTCTGAGATGGGCTCGCCCCTGGTGATCCGGGCCGACGCGAGCGCCGCCGCCGGCAGCGGGCACGTGATGCGCTGTCTGGCCCTGGCGCAGGCCTGGCGGGACCGGGGGGGCGCCGTCACCTTCCGCTGCGCGGAGCTCCCCGGGGCGCTCCACGATCGTCTGCGGCGCGAGGAGATCACGGTCGTCGGGGCGCGCGAGCCGGCCGGATCCGAAGAGGACGCGGTCGGGACGGCGGCGCTCGCCGCGGGGACCGGCGCCGCCTGGGTGGTCGTCGACGGCTACGGGTTCGACGCGGCCTTCGAGCGGCGGCTCGGGGGGCGCGGACCGCGGGTCCTGCGCATCGACGACCACGGCCGGGCCGGCGACTACCGCGCCGACCTGGTGCTCGATCAGAACCTGGCGGCCGAGGCCGCCTCGTACGCCCGCCGGGCCCCCTCCACGCGTCTCCTCCTGGGCAGCCGCTACGTCCTCTTGCGGCGCGAGTTCCGGCGCGCGGGGGACCCGATGCCGCCCCCTGCGGGGCCGGCCCGGCGGCTGCTCGTGACCCTCGGTGGCGGCGACCAGGACGCCGTCGTCCGGCTCGTGCTCGAGGCCCTGGCCCGGCTCGGGCCTCGGCGGCCGGAGACCCGGATCGTCCGCGGGCACGGGGGTGCGCCGCCCGCGGAGCTGCGCGCCGCCGCGGAGCGCCTGCCGGGCACCGGGCTGCTGGGCCCGGTCGAGGACCTGGCGGACCTCATGCGGCGGGCCGACCTGGTCCTCTCGGGGGCCGGCGGCACCTGCTGGGAGTGGGCGGCGCTGGGGCGCCCGGGGCTGGTGCTGACGCTGAGCGACAACCAGCGCCCCAACGCCGAGGCGCTGGCGGCCCGGGGCGCGGCCGTCGATCTCGGGTTCGCCGGCGCCGCCACGGCGGAAGTGATCGCCGAGCGGCTCGACGCCCTGCTCCAGGACCCGGGGGCGAGGGCGGAGCTCGGCGAGCGGGTGCGGGGGTTGATCGACGGCCACGGCGCCGAGCGGGTGGTCAAGCACCTCCGGGGCGAAACCCTGCTGGTGCGGCCGGCCGGTCCGGGCGACCGCCGCCTGCTCTGGGAGTGGGCCAACGACCCGGAGGCGAGGGCGCGCTCGTTCCACCCCGAGACCATTGCCTGGGAGACCCACGTCGAGTGGTTCGAGCGCAGGCTCGCCGACCCCGACTGCGTGCTCCTGGTCGGCGAGGACGCCGCCGACCGGCCGGTCGGCCAGGTGCGGTTCGATCTCGACGCGGCGGGCGGCGCCGTGGTCTCGGTCAGCGTCGCCCCCGGCGAGCGCGGCCGCGGGCTGGGGACGGCGCTCCTGCGCCAGGGCATCGAGCGGCTGCAGGCGGCGGGCAGCGGCAGGCTCCTCTCGGCCTTCATCCGGCCCGACCATCTGGCCTCCCGCAAGCTCTTCGAGCGGGTCGGCTTCGAGCTGGCGCGGCGGACCGAGGTGGCCGGCCATCCCGCCCTGGCCTACGAGCTCGCCACCGCGCGGCAGGCGGTGCGTCAGGATGCTTGAGATCGCCGGGCGCGAGGTCGGGGCCGGCCGGCCGGTCTACGTGGTGGCCGAGATGTCGGCCAACCCCGGGCGGGAGTTCGACCGCGCGGTCGAGATCCTCCGCGCCGCCAGGCGGGCGGGCGCCGACGCGGTCAAGCTCCAGACCTACACGGCCGACACCCTGACCCTAAACTGCGACCGGGAGTGGTTCCGGATCGGCGAGGGGACGGTGTGGGCGGGGCGCACCCTCCACGACCTCTACGGCGAGGCCTACACGCCGTGGGAGTGGCAGCCCCGGCTCAAGGAGATCGCCGAGGGGCTGGGTCTGCAGCTCTTCTCGAGCCCGTTCGATCCGACCGCCGTCGAGTTCCTCGAGCGGATGGAGGTCCCCGCGTATAAAGTCGCCTCGTTCGAGATCGTCGACCTGCCCCTCGTCCGCCGGATGGCGCGCACCGGCAAGCCGATCATCATGTCCACCGGGATGGCGTCTCTGGAGGAGATCGGCGAGGCGGTGAAGGCCGTTCGTGAGGAGGGCAACGAACAGCTCGCGCTCCTCAAGTGCACCAGCGCCTACCCGGCGCCGCCCGAGGAGATGAACCTCAGGGCGATCCCCTTCCTGCGTGAGACCTTCGGGGTCCCGGTCGGCCTCTCGGATCACACGCTGGGCGTCGCCGTCCCGGTGGCGGCGGTTGCCCTCGGCGCCGCGATCGTCGAAAAGCATCTCACCCTCTCGCGGCAGGACCCCGGCCCCGACAGCTCCTTCTCGCTCGAGCCGGAGGAGTTCGGCGAGATGGTGGCCGCCATCCGCACCACCGAGGCGGCCCTGGGCCGGGCCGAGCTGGCGGTCGGCGAGCGCGAGGCGGCGAGCCGGCCCTTCCGCCGCTCGCTCTTCGTGGTCGCCGACGTCAGGGCGGGCGAGCCCTTTACCGCCGACAACGTCCGCTCGATCCGCCCGGGCAACGGGCTGGCCCCGAAACACCTCGAAGAGGTGCTGGCCGCCCGGGCCGCCCGCGACATCGCCCGCGGCACCCCGCTGTCCTGGCCGCTGGTCGCCAGAGGCGAGCGGTGATCGAGCCGGTCGGTCGCCGGGGCGGCGAGGAGCCGGCGGCTGTAGAGGCCCCCGCCCTGCGGGTGCTGAAGCCCTCGAGCGGCTGGGTCTCGCTCCGGCTGGGCGAGCTGTGGGCGTACCGCGAGCTGCTCTACTTCCTGACCTGGCGCGACGTCAAGGTGAGGTACAAGCAGACCGTGCTGGGCGCGGCCTGGGCCGTCCTCCAGCCGTTCCTCACCATGATCATCTTCACCTTCGTCTTCGGCCGGCTGGCCAAGGTGCCGTCCGACGGTCTGCCGTATCCGGTCTTCGCCTACGCGGCGCTGCTGCCCTGGCAGCTCTTCGCCTTCTCCATGAACCAGGCGGGCAACAGCCTGGTGGCCAGCCAGCAGCTCATCAAGAAGGTCTACTTCCCGCGGCTGGTGATCCCGCTGTCGGCGGTGCTGGCTGGTCTGGTCGACTTCCTCATCGCCTTCGTGGTCCTGCTGGGGATGATGGCCTACTACCGGATCGCGCCCACCGCCGCGGTGGTCTTCCTGCCGCTCTTCCTGCTGCTCGCCCTGGCCACCGCCCTGGCGGTCGGGCTGTGGCTCTCGGCCCTCAACGTCCAGTACCGGGACGTGCGCTACACGATCCCGTTTCTCACCCAGTTCTGGCTCTTCGCGACCCCCATCGCCTACCCGAGCAGCCTGGTGCCGGAGCAGTGGCGGGTCCTCTACGGTCTCAACCCCATGGCCGGGGTCGTCGAGGGGTTCCGCTGGGCGCTGCTCGGCACCGAGCGCGGGTCCGGCGCCGTCATCCTGGCCTCGGCCGCCGCGGTGGCGCTGCTCCTCGTCGGCGGTCTGATCTACTTCCGGAGGATGGAGCGGACGTTTGCCGACGTCGTCTGACGCCGCCGAGGAACGATGAGCGATCTCTGGGACAGCGGCTGCCTGATCGTCGGCGAGGTCGCCCAGGCCCACGACGGCAGCCTGGGGATGGCCCACGCCTTCATCGACGCCATCGCCGCCGCCGGCGCCGGCGCGGTCAAGTTCCAGACCCACATCGCGAGCGCCGAGAGCACCGCCCGGGAGCCCTGGCGGGTCCGGTTCAGCCTCCAGGATGCGACCCGCTACGACTACTGGAAGCGGATGGAGTTCAGCGAGGAGGGGTGGCGGGGCCTGCGGCGCCACGCCGAGGAGAAGGGGCTGCGGTTTCTCAGCTCGCCGTTCTCGGTCGAGGCCGCCGAGCTGCTGTCGCGGGTCGGCGTCGCCGCCTGGAAGGTGGCCTCAGGCGAGGTGGCCAACGGCCCGCTGCTCGAGCGGCTGGCGGCCTCGGGCCTGCCGGTCCTGCTGTCGTCGGGGATGAGCCCGCTGGCGGAGATCGACCGGGCGGTCGAGCGGCTCGCCGCGTCGCCGGCGCCGCTGGCGGTGCTCCAGTGCACCTCCGCCTACCCGTGTCCGCCGGAGCAGGTGGGTCTCAACCTCATCCCGCTCTTTCGGGAGCGCTACGGCTGCGCGGTGGGCCTCTCCGACCACTCGGGCACGATCTATCCGGGCCTGGCCGCCGCCACGCTGGGGATCGAGGTGCTCGAGGTCCACGTCACCCTCAGCCGCGAGATGTTCGGCCCCGACGTCGCCGCCTCGGTCACCCCCTCCGAGCTGCGCCGGCTGGTCGACGGCGTGCGCTTCATCGAGAGGATGCGCGCCCACCCGGTGGACAAGGACCGGCTGGGCGCGGAGCTCGCCGAGCTGCGCGGGGCGTTCACCAAGAGCGTCGTCGCCCGGACCGACCTGGCGGCCGGGACGGTGCTGCGGCGCGAGCACCTGGTGCTCAAGAAGCCGGGGACCGGCATCCCCGCGGAGCGGCTCGACGAGGTCGTCGGCCGGCGGCTGCGGCGCCCGCTGCGCGCCGACGAGCTGCTCGCCGCGGCCGACCTGGAGGGCCCGTGACGACGCGCAAGGTGTGCGCCGTGGTCACCGCGCGGCCCAGCTACAGCCGCATCAAGACCGCCCTGGCGGCCTGCCGCGACCACCCCGACCTGGAGCTCCAGCTGGTGGTCGGCGCCTCGGCGCTGCTCGAGCGCTACGGCTCGGTCGTCGAGGTCATCGAGCGCGACGGCTTCGAGATCGCTGCCCGCGTCTACATGGTGCTCGAGGGCGAGAACCCCACCACCATGGCCAAGACCACGGGGCTGGGTCTGATGGAGATCTCGACGGTGCTCGACAACCTGCGCCCCGACGTGGTGGTCACCGTCGCCGACCGCTACGAGACCCTGGCCACCGCGGTGGCGGCCTCCTACATGAACGTGCCCGTCGCCCACGTCCAGGGGGGCGAGATCACCGGCTCGATCGACGAGAAGGTGCGCCACGCGGTGACCAAGCTCTCGGATCTCCACTTCGTCTCCACCGAGCGGGCGGCGGAGCGGGTGATCCGGATGGGCGAGGACCCCCGGACGGTCCACGTCACCGGCTGCCCGTCGATCGATCTGGCGGCCGAGATCCTCGACCGGCCGGCCCTCGACTTCGACCCCATCGAGCGCTACGGCGGCGTCGGCGAGTCGATCGACCTCGCGAACGGCTACCTGGTGGTGCTCCAGCACCCGGTGACCACCGAGTACGAGGAGGCGCGGCGCAACGTCTGGGAGACCCTGTCGGCGGTGCACGGTCTCGGGCTGCCGACCATCTGGTTCTGGCCCAACGTCGACGCCGGCTCGGACGGGACCTCCAACGGCATCCGCAGCTTCCGCGAGCTCCGCCGGCCGCGAAGCATCCACTTCTTCAAGAACATGCAGCCGCCGGACTTCCTGCGGCTGATCTACAACAGCAGCTGTCTGGTCGGCAACTCCAGCGCCGGCATCCGCGAGGGGTCGTTCCTGGGCGTGCCGGTGGTCAACATCGGCTCGCGGCAGCTCGGCCGCGACCGCGGCCGCAACGTCGTCGACGTGGGCTACGACCGCGAGGCCATCGACGAGGCGGTGCGCCGCCAGATCGCCAACGGCCGCTACGAGCGCGACACGCTCTACGGCGAGGGCAAAGCGGGGCCGCGGATCGCCGAGCTGCTGGCCGAGGCCCCGCTGCGGATCGACAAGCGGCTGACGTTCTAGTCATGAAGGTCCTGGGGCTCATCCCGGCCCGCGGCGGGTCGAAGGGGGTGCGGCGCAAGAACCTGCGGCCGGTGGCGGGCGAGCCGCTGCTGGCCTACGCGGTGCGGGCGGCGCTCGACAGCCGCCGCCTGAGCTCGGTCGTCACCTCCACCGACGATCCGGAGATCGCCGCCCTGGCCGGCGAGCTGGGGTCGCGGGTCCTGCTGCGCCCCGCCGAGCTGGCCGCCGACGACACTCCCATGGTGCCGGTGGCCCTCCACGCGCTCGAGCACGAGGAGCGCGAGCTGGGGGAGCCCTTCGACGCCCTGGTGCTGCTCCAGCCGACGTCGCCGATCCGCACCGGCGCCGACGTCGACGCGGTGATCGAGATCCTCGCCGGCGAGCCGCGGGTCGACACGGTGATCAGCGTCTCGGCGATGGACGACGTCCATCCGGCGCGGATGTACCGGCTCGACGAGGACGGCGTCCTCGAGCCGCTGTGGAGCGAGTGGGAGACCGCGCAGCGCCAGGACCTGCCGGTGGTCCACTACCGCAACGGGGCGCTCTACGCGGTGCGGCGCCGGGCGCTGATCGACCACCGCTCGCTGATGGCCGGCCGCAAGCGGGCCTACGTGATGCCGCGCGAGCAGCTCGTCAACGTCGACGACGAGCGCGACCTGCTGATCGCCGATCTCCTGGTCGGGCGTTGGAAGGCGGGTCGGCCGTGAGCTGGCGGATCCTCAACGCCGAGCCGGCCGGCTACTCGGAGGAGGCGCGGCGGATCCTCGAGGGCGTCGGCGAGGTGGTCGAGGAGCCCGTGCCGCAGGCCGCGCTGGCGGAACGGGTGCGCGGCTTCGAGGTCCTCATCGTGCGCCTCGGGCTCGAGGTCGACCGCGGCGTGCTCGAGGGTGCGGCCGACCTCCAGGCCGTCGTCACCGCCACCACCGGGCTCGACCACGTCGACCTCGAGGCGGCGGCCGGGCGCGGGATCGCCGTCCTCTCGCTGCGCGGCGAGCGCGAGCTCCTGCGCTCGATCCCGGCGACCGCCGAGCACACCTGGGCCCTGCTGCTGGCGCTGCTGCGCCGGATCCCGTGGGCCTTCGACGAGGTGCGCTGCGGCGGGTGGGACCGCGACCGCTTCCGCGGCGGCGAGCTGGCGGGCCGCCGGCTGGGCATCCTCGGTCTCGGCCGGGTCGGCCGGCAGGTGGCGGGCTTCGCCGCCGCCTTCGGCATGGAGGTGGGCGCCCTCGACCGCGGCCCCGGCGCCTGGCCCGAGGGCGTCAGGCGTTTCGAGGCGCTGGAGACCCTGCTGCCCTGGAGCCAGATCCTGAGCGTCCACGTGCCGCTCACCGACGAGACCCGGGGCCTGCTGGGGCGGGCGCGGCTCGAGCTGCTGCCGCCGGGAGCGGTCCTCGTCAACACCTCGCGCGGCGGCCTCCTCGACGAGGCGGCGCTCGCCTCGCTGCTCGCCGAGGGCCGCCTGGCCGGCGCCGCCGTCGACGTGCTCGCCGACGAGCGGTCGGCCGAGGCGCGGGCCCAGAGCCCGCTGATCGAACATGCAGGCCGCCACTCGAACCTCCTGATCACCCCCCACCTGGCCGGTGCCACCCGCGAGTCGATGGAGCGCACCGAGGTCTTCATGGCCCATAAGCTGCACGATTTCTGGAACCAGCGGACGCGCGGCCGGGCCAGCGGCCTACCCTGAGCGACGATGCGCGAGAGCCACGAACAGCTCACCGGCCGTGACCGCTTCTTCGAGCTGATGGAGCGCGAGATCGCCCGGATGCTCGCCCGGTCGGCCGGGGGCTGAGGTCTGGGTCATGTGCGGGATCGCTGCCGTCGCCGGGGCCGGGTGGAGCCGCCGTCTGCTGGGCGAGATGGTGGCGGTACAGCACCATCGCGGTCCCGATGGCCGGGGGCTCTACGAGGACCCGGAAGGCCGGGCGGCGCTCGGGCACACCCGGCTGGCGATCCTCGATTTGAGCGACGCCGGGCTGCAGCCGATGTCGTCGGCCGACGGCCGGTACCACCTGGTCTTCAACGGCGAGATCTACAACTATCTGGAGCTGCGCGCGGCGCTCGGCGACGGCGAGACCTTCCGTTCGGCGACCGACTCCGAGGTCCTGCTGGCGGCCTTCGCGCGCTGGGGGGCGGGGTGCCTGGAGCGGCTGGTCGGCATGTTCGCCTTCGCGGTCTGGGACGAGCACGCCAAGGAGCTGTTCGCGGCGCGCGACCGGTTCGGGGTCAAGCCGCTCTACTACCACCAGCGGCCCGACGGCGGTCTGCTGCTGGCCAGCGAGATCAAGGCCCTCCACGCCGGCGGCGTGCCGCGTGCGGCCGACCCACGGGCCTGGGCCACCTACCTGACGGCCGGGATCCTGGACCACTCGCCGCGGACCTTCTGGGAGGGCATCCGGGCGCTGCCAGCCGGGCATACGCTGGTCTGGCGCGAGGGCGCGGTGCGGATCGGCCGCTGGTACGACCTGGCCGGCCGGGTGGGCACCGACCTCGACCAGCGCCCGGCGGCGGCGGCGCGCGAGGAGTACGCCGCGCTAATGGCCGAGAGCGTCCGGCTGCGCTTCCGCTCGGACGTCCCGGTGGGGATCAACCTCAGCGGCGGTCTCGACTCCTCGGTGCTGCTGGGCCTCGTCCAGCGGGTCCAGGGTAAGGACAGCGACGTCAAGGCCTTCACCTTCGTCACCGGCGACGAGCGCTACGACGAGCTGCCCTGGGTGCGGCGGATGCTCGAGCGCACCCGACATCCGTCGGTGGTGTGCGCGCTGCGGCCCGAGGAGGTGCCCGCCCTGGCGGAGTCGGTCCACGAGTGCCAGGACGAGCCCTTCGGGGGGCTGCCGACGCTGGCCTACGCGCGGCTCTTCGAGGTGGCGAGGGACCACGGCGTCGTGGTGCTCCTCGACGGCCAGGGGCTGGACGAGCAGTGGTGTGGGTACGACTACTACGCGGACCCGGAGCGGGCCTCGCGGACGGTCGTCCAGGCCACCCGGGAGCCGGCGACCCGCGCCGACTGCCTGCTCCCCGAGCTCGCCGGCCAGGCCGACGGCTTCGAGCCGCCGGTGCCGTTCCCCGATCCCCTGCGCAACCTCCAGTACCGGGACATCTGTCTGACCAAGATCCCCCGCGCCCTGCGCTTCAACGACCGGGTGTCGATGCGCTGCTCGCGCGAGCTGCGCGAGCCTTTCCTGGATCACCGGTTGGTGGAGCTGGCGCTCCGCCAGCCGGCGCGGCGCAAGATCTGGGGTGCGACCCGCAAGCGGATGCTCCGCACCATGGCCCGCCCGCTGGCGCCGAGCGGCCTGGTCGAGGCCCCCAAGCGCCCGCTCCAGACGCCCCAGCGCGAGTGGCTGCGGGGGCCGCTGCGGGGCTGGGCCGACGACCTGATCGAGCGGGCCCTGGTCCGTCACGGCGGCGTCTGGCTGGACGCCGCCGCGGTGCGCCGCCACTGGCGGCGGTTCCAGGCCGGGCGCTCGGACAACAGCTTCTACGTCTGGCAGTGGCTCGGCATGGGGATGGGCCGCGGATGAGCGCGGCGGCGATCCGGGCCGAGGGCCTCGGCAAGCGCTACCGGATCGGGGGTCTGCAAGCCCCCTACCGCACCCTGCGGGAAAGCCTGACCCACGGCGCCGGGGCCCTGCTCCGCGGGCTCGGCGGCCGCCGGCGCCCCAAGCGCGAGCACATCTGGGCGCTCGACGGCGTCTCCTTCGAGGTCGAGCCGGGAGAGGTGGTCGGCATCATCGGGCGCAACGGCGCCGGCAAGACGACCCTGCTCAAGGTGCTCTCGCAGATCACCGAGCCGACCCGCGGGCGGGCCGAGCTCAGGGGGCGGGTGGGCTCGCTGCTCGAGGTCGGCACCGGCTTCCACCCCGAGCTGAGTGGCCGCGAGAACGTCTACCTCAACGGCGCCATCCTGGGCATGGGCCGGCGCGAGATCGACGCCAAGTTCGAGGAGATCGCCGCCTTCTCGGAGGTCGAGAAGTTCCTCGACACCCCGGTCAAGCACTACTCGAGCGGCATGTACCTGCGGCTCGCCTTCGCCGTCGCCGCCCACCTCGAGACCGAGATCCTGCTGGTGGACGAGGTCCTGGCGGTGGGCGACGCCTCGTTCCAGACTCGGTGCATGGGGAAGATCGGCAGCGTCGCCCGGACCGGCCGCACGGTGCTCTTCGTCAGCCACAACCTGGGCGCCGTGGCCAAGCTCTGCGAGCGCGGCCTGCTGCTCGACCAGGGGCGGCTCGTCCACCAGGGTCCGATCGAGGAGGTGATCCGCCGCTACACCGAGGAGCGGCTGGGCGGCGGGGCGGTTGTCGCCTACCCGGACGACCCGGAGAAGGTGATCTGCATCCGCGAGGCGCGGCTGCTCGACCACCGCGGCGAGCCGGCGACCGAGCTCGACCGCGAGCAGCCGTTCCGGGTGGCGGTCGAGTACGCCGTCCGCCGCCGGGTCGAGGCCACCCACCTCGGGGTGATGCTCGACCGCGCCGACGGCACCCCGGTCTGCCACGCCGCCGACATCGACGTCGCCCCCGGCGGTGCCATCGACCGCCGGCCGGGCCTCTACCGCTCGACCGTGGAGTTTCCGGGCGGCCTGCTCAACGCCGGTGCCTACCAGATCCGCATCGGCTTCGGCCGCTACGGCGGCCAGCGCTACGACTACCGCGAGCCGTTCCT